>DASSMT010000238.1:0-11646 GCA_035688655.1 Polyangiaceae bacterium | reverse complement strand
CACTCCTCGGGTACAGCGATACAGGTGCATTGCGAAAAGTGCTCCTGCACGAAAACGTCGTGGAGATTCTCGCCGCGGACGACGCGAGCATCGCATTCGTCGGACTCGCTCATCTCGGTGGTGATCGCGGTCGTGCAGTTGAAATTCTGGAGAGCTCGACTGATTTCGCCGTGGGTCGTTCGGTTGACTTGAAGAGCGCACCGTGTGCTGTCGTGCGGGAGCGCGCGGGCACGTTCCTCGTAGTGACGCACCGCGGCCTCGTTAGACTGAATCACGACTTCACGACACAGACAGTGTGGGATACTCGCTGGGGCATGCTCTATCCAAACAGCGTGGCGGTTGATGCGGCTGGCATCGTTTACGTCGGCATGCGCGGCGTGGTCGGTGAGTTGACGCCAACTGGTGATGAATATCGTGAGCATTGGCTCTTTCCACCAACCGAAAAGTAGCGCGCCTCGCGCAGTGGAGAATCGTGTTCGCACAGTTCGCACAGTTCGTACGCGACGTACGCGAACATGAGCTCGTCGACCCCGACGGCGATCTGCGATCCGGATGTTGTGCCGTGGTTATCGCTTCGCCCGACGGGGAGGCCTAGATCGGTGTGATGTCGTGACCTGAGCCGACCCGCCCCTGGAAAGCGTGCATTTCTTGAAACGGCACGAGCTTTGCGTTCGCGGGGAGTATGCCCTCTGCAAAGTATATTCTCGCTGGTCTCACTCAGACAGCCAGCGGCGCTGTTGAAGTCGCTGTCGGATGGCACTTCGTAGTCGGATTTGCGATCTTGGCGTTTCTATTGGGAGTTCGTCCACACAAGCGCTTCGCGGCCGCCATCCTCAGCGCGCCACTCGCGTCGGTCGCCGTAGCCTCCCTGGTTTTCGGAAACCCGTTCAATGGCGCAATCTTTTCGTTGCTCGCCGTCGCGCTCGCAATTTTGGCGCTCCGTGCACCACCCAGTAGTCCTGTTTGCTTCGCCTCCACTCCGTTCGCCGTGCTCGGCGCTGCCCTGATCGCCTTCGGTCTCGTGTACCCGCACTTTCTCGATGACGCGCCCTGGTTCGAGTATTTCTACGCCGCACCACTCGGCACGATTCCATGCCCGACTCTCTCGCTCGTGGTTGGTTCCGCGCTCATCGTTGATGCCTTCGGTTTGACCGCCTGGCGACTACTTCTCGCCGCGACCGCCTGCTTTTACGCGCTTTTCGGCGCCTTCCGTCTCGGAGTCCTCATCGACATCGTGTTGCTTGCCGGTGCCCTCGGACTCCTGGCCCAGTCCTGGAAGGCTCACTCCGAAGCGCGCGTCGCTCACGCATCAGCATGACGGCTCAGGGCCTCGCGACGTGCCGGCTCGGTTTCGCCACCGAAGCCTGCTACGTTCTTGCCCACGACCGACATGGGGATGTTCGACAGGTACGAACCACGACCCGGCTTGTGCTGCCCCACGTGCGGCCTTTCGCTATCGGAGTGGGAAGGCAAGAGCGGACCCTGTTGGTTGTACCAATGGGTTCAAGGGCGCGCTGCGCCCGCAAACCGGTCTGACGACGATGACTCCGCTTCGCTCCGCCTGCCTGACGACTTCGAAATCTACTGCTGGTGCGAGTCTTGCTCGAATTGGATCGACGCCCTCGGCTCGTGCGAAGGCGGTGTGTGGACTCGCGTCGACCTGATTTGCCCCCTCGAGCAAGCGGATCTCCCCGACGACTGGCTGCCCCTCCGCGGCAACGAGGCCTCCTTCGCCCTCGAGGAGCTCCGTCGTGAGCTGCCCAAAGGCCACGTGCTCTCTGCCCGCAAGTTGTTCCCCCTCGCCCGACACCGCGAGGAAGAAGAAGACATCCTGGTTCGAACGCTCGGCACAGACACGCTGCTCTGGCGCGTCCACTTGACCTTGCGTTCTGAGATCGATCCACAGTTGCCTCGCGCCCGACCTTTTCGCGATCTCGCCGAGTTCGCCGCACAGCGAGACCTCGAGTGAGCACGTCGGAGTGCGCTGCCCAATCAGGGTGCTGCGCATGAAGAACGAGCGCTGATCGGCCAGGCGCGTGGTTGATGCAACCCCCGCTCGACGGCAGTACACTGGCTGAAGAAGGCGGACGCGCGGATGAAGCAGGTGGAGGAGCTATTTTCGCGGCAGCAGCGGGAAGGTAAGTTTCCCGGCGGTCAGCTCGTGGTCATGCGCGATGACGAGGTGCTGTGCGACGTGTCGCTGGGCTTGGCCCACGGATATCGCAAAGAGGCGGAGCCGGTGGCGGTGACGGCGAGCACTCGCTTTCAGGTGATGTCCGCACCAATGGTCACCGAGGCGTCGGCGATCTGCTTCGGCGCTTCGCTCCGTTGGGCAGCGCCATTCGCATGGCGGCACGCCGCACCCCGCCTCGCGCGCCTGATCTCGGAAGGTAAGAAACGCGAATAGAGAGACGCTCCGTGCCAGGCTCGGCCTATTCCGATCAACGATCGACCCGTGCAGCAACTCGCTGAAGCCGGGGACTTTGCCGTGCCTATCAACCTGAGGCAATCCAGCGTCACGCCCGAGCGCTGGCGCGATTGTGAACACTCCGTGACCGCAAGCGCAGCTCTCTTCGCGGTTACGAAATCGCCTCGCTCGAACGCTGGCTGCGATACCATCGCGGAATGGATCGTCCACCGCCGTCGCTGTTCCTGCTCGTTCCGGGTCCATGGCGCGCGCTGCCCGAGCTCAGCGCGGCGCTCGCAGCGCGCGGAGTCGAGGCAACGATCGACGACAGCATCGAGTTGAAGGCGGGAGAGATTCGCGTAACGCTGATCGCGGATGATCAGCTCGCTCGAGCGTTCTCGTGGGGTCGAGGCGGACCGCTCGACGCGGCGCTGCTTTCGCGCATCGAAAAGTGCAAGCATGCCGCGCTCGTGGAAATTGCTCGTCAGCTGCCCGAAAGCGCGCTCGAAGTGGCGCGAATTGGCCGAGCGTTGCGCGATGCCGGAGGCTTGGCGGTGCGTATCGAGGCGTCCGGCGGTGCTTGCGCCTGGGAGAGCTGGCTCGAATGTCTGGAGTCGGGCAGGGCATCGCAGATCTACGAGACTGCAGTGGTCATCGTGGATGGTGAGGACGGCATTGTCTTCACCTGCGGCATGCATCTCTTCGACCTACCCGACGCGCAGATCACGCTCGACGACACGGACGAAGCAATCGAGTGGCTGGACGCCCTATGCACCTACCAACTCGACGAAGACCCAGTGCTCGTATCGGGCCACACCTTTCGGCCGACCGCCGATACCGAGCCGCGCGTATTGGAGCGTTGGCCCGATAGCGAGCACGATGCGGAGGATGGTCGACACAATCCATTCGGGCTCTGGCATTTGAAGACGCGAGATTCGGCTCGGGTGAAGGACTCGACGCCGGTGTTGACGTTCATTCCGTCGCTGGCCGCCATTCTCACCCATGCGGAGAGCTCCAAAGGACGGCCGTTGACGCGCAGTGAGGTCGAGCAAATCGTGGACGAGGGCACGGTCATCGCCATGGAACCGCGTGACGCCCGCGCGCTCGAGCGCTCACGCGGGTACGCGGATCTCGAGCCGGAGTTGGCCTGGGAGCAATGGCAGCTCACTCACCCCGTGCCCGCCTCGTAACCGCTGCCGCCCGTCGGGAAAGGGGCCCAAGCTTTTTGGCCCGTGATCTAGCCGTGCATCACCTGACTCGCAATCGTGCGAGAATGTAGCGCTCTGAGCTCCTTCCCCCCAACCAATGTCTCGCTTACGCCGCGCGTTTCACGCCCTCGGCACGACGCCCGGATTGCTCGTCGTGCTCTTCCTCAGCATCCTGCTGGGTCTCGCCTATTCCTTCGTCGTGCCGTTCATGTCGATGTTCGGGACGCGCGAGGTCGGGATGAGCCACTTTGGCTTCGGCGTGTTCATGACCGTGACCAGCGTCAGCGGGATCGTGATCTCCACCTATCTTGCGCGCAGCTCCGACACGCACTGGAGCCGCAAGAACGTGCTGCTCTTGGGCGGCGCGTGCGGCGCGCTCGGCTACCTCGGCTACGCTTTCGTGCGCAATCCGCTGGCGTTGACCGTGATCGGCGCGCTGGCGCTGGGTGTGTCGTCGATTACCTTCGGTCAAGTGTTCGCGTACGCGCGCGAAACGCTCGAGCACAGCGTCGTCGAGCCGTACGAGATCCCATTCTACATGAACTTCATCCGGCTGTTCTTCGCGCTCGCGTGGACGGTCGGCCCAGCGATTGCGGCCTACTTGATGAGTCACTACTCTTATCGAGTCACCTTCGGCGCCGCCGCGTTCAGCTACTTGCTATTTTGTCTGCTCGTCGCGCTATTCGTGCCCTGGCGCGCGCCGAGTGAAGCGAGCCGAAAGGCCGCGCTCGACATGCCGCTCTCGGTGGCATTCAAGAACCGCCAGCTCTTGGCGCACTTCCTGGCGTTCTGCTTGTATTTCTGCTGCTCGACCATGGGCATGATGAACCTGCCCCTGCTCATTTTGAGCGAGCTCGCCGGCGCCGAACGCGACGTGGGCGTCGCCTATAGCTTGGCTCCAGTCTTCGAATTGCCTCTGATGCTATACGTCGGAGTGCTCGCCACGCGCATGCCGCACGAGAAGATCATCTTGGGCGCGCTCGGGCTCGGCGTCATGTATTATGCGGGTTTGACGCTCGCGCGCGCGCCGCTGCAGGTGTTTTTCCTGCAAGCGCTCAGCGCCGCGGTCGTCGCGGTGATGAGCGGCGTCGCGATCACGTTCTTCCAAAACTATTTGCCAAACCAAGCCGGCACCGCCACCAATCTGTACTCCACGGCCTCGCGCATCGGTGCAATCGGCGGGTATTTGGGCTTCGGCGTGATCGGCGGCGCGCTCGGGCACCGCGCCGTTTTCGCCGTCACGGTCGGGCTGTGTGCGCTTTCACTGATGATCTTGCTCATGTTGCGGCGGCCAAGCCGGCTCGCTCAGCCGTCTTGAGCAAACTACCTGCCCTGCGCAATGCTGCGGAGCAGCGCGTCACAGGCCTCTCGCGTCGTTGGCTGCGCGCAGCCGATCCGCACGCGATCGCCCTCGATGGTGATGAGCGCGATCGTGCCTTCGTCACAAGACGCGCTGATCCCGTAGTAGCTGCGGTATTCGCCGCCGACATTGGCGCCGGATGCAGCGCCGAGCTCTTCGGTGCTGCATCCATGGTAGCGCGCGGCCGCCTTGAAAGCAGGCAGCACGTCGTTGCGGTTCACGGGTCCCGACTCTTGTACCAACCAATCTTTCGTCTCGACTCCGGTGAAGGTCGGTGGGCTGGGCCGCGGATTCGAAGCCGCGCAGCTCACGACTGCCAGAGGCAGGAGAAGCGTGCACGCGAGCAAATGAAGGAGCGAAGCAGACACGAGTCCTTTGAGCAAAGCGGCGCGCACTCTATCATGGCGCGACCGCGCATGGGTCGAGCTATGCTGCGTTCGGAGGTTCGGGAATGGCCACGATGCAAAATCCCAAGGTTGAGCAGTTCTTGAGTCGCGCACGAACGTGGCAGGATGAGATGCAGAAGGTGCGCTCGATCATGCTCGGTTGCGGGCTCGAAGAAGACCTGAAGTGGGGAAAGCCTTGCTTTACGTTCGAGGGTAAGAACATCGCCATCCTCCAACCGTTCAAAGCGCACTGCTCGCTGATGTTCTTCAAGGGCGGCTTGCTCAAAGACAGCCACGGCTTACTGCGCAGCCAAGGCGAGAACTCGCAATCGTCACTGCGCTTGGAGTTCACCAGCGCGGCTCAAATCAAGAAGGCCGTGCTCGCATCGTACGTGAAAGATGCGGTCGCGGTGGAGAAGAAGGGGCTCAAGGTCGATTTCAAAGCCAAGCGCGAGCTCGAGCTCCCCGAGGAACTGACGCGCATTTTCGGCAAGGACAAAAAGTTCGCCACGGCCTTCCGAGCGCTCACCCCCGGCCGTCAACGCGCATGGGTGCTGCACTTCGACAGCGCGAAGCAATCGCAGACGCGCACGGCTCGCATCGAAAAGGCGATGCCAGCGATCCTCGCCGGCAAAGGCCCGAACGATCGTTAGCTCCGAGCGGGCATCCCGGCATTGCTCAGCGTGGCACGAAAGCTGTCATTCGCGTTGCTGCCGTGGGATTGCATCGCGCTGCAAGCTAGCTACGCTTCCTTACGTGTCGAGTTTGGTCGATGAAATTCGCGACTGCGAAGAGCAGCTGTTGACGCCGGCCATCCGTGCATCGCAAGACGAGCTCGAGCGCCTGGTCTCGGATCAATTCGTCGAGTACGGCAGCTCGGGTCGGGTTTACGACAAGCAGGCAGTGATCGCTCAGATGCTCTCGGCGCCGAATATTTCGGTCGCTGTCTCGGATTTTCGCGTGCTCGAGCTCGCTGCCCAGGTCGCGCTCGCCACCTATCGCACCGGAGCATCGCTGCGCAGTTCTATCTGGCGACGCGAGGGCGAACAGTGGCGCATCGTTTTTCATCAGGGCACGGTAATCCCCCCGAAGCAGGCCGAGCAGTCGGGCGCCTGAGAGAAGCGGCCAGGCGTTTGGTCTGGGCCTGCTCAGGCTTTGAGCGGCGAGGCGTGCTTCGGCTGGTACACGCCGAGCTTTCCACCGCCCGGCAAGGTGATGCGCGTGATCGAGCCCCAGCGCTGTTCCTCTACCGGCGAGCACTGGACGTTCTTCGCGCTCACCGCACTGATGAAGGCTTGGATGTCGTCGCACATGAAATACAGCTCGTGGACGTCGTTCTCGTCGGACGGATGCACGGCCAGCTCGGCCGGTGGCAGCGCGAAGATCAGCCAGCCGTGGCCTGCGTCCACCGATTCGAACGAAAGCACGTCGCGGAAAAAAGCGCGATCAGCGTCGGAATCCTTACTGTACACGATGACGTGAGCAGCGCGAATCATGGCCAGAGCATAGCCGCGATTTGCTCGCGCGCCCACAGCACACTCAGCGAGAAGACTCCCATCCCCAGTATCCAGGCCAAGCGTTGGCGCGCGCAGCGCTGCCGGTGGCGGATCAACACATGCTCGAGCGCCGCCTCGCGCGTTCCTACGCTCGGTGAGTCCAGACGCGTCGAGCGCACGAGCTCGCGCGCGTCAGGCGCGGCTGAACGCGACAGCCGTGGTGGCTGGGAGGGTGCTTGCGAGGAGCGCGGTGCTTGCGAGGAGCGCGGTGCCTGCGACGCGCGGGGCGCCTGCGACGGGCGCGTCGGCCCTGGTGCCTGCGACTGCCGCGGTGGCTGCGATGCGCGCGGCGACTGCGACCAACTGGGTGCAGCAGACGGCCGCGGTACTGGCGAAGGATACGGTGCAGGAGACGGGCGGCGGGCCACTGCTGACGGGTGCGGCGCGGGAGACGCTCGGCGCGGCACTGGCGACCAGCGCGGCCGTCGTTCGGAGTCCGACGGATCGAAGCTCACGCTTTGGCTCCGGAGCCGATGCCAGCACGCTGGCGGCGCAGCGCAGAATCGAATTCTTCGCGGGCGTTGTGCAGCCGAGAACACACCGTCTCGACCGACACATCGAGCAGGCCGGCGATCTCGGGCGTGCTCATCTCTTCCAGCTCGTACAACATGAAGACCGAGCATTGCTCGAGCTCCATCACGGCCAAGATTTCGTTCAAGGCATGCCGCGCGCGCCCGGACTCGTTCGCCTGCTCGGGCTCTGACTGTTCGGTCGGCTCGAAGCGTGATGCCGCGCGGCGGAGCTTCGCGCGCCTGCGGCGATGCGAGGACGCAACGCGTAGCACCATCGCGAACAGCAGTCGCTTCTCGCGCTGCGGCGGAGTCGTTTTCAGCGTGCGGCTCGCGAGCACGAACACTCGGCGCGCGCCGGCGTCGGCCTCGCTTTCCGACAGCCCCAGCCGGCGCAGGCTGCGCCACACGAAGTCGAAATGCGCGTTCATCGACGCGCGGATGCGCGTCTCTGTGCTGTCTGCACTGCGGCCAGACTGCGCGGGTGCGCTGAAGAATGCGAAACGGACCGGAAAGCGAGTCGATATCGGTCGCACCGCAGATGTACGACCCCCGCTCCGAGGGGTTAAGTCCAAAAGCTCGAATTCGAACCGAGCAGTCGGCTTCGACTGCCAGTCTCGAAATGCGAACACTGGGCTTTTATCGATGATTGCGAGTCACGACTAGCCCGCATAGCCTTCGCTGACCCGAACGGGCTATCCGGCCGCTCGCCCAGCCGCGGCTCAATCGGCTTCTGAGGCGCGCTCGGGGTCAATCAGCAAATCCGCGTCTGACACGTGAATGGTCGACTCCACCGGTTGCGAGCGCGCGGGACGCAGCGGCGGCGGGACGGGATGTAAATCACTCTCGCCGAGCTCGATGGTCGCCTCGGGGACAGTGTTCCGCCGGTGGGCGCTACGAGCCAGCGCCTCACGAGTGAAGGAAGGCTCCTCCGCGCCAAAGGCGCGGGCGATCGGCGAAACCGGCTCGCTACTGCCGACCAGCTTTTGCAATGCATCCTTCGCGGCCGCCCAAAACGAAGGCCGCGGTCCGCTTCGGTGCTGCTCGAGTGACAATGCCGACACGAACGCCGTCCACAGTGCACGCACGTTCGCGAAGCGTTGTTCGCGATCGAGCGCCAGCGCGTGCAGCGTCCAATTGTCGATTTCGAGCGGCAAATCCGGGCGAAACTCGTGCAGGCTGGGGCGCGCGCCGCTGGTCGCGCTGCGAAACTTCTCCTGCATGCTCGTGCCCGCAAAGGGCAGCTTACCCGCGAGCACGCGAAACAAGACCACGCCCAGCGAATAGACGTCGACGCGCGCGTCCATCAGATCCGACACACCCTGCCAGGCCTCCGGCGACATGAAACTCGGCGAACCCATCACGGTACCCGGCGCCGTCAGCGGAATCGATTGCTTCAGGCGCGCCAGCCCGAAATCCAACAACCGCACACCGCCGCTCTCGAGCAAGAAGATATTGGCGGGCTTCAGATCGCGGTGCAAAATCCCCTCGGCGTGCGCAATCTCCAGCGTGCGCACGATGGGCTCGAAGATCGAAACCACGCGCTCGAGCGGAATTCTGCCGTCGTGGAGCTCGATCGTGAACAAGTAATCATCGAGATCCATGCCCTTCAAATATTCCATCACCAGACACAGCTCGTCCGAGTCGCCGCGGAAGAGATCGAACAGCTCCACCGCAGAGGTGCCTTTGAGCGTGCTCATCGCCTGTTGCTCGCGCATCAAGCGCTCGACCGCGTGCGGCTCACGCAAAGCTTTGGCGCCCAAGATCTTCACCGCCACGGAGCGCTGCATCCAGCGGTCAGTTGCGCGATATACCGTACCCTGACCGCCGCGCCCGATCACCTCGAGCAACTCATAGCGCTGGCCGACGACCTGACCGCTTCTGTTCTCGAGCTTGGCCACGCAAATACTGTATCACCGAAGCGGCACTGCAGCCCCGGGCACAACCCAGGCGCCGCTTCCTGCAATTACGCGACCTTTGCTCGCTCGGATTGGTTACCGCTGCTCGCGTATCGCCCGAGGCGACAATGCCGCATGCCGGCGTGCTCTGACCGAAGTCACGACTTCGCCCGCGAGAAAGGCCGTGGTTCCCGAACTCGCAACGCGACGCCGAAGGCTGGGCCGCAGCGCGACGCGGCGCGTGACCATCAACAAAAAAAACCCAGCACGCCGTTGTTCAGCGTGATCGTGGCTTCTTTTTTTGATGGGGCCAAAGCGCGGCAGAGCCGCACTCAGCCTTCGGCGTCGGGTTACGCCTTCAGATCTGCGAGCGGACCACCCGAGTTGAGCAGTGGGTCACCGAAGCTCGTCACGTCTTCGAAGCCCATGTAGTGGAAACACGACACGAGCATGTCCGCAAACGACGCTTGGTTCTTGAAGTCGAGCAAGCGGCCCATTTTGAAGTGGCCACCCGCGCCGCCCGCGAACACGACGAGCGCGTCGTTTTCGGAGTGGACGTCGCCTTGGCCGAGCTCGTTCCAGTGCACGACCAGGGTGCTGTCCCACAGGCTGCCGCCCGGGCCGTCGGGCGTGGCTTTCAGCAGCTCGTGGAGCGTGACGCTCTGCTCCCAGAGGTGTTTGTGAATGCGGCGGACCTTGCCGAAGGCTTCGTCGTCGCTCACATGCGAGATGTCGTGATGGCCCTCGGTCAGGCCGAGGTTCTTGTACACGCGGTTACTGGTGTTGCCGCTCCAGTTGAAGTTGATCGAGCGCGTGCGATCGCAGGCGAACGCCCAAGCGCTGACTTTGAAGAACAGTTGTCCGAGCTCGACGTGTTTTTCGTCGTCGAACACGTTCAGCTTGGGTGTCGCGAAGGGCATGGGCGCACACGCCGCTCCACCCGCGGTCGCGCTCAGCGAACGCTCGATGTCACGCAGGGCTTGGGTGTGTTGGTCGAGGCGCTGTTGGTCGTCCGCGCCGAGCTTGGCGCGCAGCGTGCTGATTTCGCCGATCGCGTTGTCGAGCGCGGATTGCTTCATCGCGACGCGCTTGGCGAGCGCGCTCAAGGCGGCTGGATCTTTCGAGTCGTTGGCGAACAACGAAGTGTACGCGTTGTACGGGTCGGTCTCGGGGTTCACTGGGCTCTGCTGGCCGACGGGGCCGGCGTGCGAGCTCACGTTCCAGATGTTGTTCTCCTTGGTATTGACGCGAAATACCAAGTGGCGCGTGGACACTCCCGGGTTGTCCTTGAGCACGCGGTCGCCAATCTCGTGATCCGCGCTCGGCCCGAGCACATAACCGATGGTTTGGTCCGCCCCGCCGATCGGGAAGGCGCCTGCGCCCGACTTCCACGGGGCGAGCGAGGCGCCACCCTGCTGATGACCGTCCGCACGTTCTCCGGATTTGAACTTGCTATAACGCCGATCGAGGCGATTCAGGAGCAACAGGTCTTTTCGATATGGCTCGAGCGGCGCCAAGAATTCATCGAAGGTGAAGCTGGTTTCACCGCTGTCGATGAAGCGACGTTTGGTCTGGTCGCCGTTGGCCTGAAACACGAACATGATCCGGCGCGGCCCCGTGAGCGGAGCGCCGCGCGCCGCGCGTGGCAACATCGCCTCCAGCAGGGGCAGCCCAATGCCGAGGCCCGCGGCACCGCGCAGTAAGGTACGCCGACTGAGTCGCTTGCTCATGGAGACTCCGAATTACCCGTCGGGAGGTAGAGGAACGCGTCGGTCTGGGTCAGCGCGATCAACAGCTCGGACAAGCTGTAGGCTTTGCCCTTGAAGGACTTGGCCAGCTGCGCCAGCGAGCAGGCGTCCGCCGGATCGGCGTCGCGACCGTAGAAAAAGCGGAAGCTCTTGGTCACGTAGCACGAGCGAACTTCCTCACTCTTGGCCAAGAGCGCACCGAGCTCCGCCGGGTTCGACGCTGCGCCGTTGGCATCTCGCGTGCGGTCGATGACGCTCGCGGTGTCGATCGGCTCGCCCTGTTCGTCGTTCGTGCGCGGTCGGCCCACGGCGTCGAAGCCTTCGAATACGACGCCCACGGGATCCATCAAATTGTGGCAGGTCGCGCAGGACGGGACGGTGCGGTGCTGCTCGAGGCGCTCGCGCTGCGTGAGCTTCCCACTGTTCGTCGAATCCAGGGTGAGGTTCACGTCCGGGGGCGGCGCGGGTACCAGCTCGCACAAAACATCCAACCGCACCTTGAGGCCGCGCCGCACGATCGAGGTGCGCGTCGCTTTGTCTCGCGCGAGCATCATGCCTTGCGTCAGCACGCCGG
>DASSMT010000227.1:0-8549 GCA_035688655.1 Polyangiaceae bacterium | reverse complement strand
GCCGCTCCGCCCTGCGCAGCCGCTCGGAAGAATTCGACGATTTCGGGCTCGATCCGAGCTTCGAGCAGCGCGTGAAACCGGTCGTCGAGTTTCTGTATCGGAGCTACTTCCGCACCACGGCTGAGGGTGTCGACAACGTCCCCGCCGAGGGCCGCTGCATCGTCGTCGCCAATCACTCGGGCGCGTTGCCGCTCGACGGCTTGATGTTGCGCGCCGCGCTGCGCATCGAGCACAAGCAAAAGCGAGATCTGCGCTGGCTCGCCGAGGACTTCGTGTATTACCTGCCCTTCGCCGGCGTGTTCATGAACCGCGTCGGGGCAGTGCGCGCGTGCCCCGAGAACGCCGAGCGCTTACTGGAGAAGGAAAGCATCGTCGGTGTCTTCCCCGAGGGCGTGCACGGCATCAAAAAGCTGTTCCAAGAGCGCTATCGGCTGCAGCGCTTCGGTCGCGGTGGCTACATTCGCTTGTGCCTACGCATGCGCGCGCCGATCGTGCCCTGCGCGATCATCGGCGCGGAAGAATCGAGCCCCCTCTTGTATCGCTTGGAGGGCCTGACCGAGTTGCTCGGCCTGCCCTATTTCCCGATCACGCCAACCTTTCCATTTTTGGGTCCCGCCGGCCTGCTGCCCGCGCCCACGAAATGGCGGATGCGCTTCGGGGAGCCGATCAACTTGGACAACTACGGCCCGGAGGCAGCGGATGACCACGTGCTGGTCGGCCGTTTGTCCGAGCGCGTGCGCAGCTCGATCCAAGCCATGCTCGATAGCGGGCTGCGGGAGCGGCGGAGCGTGTGGTTCGGTTGAACGCAGCCGGGGGTTCTCCGGTTCCTGACGGAGTCCTGGTCGTCGACAAGCCGGGTCGAGCGACCAGCCATGCCATCGTGGCCCGGGCGCGGCGCGTGTTCGGAACCCGAGACGTCGGGCACGCGGGCACGCTCGACCCGATGGCGACTGGGGTGCTGCTGTTGCTGTTTGGCGAAGCCACCAAGCTGAGTCAATTCTTGACCCGGGATCGCAAGCGTTACCGCGCCACGATCAGCTTCGGCCGCGCCACGGACACGCTGGATGCCGATGGTCGTACAGTCGAGGAGCTGACCCTGGCTCCGGGCCAGCTGAGCGATCCGGCAATCCACGATGCGCTCGCGGCGGAGCGGGCACGCATGCGCCAAGTTCCGCCTGCGGTCAGCGCGATCAAAGTCGATGGCCGACGTTCGTATGCGCTCGCCCGAGCGGGCCATGCGCCGGAGCTCAGTGAACGCGAGATCCGGGTCGAACACTTGCAACTGCTGGAGCGGAGCGAGCACGGCCTGGTGCTCGAGGTCGAGGCGTCGAAGGGTTACTACGTCAGGGCCTTGGCTCGCGATCTGGGCCTGGCGCTGGGAGTGCCGGCACACTTGGCCGCACTGCGGCGCCTGGCGAGCGGCCGCTTCGAGCTCAGCGATGCAGCGCCCTGGCCGCTCGATCCGACGCTGCCACTGCTGGCAACGGCAGAAGCTGCGCGGCGCGCACTCCCGAGCGGCATCCTGAACGACACGGGCCAGCGCCGCGCACGCCTCGGCCAAGCCGTCGCCCTGACCGACTTCGCGGAACCACCGCCCGCTCCCCTGCTCGAGACCGCCGCCTGGTTTGGCGGCGCTGGCGAGTTGATCGCGCTCGGGCAGGAGCAGGCGCCGGGGGAGTTTCGGGTGGTCCGTGGCTTTCGACCGTCTTCGGGTTGACCGCTCGCCCGCGTCAGCCCACGCGGACTCGCGCTGAAAAGCCACGCCCTTCGAGTCTGCCGGCGATGCGCTCCTGCCAGCGGTGCGCAGGGGTACCTGGGGGGAGCTCGAGCTCGACGCTCACCATCCGCTGCTCGGTATGGACGTGCAACGTGGCGCCCGCCAGCGCGCCCTCGGACAGCTCGATGCGCGCACTCCCTCGACGTCGGTCGCCGCCCCAGGCCGTCCGCCGCGCCAGCCCGTTCAGCAAGTTCTGCAGATCTTCGCGCAGCGGCAGCGCTGCAGCAGCCAACAAAGGCGGTGAATTGTATTGGACGGAGCAGCCCGCCCCCTGATTCACCGCCAATTGGCAATACAGTGGGTCGAGCATCAGCGGCGGGCCCGGATCGGCCCGCGAGTCGAAGTCAGCCTCACTGTCGCGGCAAGAGCGCCGCTCGGGCACCCGAGAGTGAGCCTCCGAGCCAGTTTGCAGAGCGCGCGGACACCCCCGCGCAGCCGTCGGCCCAATGGCCGAAACAGGGCCGGTGGCAGGGCCCGCGAGGAGCTCGCGGAACAGCACTGAACCCATGATTCTGACTGTCTTATTCTCCGGCTGCCCCACAACCGACCGGTCAACCGGACCAACACCATTCGGGGCACTCACTTCGACCATGGTTCAGGGTCGGTCGGGGTTGGCACGGGTTGCGCGCCCCTGGGTGGGTCCGCTAAGTGATCAGGAGGAGGCGGGTGCGACACGCACCGCGAGACCTTGGATCCTGCTCCACCATCAAAAATTCTCCACCTATTGATAGCCGCGCTGCCAGCTGCCTTTGCCGCGGTATCGGCCGCTGCGAGCTGGGCAATCACCCAGTTGTCTGCGGCACGGCGCGCGGCCCTGCGCGATACCCTGGAGGGCGGCTCACAGCGGGCGCTCGACCGCTACCTCGAATCTGGGCCGGTCATCGAGGCCCGTTGGCTCGTGATCCGTACCATCGGCATCGCCGTGAGCGCCTTGCTCGTGGGACGCCAGCTGCCGGAGTGGCTCGGAAATTGGCTGCCCGTGGCAGCAGCCATGATTGCGTTGTTCGCCTACGCCCTGCCGAGCGAGATCGCACGCGGGCTGGTGGCGCGCAGCGCTGACACCACGGCCCCGCTGTTGCTGCAAGCCTTGCGTCCCTTGGAATGGCTGGCTGCGCCGATCGCGGCGCCCATCGCCTGGGCCGGGCGGGTCGTCGCAGGTTGGGTGACTCTGCCTCCCGCGCCTGCCCCGGGTGTGACCGAAACCGAAGTCGAGCTGATCGTGAACGAGGGCGAGCTGAACGGCTCACTCGGCCATGATCAATCGGAAATGATCCGCAACGTGCTCGATTTCGGCGACGCCACCGCCGGTGAGCTGATGATCCCACGCCCTCAGGTCACTGCGTTCGATATTGGGACACCCATCGAAGAGCTGATCAAGCTGGTCGTCGAGAGTGAGCACTCGCGCTACCCCATCTTCAAGAACACGATCGACAACGTGATCGGGGTGCTGCACGCGAAGGATCTGCTCCGCCACGCCTCCCTCGGTACGCCGCGCGACGTGCGCGTCGAATCCCTTTTGCGCCAGCCGGTGGTGTTCGTGCCGGAAAGCCAGCTCGCCACCAGCGTGCTCAAGGACATGCGCTCGCGCCGCCACCACATGGCGGTCGTGATCGATGAGTTCGGCGGTTTCAGCGGCATCATCACGCTCGAAGACTTGCTCGAGGAAATCGTGGGCGACATCCGCGATGAACACGACGTCGAGGAGGCGCCGATCGTGGACGCAGGCGACGGCAAAATGCTGGTCGACGCCAGCGTCTCGATTAGCGACTTGAGTCGGTATCTGGGCGCCGATCTGCCCGAAGATGGCGATTTTCACACGCTCGCGGGCTTCATCGTGGCCGAGCTCGGCCGTGTCCCCGAAGCGGGTGCCAGCCTGCGCGCCTTCGGTCTGGATTTCGTGGTGCGCGAGGCTGACGAGCGACGCGTGGTCAAGGTCGAGATCAGCCGCGTGCCGGCGCCCGAGTCGGTCTTGCCGCGTTCGGCTTCCCGAATCACCGCTGCGTGAACGGCTGATTGAAGATCAGGCAAAAAGGGCGACACAAAACGGATTCGGCCAGTGGAACCGTGGTCCACTGGCCGATACCGTGAGCTGAGTCCGTGGGGAACTACGGGGTCGCAGCGCCGATTTGCTTCAGCTTCTTGGTCAGCTGTTCGCCGGAGTCGAGCAAGCCAGACTTTTCTTCACCGGGGTTCTTGTTGCCGCGCAGGACTTCCTCGAGGTCGCCGAGCTCACGACGGAGCGTGGTCACCACGCTGTTGGAGCAGACCGACGCCTGCGATGCCGGGTCGACCGGCACGAACAGCCCGTCCTCGCTGATCGGGTTACCGCTGTTATAGCGCTTGAGCACCGCCTGCTTGTCGCCGACGGGGATCCGGATGTCGTCCGGCCACTTGGGCTTGTCGCCGTCCTTGGCGAGGAACGGGGTGGGCACGGGCTGCATGGTCGCCCACGGGCCGCCCGGGCCATTGCCGAGGACGACGGACCAGCGAACTTGCGGCTTGGTCTGTCCTGCCAAGAACTCTTGCACGGCCTTCTTGTTGCCGGACAAAACGTTCTGCAGCTTCTCTTTTTGGTCGTTCACCTTGTCGACGGCCGTCGAAAAGTCGATCAACAAGGACAGAGTCGCGGCGTTGAAGCGGCCAATGCCCTTGCCGTTCAGGTCGGCGGCGGTGAAGGGCAGGTTGATGGCCCCCAGTTTGGACACTTCTTCGTCCGGGAAAGTCGCTTTACCGAGCTTTTCTTTCGCGGATTTGAGGATATCCGCGAGCTCAGCGCCCTTTTTGGTCGTGGCTTCGACCTTGGTGGTCAGCTCGCCGGCGCCGACGACGGCGGCATCGGCTGCTTTGTTACGCTCGCTGATCCCGCCGCCGGCAAAGCCGAGCGCGGCGCCGATCCCCGCGGTGACCACGCACAAGGCAAGGATCTTCGTGCGGCCCGACTTTTGGGCGGCGACGAACTCGTCGCTCATCTCGATCGTGATCGCTTGCGGCTTCATCACCACGGGGGCGGCCTGGGCCACCACTGCGCCGTAGGGATTCGACGCATCCACCCGCGGCGCGGTGGAGGGCTGCGCGGATGCGAAGGGTGGCGCCGGGACGCGGCTGGGATTGGCCACGGGCGTGGACGGCCTGGGCGACCCGACAGCGGCAGGCGGCGGAATCGAACCGACCGCTGGCGTCGGGACGGTCTTCTTTCCGAGGCGTGACTTCAGATCGATCTTTGGCTTATTTTCCATCGGAGACTCGTCACTGACGGGGACTAAATTGCTGGAAATGAGCGGGAAAATGGCTACCCGCCCGCTGGCGACCGGCCGGCACACTAGCGGCCCGCTTCAATATCGGCAAGCTTGAAATCAGCTGCCGTTGCACATCATTGATTTGACGTCGCTCGTGCCGTCGTCACCGGCACCCACACTAAAGGTTTAGCGCAGCAGCGCAGATCAACAACCGAAACCATTGACCGGGTGAGGGCTGGGTGCAACGCTGCGACCGGTGAAAACCCGCGTCGTGGTCGTCGATAACTACGACTCATTTACGTACAACCTGGTCCAGTACATCGAGAGCCTCGGCGGCGAGTGCGATGTGCGCTTGAATGACCGGGTCACGGTCGAGCAAATCCGGGAGGCGCGCCCCAACGGCGTGTTGCTGTCCCCGGGTCCCGGCAATCCAGACGAAGCTGGCGTCACGCTCTCCGTGATCGAGCAACTGTCGGGCACCCTCCCCATCTTTGGTGTGTGTCTTGGCCACCAAGCAATTGGCCAAGCCTTCGGCGGCAAAGTGATCCGCGCGCCGGAGCTCATGCACGGCAAGACTTCGGGTATCGAGCACGATGGGCGCAGCATTTTTCGCGGGCTGCCCTCCCCCTTCGAGGCCACGCGCTACCACTCGCTGATCGTCGAGGAAGCGAGCTTCCCCGACGTGTTGGAGGTCAGCGCGCGCACCAAAAAGGGCGAAATCATGGCGCTTCGCCATCGAAAATTCGCGGTAGAAGGTGTGCAGTTTCATCCTGAATCGATCCTCACCGATCACGGTCTACGCTTGATCGAGAACTGGCTCGGCTCGCTGTGAGCGCTGAAATCCCCAAATTCAACGAAGTTTTCGCAGAAATGACCGGGCCCAGTGGGCTCTCGCCGGCGACCGTGCGCCGCGTGTTCGACGCCATTTTCGCGGGCGCGTGGAGCCCGGCCAGCATGGCCGGCTTCCTGATGTCTCTGCGTCATACGGGCAATGAAAACGCGAGCGTGGTGGCCGCAGCCGCCAGCGCGATGCGCGCGGTCATGATCCCGGTCCGGCATGATTTCGCGGTCCTGCTCGACACCTGCGGCACCGGCGGTGACGGCTCGGCGAGCCTCAATCTGTCCACCGGCGCCGCGCTGATCGCCTCGGCCGCGGGCGTGCCGGTGGCCAAGCACGGCAATCGCGCCGCGACCAGCCGTGCCGGGAGCGCGGACGTGCTCGAGGCGCTGGGGATCCCGTTGGACGTAGCCGGCGCACGCCAGGCCGAGGTGCTCGCGGAAGCCCAGATCGCGTTTCTTTTTGCCCAAGCTCATCACCCGGCCATGCGCCACGTGATGCCAGTGCGGCGGGAGCTCGGCGTGCGAACATTGTTCAATTGTCTCGGCCCGTTGGCGAATCCGGCCGGCGCCACGCACCAACTGGTCGGCGCGTTCGACGACACCATCCGCCCGGTGCTGGCCGGCGCTCTCGCCGAGCTCGGCACCACGCGCGCGTGGGTAGTGCGCAGTGAGGATGGCTTGGACGAGATGAGCCCATTTGCGCCAACGCGGGTGAGCGAAGTGGCGGCCGGCCGCGTGCGCGAGTTCAGCCTCACGCCGGAGGACTTCGGTTTGCCGCGCAGCCCCCAGGGCGCCATCGACGGCGCCGATCCGAAGCACAACGCCCGCGTGCTGGAAGCGATTCTGAAGAACGAGGCGCACCCCGCGCGCGACGCCATTTTGCTGAACGCTGCCGCCGCCCTGGTCGTCGCGTTCGACATCGATCCCAAAGCAGCCACCGCGCGCGCGCTCGCCGCGCTCGAATCGGGAGCCGCGGCCGAATCATTGCAACGCTTGCGGCGCGCCACCACGTCGCGCCGTGCCGAGCCGGCGGGGCAAACGCCGTGAGCGGTGACGGTTCGGGGCTGCTCGCCCGCATTTTGGAGCAAAAGCGCGCAGAGCTGCCTGCGCTGCGCGCGCAGCGTCTGCCGGCTGCGCCGGGCCCGCGCGGGTTCTCGTTGCGCCGCGTCGAAACGGGGCTGAAGCTGATCAGCGAGATCAAGTTCCGTTCGCCCTCGGCGGGCGCTCTGTCCACCGCGCTCTCGGTGAGCGAACGTGCGCGCGCTTACCAACGTGCCGGCGCGAGCATGATCAGCGTGCTGTGCGACGCGAGCTTCTTCGATGGTGCCTATGCGCATTTGGCAGAAGCGCGAGCCGCAAGCGAGCTGCCGCTCTTGTGTAAAGAATTCGTGATCGACGAAAGTCAGTTGGACGCGGCGCTCGCCTATGGAGCGGACGCGGTGTTGTTGATCGTGCGCTGCCTGAGCGAGCAGCGCTTGAACCAATTGACGCTCGCCGCACGCGCGCGAAAGCTGGAGCCGTTCGTGGAAGTCGTCAGCGAGGAAGAATCGAAGATGGCCCTCGGTGCCGGGGCAACTTTGATCGGCGTGAACGCGCGCGATCTGGACACGTTGGTCATGGACTCCGAGCGCACCCCGCGCATTTTGGCCGAGCTGCCGGCATCGGTCACCCGCGTTCACCTCTCCGGGATCAAACGTCCCGCGGACGTCCAGCGTGTGGCTCGCTCCGCGGCGGACGCCGTGCTGATCGGCGAAGCGTTGATGCGCGAGGCCCAGCCCGAAGCCTGCCTGCGCGAGCTGGTCGCCGCCGCAGCTGCCGCGTAACCCGCAACTGAGCGAAATTCGCCCGCCTGCCCAGACGGCGTTAGGCTTCTGCCGTGACGTTAGAGGGTCTGGTCGAAGCGTACCTGAATCATCTCCGGGTCGAGCGGGCGCTGTCGCCGCGCACGCTCGAGGCTTACGGCCGGGATCTGAACAAATGGTTGGCCTTCGCCGAAGAGTCGGGGATCGGCCGAGTGGATGCCGTCGACTTGGGCATGATCAGCGGCTGGCTGAACCGGCTCTCGGTCGATGGCCTCGGCGCCCGAAGCGCCGCACGGCACCTCTCGGCGGCACGAGGGCTGATGAAGTTCCTGCTGCGTGAAGGCGTGCTCGGCGCAGATCCCACCGAACTCTCGGCTCGGCCGCGATTCGGCCGACGTTTGCCGCGGACGCTCACCGAAGCGGACGTGCTGCGGCTGCTCGAAGCACCGGATCCCTCGACTCTGCGCGGCCTGCGCGATCGAGCCATGTTGAGCGTGACCTACGCCGCGGGCTTGCGCGTGAGTGAGCTCGTGGGCCTGACCGCGGGCGACGTGGATCTCAAGCGCGGAATTGTTTCGGCACTGGGCAAGGGCGGCAAACGACGCCTGGTACCACTCGGAAACATCGCGCTCGACCACTTGCAGGCCTACCTCGAGGCACGCAGCGAGCAGGCAGCCCCGGCACGACCCGCGCGCGGGCGACCCGACGTGCTCTTTCCCTCGCCGCGCGGCGGGCCGCTCACGCGTCAAGGCTTTTGGAAAATCGTCGCGCGCTACGCGCGCGGGATCGGGCTGCGCGGCCGCGTGTACCCGCACCAGCTTCGCCACTCATTTGCGACGCATTTGCTGACCGGTGGCGCCGACCTGCGCAGTGTGCAGACCATGCTCGGTCATG
>DASSMT010000221.1:0-22061 GCA_035688655.1 Polyangiaceae bacterium | reverse complement strand
GGCGGCGCGGGCGGCCATTTGAGCGTTTTCGGTTCGGACGGCATGCGAGAGACGGTCAGCGCACCCGATCCGAACATCGAGCTCTTGGACGCGAGCGGGATCTTCGACGACCTGGTGGTCGCCGTCGGCCGTCGCCCCGGGTTGCCCCCAGCGCTATTGGCCCTGTCCGGGCGCCGCTGGTTGAAGCCCTTCCCGCTCGAGCGCGTGCAGTATGTGGCGTCCGTGCTGCGCTTCGACGATAGCCGCTGGTTGGTGTGCGGTCGCCTCGTTCAAGGGGGCGCCTTTGCCGCGCTGTATTCGCCGTTGGATTGGGAGCTCAAGTTCCTGCAAACGCCCGCCACGCGCGCGTTCGTCAGCGGTTCGAGCAGCGTCGAGCGAAGCTTGGCCTTGATCGTCGGCAGCGAAGGCACCGCCTTGCGCACCGAAGGCGATGTCACGACGGTCTCGATCGTACCAGGCGCTCCCGATCTGTCAGCCAGCGCGCTGGACGTGCTGGATCGCGAATGGGTGGCAAGCCTCGGGACGCTTTGGACGCGCGATCCGCGCTTGGCCGAGGCATGGCGCCCCGCCTGGTCCGACCGCACTTGGGACGCGCCGTTCGTGAGCATGATCGCGGACTCCGGTCGCTTGATGGCAATGACGGCCAACGCCGCCATCGTCGAGGGCCGGCTCGGATAGCGTTTCGCGCACTGCTGCCCGTGCGCGGGATCTAACGGCGCGCGGTATCGATTTTGCAAAAGCAATGAGCGACACGTGCGACGCCCGCCCTGAGCGGCGTCGAAAGGTAGCTCGATGCCACACTTTGTCTTCCAGCGCTTCGTGCGCCTGACGCTGTATGCCACGCTCGCGCGCTGCGCACTGGCGTGTGGCGCCGATAGCGATCACGGCCCGCCGATCGGCTCGCCCACCGGGCCTGCGGGGCCAGTGATTACCGAAGGCGGCAGCGCCAACCCCGGCGGACAAGGAGGCGCAAACCCGACTCTCGGCGGAAGCGCCACGAGCCTGGTCGGTGGGGGCTTCGACACAGCGACGGGCGGCAGCAATTCCTTCGGAGCTGCCGGCGTTGCTAGCGCTGGGCGAGATCCTTTCGGGATCGGCGGGGCCGTCTCTGGCAGCGATCCGTTCGGCAGCGGAGGCACAGCCAGCCCCTTTTCCGGGATGAGTTCCTTCTGATCTCTTGAGCCAACATTTCGCGCCAATCGTGCACACGCTGCGACGCGATCGAACACGGGAAAACGAGCAACGTGAATCAGAAACCGGGCAATCCGTACCCACTCGGGGCGACGTGGGACGAGCAGGGCGTCAACTTCTCGATCTTCTCGGAGCGCGCAACGGCGGTCGAGCTGTGCTTGATCAACGACGGCGCCGACGAGATCCGCGTGCCGCTCAAGCGCCGGACCGGGTTCGTCTGGCACTGCTACCTAGCGGGGATTCGACCCGGGCAGCGTTACGCGTACCGCGTGTATGGGCCATACGAGCCGGAGCGTGGCTTGCGCTTCAATCCGCACGTGCGCCTGATCGATCCGTATGCCAAGGCGCTTTCCGGCCTGCATGATTGGCAAGCCGGCTCGTTCGCGTACGACTCGGAGCAAGGCCGAGAAGACTTGATTGCGAGCGAAAGTGAAGCCACGGGAGCACCGCTTTCGTTGGTCATCGATCCGCGCTTCAACTGGGCAGGTGACAAGCATCCGAACCTGCCCTTCCACGAGCTGATCGTGTACGAGGCGCATGTCCGTGGGCTGACCATGCAGCACCCGGAGATTCCGGAGGAGCTACGCGGCACGTATCTCGGCATGTGTCATCCGGTGATCGTCGACTATCTGCGGCAACTCGGCATCACTGCCATCGAGCTGATGCCGATCCACGCGTTCGTCGACGACCAGTTCCTACTCGACCGCGGGTTACGCAACTATTGGGGCTACAACACGATCGGCTTCTTTGCGCCGGAGCCGCGCTTTCGCTCGGGAACGACGCCTGGCGCTGAGGTCAATCAGTTCAAAGAGCTGGTGCGCACGATGCACGCCGCCGGCATCGAAGTGATCCTGGACGTGGTCTACAACCACACCGCCGAAGGCAATCATCTGGGGCCCACGATGTCGTTCCGCGGCATCGACAACCCGAGCTACTACCGTATCGTCGAGGACGAGCCGCGCTATTACATGGACTACACGGGTACCGGCAATACCCTCAACGTGCGACACCCACAGACGCTGCAGCTGATGATGGACTCGCTCCGCTATTGGGTGCTCGACATGCACGTGGACGGCTTTCGCTTCGATCTCGCGGCAGCGCTCGCGCGCTCCCTGCATGAGGTAGACCAGCTTTCCGCATTTTTCATGCTGATCCATCAGGATCCGACGCTCAGCCAAATCAAAATGATCGCCGAGCCATGGGATGTTGGACCAGGCGGCTACCAAGTCGGCAACTTTCCCATTCGCTGGGCGGAATGGAACGGGCGCTACCGCGACGCCATGCGCGCCTTCTGGCGCGGGGATGGCGGTTCGGCCTCGGAGCTTGCCTATCGCCTGACGGGCAGCAGCGACATCTACGAAAATGATGGCCGCAAGCCCTACCTGAGCATCAACTTCGTGACCTGTCACGACGGCTTCACCCTCGCGGATCTGGTCAGTTACTCGGAGAAGCACAACGAAGCGAATGGTGAAGACAACAAGGACGGAAACAACCACAATCTGTCCTTCAATTGCGGCGCCGAAGGTCCGAGCGATGATCCCGAAATTCGCGCCTTGCGAGCCAGGCAGCAGCGCAATTTGCTGGCGACGCTCTTGCTCTCGCAGGGCACCCCCATGCTCTCCCACGGTGACGAGCGCGGGCGCACCCAGCAGGGCAACAACAACGCCTATTGTCAGGACAACCCGCTCAGTTGGCTGGACTGGCAGCTGAATGACGAACGGCGCGATCTGCTCGAGTTCACGAAGAAGCTGACCGCGCTGCGCCGCGCGCACCCGGTGCTGCACCGGGCCACCTTCTTCAAAGGGCGCCCTCTGCGCGGCTCGCAAGTCAGCGACATCATTTGGCTCCGTCACGACGGGCTGGAAATGTCCGACGAAGATTGGAGCAACGCGGAGACCCGCTCGCTCGGCTTATTTCTAGCGGGCGATGGCATCGATGAGCCGGATGGCGAAGGCAATCCGCTCAGCGACGATGATTTCCTCTTGCTCGTCAATTCTCACGGCGATCCGATCGATTTTTCGCTGCCGTTCGAAAAAGACGACCGCCCCTGGGAGCTCTTGCTCGACACCGCCAACGATCGCGCGAAAGAAAGACGCCTTGGCGGGGAAAAGACCACCCTGGCCGGGGTCTCGCTCAAATTACTGTCGCGGGAGCGGCGCACGTGAGCGCGCAGGGCAGTACGCCTCTCGGCGCGCAAGCGGAAGCAGGAGGCGTGCGGTTTTCGGCCTGGTCGGATCGTGCCCGCGCAATGACAGTCGTGATTTACAGCGACCCCGGGCAAATCACGCAAGAAGTCGCGCTCGCCCCCGAGGGCGAGAGCGGAGTCTTTGGCGGCTTCGTGCCGCGGCTCGCTCCCGGCGCTCTGTATGATTTTCGAATCGACGGGCAACTGGCACGCGATCCCTACGCGCGAGCTCTGCCCTACGGCGTCCATGGCCCTGCCCGAGTCTTGGGCGAACTACCGACTCCCAAGCACGAAAAGCGCGCCATCGATCTCGGGCGCGGCGAGGTCTTCTACGAACTCCACGTGGGCACCTTCACTCCGAAAGGGACGTTTGCTAGCGCGCTCGGACGCCTGCCGTACTTGCGAGCACTCGGCGTCAGCGTGATCGAACTGATGCCCATCGCGGCCTTCGCGGGTAAACGGGGTTGGGGCTACGACGGCGTCGCGCTGTTCGCGCCCTTCGCCGGCTACGGCAGTCCGGAGGAGCTCGCGACGTTCATCGACGCTGCCCACGGCGAGGGCCTCAGTGTCGTCTTGGACGTCGTGTACAATCACCTCGGACCCGCCGGCAACGCGCTGCCGCAATTTTCCGAGTCGTATTTCGAGGCCGAGCGCAGCAATGCCTGGGGTCGAGCACCGGCCTTGGCGAAGCCCGCTTTTCGGCGGCTCGTGCTCAGCAACGCCGCATATTGGCTGAACACGCTCGGCTTCGATGGTCTGCGCTTGGACGCGACTCACGAGCTCGAGCCCGGGGGAGAGCCGCACATCGTCCGAGCATTGTCGCAAGTCGCGCGCGCGTGTTCCCCCCCCGCCTTGCTCGTCGCCGAGGACAATCGCAACGATCCGCGGTCTCTCTTTTCGCACGGCATCGATGCGGTGTGGAGCGATGACTTCCATCACATCCTGCACGTGCTCTTCACTCGCGAGCGCGACGGCTACTACCGCGCGTTCAGTGGTGACTTGCCAGAGCTTGCGCGCGTGATCGAGCGCGGCCAGCTGTTCGAAGGGCAAGTCGTGCCCGGCACGAGTGAGCCGCGCGGAAAGTCGGCGGCGGGAGTGCCCGCCCAGCGCTTGCTATTTGCGTTGCAAAATCACGACCAAGTCGGCAACCGCGCTCACGGCGAGCGATTGCATCAGCTGATCGAGCCGGCTCTGTTTCGAGCAGCCAGCCTGCTGCTCGCGTTTTTGCCCGAAACTCCGCTGTTGTTCATGGGGCAAGAATGGGCCGCGAGCAGCCCGTTCTTGTACTTCTCTGACCACGAGGGCGAGCTCGGCCAAGCCGTGACTCGCGGGCGACGCGAGGAATTCCGGCACTTCAGCGCATTCCAAGCCGAAAGCGCGGCGATCCCGGACCCGCAGGCGGAGTCCTCGTTCCTATCGAGCAAGCTCGATTGGGCGGAGCAGGCTCGCAGCGAACAGCAACTGACGCTCGACCTGTATCGCCGAGCGCTCGCACTTCGGCGCACGGATCCGGTATTGCAAACCCCAGCGCCGGCCAGCGCGGGCGTCGCGCACGACTGCCTGTGGGTGCTTCGCAACACGCCGCGCGGCAGCCGCTTACTGCTCTTCAATCCTGGCTCGGCACGCTCGTTCGCGCGCATTGCCGATCACTCGCCGCAAAGTACGCGGCCGCTTTTGGCCAGCTGCCCGATCCACGGCTGGAACGAGCAGTTCGAGCTGCCGGCCCAGAGCGCGCTCTGGCTCACGGTCTGCGATCCAGCCCAACCGGGGCGCGAGTGAGTCTGCGTACGCCCAGCGCCACGTATCGCGTGCAGCTGCACGCCGGTTTCGGCTTCGCCGACGCCGCGCGCATCGTGCTCTATCTCGCGCAGCTCGGGATTTCGGACCTGTACTTGTCACCAATCTTGGAGGCCGCCCCCGGCAGCACGCATGGCTACGACGTCTTGGACCACGATCGCTTGAATCCGGAGCTCGGTGGCGAGGCCGCTTTCGAAACTCTATGCGCCGCGCTGAAGGCCCATCGCCTGGGGTTGATCGTGGATTTCGTACCCAACCACATGGGCGTCGGCTGTGACGGCAATCGTGCCTGGGAAGACGTGCTCGAACACGGCCAGGCCTCCGAACGGGCGCCTTTCTTCGACATCGACTGGCAACCACCCAAAGAAACCCTGGCGCACAAGCTGCTCCTGCCAATTTTACCGGAGCAATACGGTCTGAGTCTGGAGCGCGGTTATTTCAAGCTGCTCTTCGATGGCCAGACGCTCCGGCTGGAGGCGGGAAAGCGCCACTTGCCGCTCCGTCCGAAGTCCCTGGCTCCGCTCCTCACACGGGTCGCAGATCTGCTCGAGGACAAGGCCGATCCGGTGCAGATTGAAGCGCTACGCAAGATCGCAAGCTCCTTCGCCGAACTCGAGGACGAAGTGTGGGCGCACCCAGACGCCGTCGAAACTTATCGCCGCAATGCGCGCGAATCGCAGCGCGCGCTGAGCGCATTCGTCACCGCCAGCAACGATCTGCGTGCGGCCTTCGAGCGCGCACTGGCCGAGCTGTGCGGCAGCCCCTCGCAACCCGAAAGCTTCGACTTTTTGGACGAGTTGTTGCGTGCCCAACACTACCGTTCGAGCGCTTGGCAATTGGCGCTCGAAGCCGTGAACTACCGCCGCTTCTTCGATGTGACCGAACTTGCATCGATCCGCGTCGAAGCGCCGGAGGTGTTCGACGCCAGCCACAGAAAGTTGCTCGCGCTGCTCAGCGACCGAAAGATCACCGGCGTTCGCCTGGACCACGTCGACGGGCTTCTCGATCCAATCGGGTATTTGCGGACGCTCGCCGAGCGCTTGCACCTGGCGCTGCCGGACTGTGAAAAAGGCGAGCTCCCGGCGTACGTGATCGTAGAAAAGATCTTGGCGCCGGGCGAAGCACTCCCGCCGAGCTTTCGCGCTCACGGCACCACCGGCTACGAATTCGCCCGCGCGGTCACCGGCGTGCTACTCGATCGCCGGACAGAGCTCAGCCTCTCCAACACCTATCGTCGCTTCACGGGCGATACGCTGAGCTTCGACGAGCACTTGCTTCGAGCAAAGCGAGACATCTTGGACTCGCTGCTCGCCAGTGAAGCGACCTTGCTCTCGCGAACCCTGGAGCGACTCGCCGAGCAGGATCGACGCTGGCGGGATCTGACTTGGCATAGCCTCCACGGCGCGCTGGTGGAGGTGATGGCGGCCCTCGACGCCTACCGCAGCTACGTGCAGCCCGATGGAACTCGAACCGCTGAAGACGAAGCGCTGATCAACCGCGCCGTTGCCGCGGCAATACGCCGCAATCCCACCGCGGGCCGGGGCGCATTCCAATTTTTGCGCTCGTTGCTGCTCTTGGACAGCCGCATTTCGGGCGCGCCGGAGTTCATGCTGCGTTTTCAGCAGACCACGGGGCCCGTCACCGCCAAGGCCCTGGAAGACACGGTATTTTATCGCTATCCGCGCAACTTGGCCGAGAACGAGGTCGGCAGCCGACCGGAGCGCCTGGGCGTGCCCCTGAACGAGTTTCATGCTCACAATGCTGCCGCCCACAGCGACCGTCCGTTGTCTCTGACCACCACGTCGACTCACGACACCAAGCGCGGCGAGGACGCCCGCGCGCGGCTGAGCATGCTGTGCGAGCTGCCGAACACCTGGCGTCAAACCGTGTTTGCGCTCACGCGAATCGCCAGCCGCTACTGCAGCGCCTATGAAGGCGCGGAAGCGCCCGCGCGCGGCACTCAATACCTCTACTATCAGTCGCTAGTGGGTGCCTTGCCCTTTGGCGCGGATGCCGACGCCGTGCTCGAGCTCGAGCCGCGCATCCAAGCCTACATGCTCAAGGCTTGTCGCGAGGCCAAACAACACAGCTCGTGGTTACACCCGGACGAGGGCTACGAGAGCGCACTCCGCAGTTTCATCGCTGGCACGCTCGGTGATTCGGAGTTCAGGGCTCGTCTACTGCGTTTCTGCAGGCGCGCGGAGCCGTACGCGGCGTGCAAGGCCCTGGCCCAAGTAACGCTCAAGCTGTGCGCGCCGGGGATCCCGGACACCTATCAGGGCTCGGAGCTTTGGCACCAAGTGCTGGTCGATCCCGACAACCGCAGACCGGTCGACTACGGCTCTTTGCAAACGGCGCTCGAGGAGCTCGACCAATCACGGCTCGAACCTGTGGAGCTGATCCGTGCCCTGCGTGAAAGCTACGCCGACGGCCGATTGAAGCTGTTCGTGCTGAGCCGGCTATTGCGCCTGCGCGCGGCGGAGCCAGCGCTTTTTCGAAGCGGGTACACGGCGCTCGATGCCGGAGAAAACTGCGTTGCGTTTGGCCGCGGACGCACAGGACAAGCTTGCGATTTGCTGTGCGCGGTCACTCGTTTCCCTTTTCGCGTCACGCGCGGACGCTGCCCGTGGCCACTCGGCCAGCGTTGGGGAACGGCCTGCGTCTCGGACGAAGGGCTGCTCGGGCGATATCGCGACGTGTTCAGCGGTCGCAGCCTGAACGTGCGGCATCGGCTCGCGCTCTCCGAGCTGTTCGCCGAGCTGCCGATCGCGGTGTTGGTACGCCGAGTCAGCGACTGACTTGCGCGAGCCGCGCAAGGCCAGCGAGCGGAACCGCCAGCCACTCGGGGCGATTGTTCAGCTCGTAGTTGACCTCGTACACCGCTTTCTCGAGCTCGTGGAACTGCAGCAGCGAGCGAGCTTTTGCCGGGCTCTCGGGGCAATAGGCTTCGCCTTCGCTGCTCGCGAGGTACGTGCGTACGAAGCTCACGCACACCCAGGCGCGAAACGCCTCCCCCCAGGGCAAAAGGCGGACGCGATCTTCGGAGCGCACGCGCTGCGAGCGCAGCGCGGTTTCCGCTGCATACGCAAACGAACGCAGCATGCCGGCCACATCGCGCAACGGACTCCGCTTGTAGCGACGCTCCGAGACCGGTCGCCCGGGTTCGCCTTCGAAATCGATGATCAGAAAATCGTCCCCGGTGAAGAGCACCTGGCCCAAGTGGTAATCTCCATGGCAGCGAATCCGCGTCACGCCGAGCCGTTCCTGGGTGATGCGCCGCAGTTGCTCGTCAATCAGCCCCTGGGCGCTCAGCACCGACTGGGCGAGCAGCGCAGCATCCGCGGGCAAGCTGCGCTGTTGCTGCCGTAGCTTATCGAACGAACGAGCCAGCTCTGCATGCGCGCTCTGATACAGCGAATGCTGATGTAGCAGCGTGAACGGCTCCTGGCCGAAGCCGCGCTCGCTGGTCTTGCGACCGAGGGCGCGATGCAGCTCTGCGGTGCGCTCGGCGAGCAGTCGCACGAGCGAGAAATACGGGCTGGCCGCCGAGAGCAATGCCTCCGGAGGCTCTTCGCTGCACTCCGCCTCGGAAGTGCTGGGCAGCGCTACCGCCGAAGACCCCGGGGGCGTGGACAGCACGCGCTCGAAGAAGGTGAACAGCGACTCGAGCGTGAGCGCCCAGGCGCTGCCGCGATTTTCGACGTACTCGTTCACGACGGCCAGCGTGCGCGCACCCGCCGGCGTGCTCAGGCGCAGAGCGCCAATCGGCTGGGGAACCTTCGGACGCGGCGAGGCGCTGGCCAGAAACCGGCTGACCTCGAGCTCCACGTTCGGATCCGGCTCGATCTTGCGCAAAAGTTTGAGCAGCCAGCTGGAGCCGTAAACGATCGTGGAGTTGCTCTGTTCGAGGGTCAGCGAGCGCGGTTCCAGGGCCGTGGGCTGTACGCTCACGTCCGCAAAGAGTTCGCCGCTGATACGACCGGTCTCGCCCTGGAGCGGTCCGCCAGTCCGAAGCAACCCCAGCAGCGCCTCGGCAAAGCCGCGTGACGAGCTGGCATCGAGCAAGACTCCGCGCGTCGGCTGGGGTTGTTCCGGACCGGAGATCTCGAGCTCGGCCACGATTGACGAAGGGACGTCGGCTCGCGTGTCAGTAGCGGGCAGGAACCTGAGCGGCATCAGGTAGCTCTCGCGCACTCCGTCTGCCAGGACGATGCCCAGCACCACCAGGCAATGATCGCTGGCTTTGGCGTCTCCGAAGCTGAAGACGTCCTCGATTTCCGCTTGTTCGACGGGGCTCGACTTGCTCCGGTACCAGCGTTGCTCGCGCGCGTATCGGCTCAATATTGCGGCAACGGCGCTGCGCGCGGGCTCTTCCGCAAAGCTCTGCCAAGTGCCGAGCACTGGCACGGGCAGCTCCCTTGCGCTCGCCAGACTGGACTGGTTCGTTTCCAAGCTGAACCAGTATACTTGATGCCCGCCGAGCGTCAGAGCATACGGGCGGTCCGTGATTTCTGGAAAACGCGATAGCCCGAACATTTCACGGGGAAAGCGGCCCTGGTGCTGGCCGAGTTCGAGCTCCGTATATTGAGCGTTGCGCGAGAGGTTGGCGACCACCAAAACGGTCGCTTCCGCATCCTCACGCAAGAACGCGAGCACCTTTGGGTTACTCGGATGCAAGAAGCGCAGCGCCCCGCGGCTGAGCACCCGATGGCGCTTGCGCATCGCGATCAGCTGCTTCATCGACCACAAGAGCGAAGCCGGGTTCTCCTCCTGAACCGCGACGTTCACCGCTTCGTAGTGGAATTCCGGCTCGACGATCACGGGCAGGTACAGCTTCTGCGGACTGGCCTTGGAAAAGCCGGCATTGCGGTCGGAGTCCCACTGCATGGGGGTGCGCACGCCGTCACGGTCGCCGAGATAGATGTTGTCCCCCATGCCGATCTCGTCTCCGTAGTAGAGCACGGGCGTGCCCGGCAGAGAAAAGAGCAGGGAGGTCAGTAGCTCCACGCGTCGCCGATCGCGCAGCAGCGGGAACAACCGACGACGAATGCCCAGATTGATGCGCGCCCGATCTTCGCTGGCATACACGCGATACATCAAATCTCGATCTTGATCGGTCACCATTTCCAACGTGAGCTCGTCGTGATTGCGCAAGAACGTCGCCCATTGACAGGACTCTGGGATGGCAGGCGTTTGCGTCAAAATGTCGACGATCGGAAAGGCGTCCTCGCCATGTAAGGCCATGAACAGCCGCGGCATGAGCGGAAAGTGAAAGTTCATGTGGCACTCGTCGCCCTGTCCGAAATAGCGAGCCGCGTCGATCGGCCACTGATTCGCTTCCGCGAGCAACATGCGATGCTTGAACTTGCCATCGACGTGAGCGCGCAGCTTGCGTAGGAATGCGTGCGTCTCCGGCAAGTTCTCGCAATTCGTGCCTTCGCGTTCGTACAGGTACGGAATCGCGTCCAGGCGAACGCCATCCACGCCGAGCTCGAGCCAATAATCCAAGACTTCGAAGATGGCCGCGTGCACGGCGGGATTGTCGAAGTTGAGGTCGGGCTGGTGACTGTAGAAGCGATGCCAGTAGTAGGCGTTGGCCAGCGGATCCCAGGTCCAGTTCGAGACCTCGAAGTCTTGGAAGATCACCCGTGCCTCGGTGTATTTGTTCGAGGTCTCACTCCAAACATAAAACGCGCGTTCCGGCGAACCCGCGGGGCTGGTGCGGGCGCGCTGAAACCAGATGTGGTCGCTCGAGGTGTGATTGATCACGAGCTCGGTGATCACGCGCATACCGCGGGCATGAGCCGCGTCGAGAAAGCGCTTGAAATCGTCCAGCGTGCCGTAGCTTGGGTGAATGCCCCAATAGTCCGAAATGTCGTAGCCGCCGTCGCGCAATGGCGACGGGTAAAATGGCAAGAGCCAAAGCGCGGTCACTCCCAGATCGGCCAGGTAGTCCAGCTTTTCGATCAGGCCCGCAAAGTCGCCAATGCCGTCGGCGTTCGAATCAGCGAACGCGCGCACGTGCAACTCATAGATCAGCGCGTCCTTGTACCATTCCGGGTCGTCACTCGAGAGCGCAGACGAACGCAGACGTTTCGCTTTACGTTCGAACATCGGTGCTCGCAGCGCTCGAATGCCATTCGAAAGCCGGATGCAGCCCGCTAGCGCACAGCACCCGCGTCACTGGCGACGGTCAGCCGGTTGGTCACGCCGGCTACCCCCGGAATGGCCCGCGCGCGCGCTTCGATTTGCGCCTTTTCCAGCGGATCACGCACGGTGCCCAGCAGCGTGACGTGACCGGCGCGGACCGCCACACGCAAGTCGGCGGCGTCGATATGCGCGCGGCCGAGCGTCTTCCTCACTTCGCGGCCGAGCGGCGCGTCCTCCGGCGCTTCCTCGGCATTGTCAGGCAAACCGGGTTCGTGCCCTGCGGCCACCTGAGCTCCGTAGCTTTCGCCGAAACCGCCCACGGCGTCCGACTTCGTGCCCCAGACGCCATGCTCTTTGGTGCTCGGTTCCAGCGGCGCACCAGCGTCATCACTTTTTGCCGGGTTGGCCATTATTTCAAACCCGCGCGCAGGGCGTCTCGCAACAATTGCACATCGACGCTCGGCTCCGTGTCACCGTCGTCGAAGAACGGCTGGTTGGGCGGCGTCGCAACGCCTTCACTGCGCTGCCGGCTCACGACCGGGCCCGGCCGCGCAGACGACCAGGCCTCCAGTTGGTCGTACAAGAAACCCGCTCCAGATTTGTCGGACATTCGTCGGCTCCTCATCCAGTGGCTTCAGTCGTCGTCCTCGTCACCTCGCCAGCGCGCTGCGCTCAGCCCTGACTGTGCAGAAGCAAGTGGAATGCCACTCGCAAGAGCAACCTGATTTCGTTGTCTTGCGCGGCAGTCGATAGGCAACTGCTGAAATTCGCGCTAAGTCTGGACGTCGCGCTGTGGCAGTCCGTCACGGCAAAAGCTCGCATCAAACGACGGCACGCGCGAGATTCGGTCGCCAGATTTGGCACCAGGCGTGCAGCAACTTGGGTATGGCCAGCCAAACGCAGGAGTTCCGCATGACCCAGCTCGAGCATCGAACGCAACCCGCACGTCAGAGCGTCAGCAGGGACACCGGCACGGCCGAGACGGACGAAAATTACGATTTGGTCAGCGTGCTCTATCACTGTCTGAAGGCCGCAGACGCGTGCACCCAATACATCGCCGATGCGGAAGACGCCGGAGATGACGAGCTCGTGGAGTTCTTCGACCGAGCTCGCCAGTTGCAAAATCGTTTGGCGAGTCAGGCACGGGAGCTCTTGGCCCAACGCCTCGCGGACGCGGTCGAGGCGACCGACGAAGAAAGCTGAGCGCGAAAGGCGCTCGTTATCGGCTGATCACGGACCCTTGGGCGGACGGGTGCGCTCTTTCACGGTGCGCCGCACCATCGCTACCACGTCGTCCAGGTCGACCGGTTTGACCAGGAAGCGATCCGCGCCGAGCGACGAAAGCAACTTCCACTCGTTCGGGCCGCCGGAAGCGGTCAGCACCAAAATCGGAACCAGCGTGGAAGCTGGGCGCGAGCGCAAAAGCACCGTGACCGCGACACCGTCGAGCACGGGCATCTGCAGGTCCAGAATGACGACCGATGCCGGTTTGCGATCGAACGCTTCCAAAGCGGCTTGGCCATTGGACACCGCCTCCACCTCGGCGTCCGGAAATTCGGCGCGCAGTTTGAGTTCGAGCAGCAGGCGAAAATCTTCCTCGTCTTCGGCGATCAAGATCCGAGTCGGCTCGCTGCTACGAGCTCTGGCAGCCTGAAATTCGCGGCGCAGATGCTCCACGCTCGGCGTGCGACTCGCCGGATCCTTGCTCAGCGCTCTGAGCAGCACCGCGTCGAGCGCGGGCGGGAGATCGCCGCGGATGTAGCTCGGAGGGATCACTTTGGCCGTGGCATGCAGCATGATCAGACCATCGTCGCTCTTCGACTCGAACGGGGGTTGTCCGGTCAAGAGTTCGTAGGCGATGCAGCCGATCGAATACAGATCGCTCTGCGGGCTCGCCGCCACGCGCACGCCGGCATCCACCGTGAGCTCGGGAGCGATGTAGCCGAGGGTTCCAACCAGCTCCTTGATCGCCTTGGCGGTGACGTACTTCTGCGCGAGCCCCAGATCGGCGACTTTGACCCGAAACTGCCCGTCGAGCAAAATGTTGGCTGGCTTGAGATCGCGGTGGACGATGCCCGCTGCGTGCAGGGCTACGACGCCCGCACAGATCTCGTCCAGAATGCGCAGGGCCAGGTCGATGTCGATCGCGCGTCGGCACTCGGCGATCACGCGGTCGAGCGTGGTCCCGGCGACGAACTCGGTCACGAAATAGGGCGCGCTGCGGTGCTCGCCGAAGGCGTGAATCACCAGCACGTTCGGGTGGTTGACCTCGGCCATGGCGCGCGCTTCTTGCAGAAAGCGATCTTGGAAGTGTTTCGCGAACAGGGACGATTGGATCAGCTTGATCGCGACCTTGCGCTTCAGCCGCTGATCGACCGCAAGTAGCACGACCCCCATGGCGCCGCTCCCGAGCTCTCCTTCGACGAGATACGTGCCGCCGATCACTTCCCCGGGTACCGGCAGCTCCTGAGGCGGGCGTTCACTTTCCGCGGCCACGTCCGCCCGCTGCGCATCGGGCGGAACCTCGACGTGTTTCTTGGGCTTGAGGTCCTGCAGCAGGTCCTCCAATTCCAGCAGCGACGGCTGCGCGTGCTGCGTAGGTGACAAGACGCCGCCCGCATCCGTATCGAAGTCGAATGTTGGTGAACGAGCAGGTCGAACGGGGAGGTTGGGCGGTGGCATCGACAGCTCGGCAACTGAAGGAATTCACACGCATCAGATGCACCTAACGTGCCCACCGTGATTGGCGGGGCGATTCCGCGAGAATGCCGGAATTGTTCCCCGCAACGCCGGCGCTGGCCTCTGGCGTACTGTGGCAATCTGACGCGCGCGAGGCGCGTCCGCTCAGTCGGACACCGAAGATCACATCCAGCCGCGCCAGCGGAACCAGAGTAGCGGCAGGAGCCCCGTCACCAGCATCAATAGCAACGCGAAGGGATAGCCGAACCTCCAGTGAAGCTCCGGCATGTGCGCGAAGTTCATGCCGTAGATGCCCGCCACCAGCACGGGCGGGACCCCGACCACCGACACGATGGTCAGCGCCTTGACCACGTCGTTTTGCTCGATACTGATGAAGCCGAGGGTCGCGTCCAGCAAAAATTGCACCTTGCCCGAGAGGTGCTGTTGGTAGTCGTTGAGCGAGCTGATATCGGCGCGCACCGCCAAGAGCCGCGGCCGTTCGTCCGCAGCGATGAGGCCATTGGATGTTTCACACACGAAAGCCGCGATGCGGCCGAAGCCGAGCAAGGTGTCGCGGATCTGCGAGATGTGATCGCCAATTTGCCCGAGCCTGCGCAGCGTGCCGCGCAGCTTCTCGGACACCGTCTTGGGCGCACGCCGGCGCTGCTTGTCGGCGTGAAACGCGCGATGCGACTCTTCATCGAGCTGTGAGCTACAGTGTTCGAGCGTGTCCGCCGCGCGATCCACGAGCGCCTCCAGGATACGCAAGAATATCTCCCTGGCCGAATGCGGTGGAGTCCCCTGACAACCGCGAAACAGGCTGTCGAAGACGGCATCAGTAGAGAAGCGAACGCTGATCAACACGCGCCGGGTCAGCACGAAACCGACGGCGCTGAGCGGTTCGGAGGCACCTTCGGACGCGGGCAGCGGCGTAGACAAGTACAGAGCGTCGTTCTCCGTGTAGACGCGGCTCGTGGTTTCGATTTCGCGCACCGCCGATTGATCCGGCACGCGCAGCCCGGTTACCCGCTGCACCTCGGCGCGCTCGGCGTCGCTGGCGTTGCACAGGTCGATCCAGATCGCATCCGGCTGCGGCTGTCCGCCTTCGGGATAATTGCGAAGCATTACAGGTCCGGTGCGACCGACACGCGCGGCTACACGCGCTCCATCTGCTCAATCTTGCCGTCGGCGTGCTTGGCAAAGCGCCCCGCCTCGCGCGGGTGCACGGGATCGTCACTGGGCCACGGCCAGCCACCGAAGCGCGTTCGTTGGTAGTCGAGCATGGCTTGCTGAATCTCGGCCCGCGTGTTCATCACGAACGGACCGTGCTGGGCCACGGGTTCGCCGATCGGTCGCCCTTGCAGCAGCAAGATCTCCGTCTCGCTCGTGCCATTCTCGAGCACGACCTCGGCATCGCTCTGCACGTGCAGCGCGGCGTGCGAAGTCAGCTGTTCACCTGCAACGCGCAGCGCCGTGCCGCGGAAGAAATACAGAATGCGCACCGTGCTCGCCAGCGTCTTCGGCAAGCCGAACCTGGCCTGGGGCGCAAGCTTCAGGCTCCAGATCGCCACGTCTGCTTCCGCGCGCGCTGCCCAAGAGTGCGGCGGGGGCGCGGGCGGCGTGGCATCGCCGAGGCGACCGGCGATCACCGTGACCTGGGTTTCACGCTGTTGATCGTCGAAGAACGAGCGGCGTGGGATGTGTTTGTCCCAGAGCATCGCGAAATGCGGTTCGACGAGCTTGTCCTTGCTCGGCAAGTTCAGCCAGATCTGGAACAGTTCGAGCGGATTCGGTTGGTCCCGCTGCAAAAGTGGGAACATCTCGCAATGCACGATGCCGCCACCCGCTGTGAGCCACTGCACGTCGCCACTGCCGAAGCGCGCCGTCGCGCCGAGCGAGTCCGAATGATCGATGTAGCCGCGCCGGACGATCGTCACCGTTTCGAAGCCGCGGTGTGGGTGTTGGGGAAAACCCGGCACGACGCGCCCGTGGTACATGCTGAAACCGTCTTTCCGGCCGAAGTCTTGGCCCAGCTCGCGCCCTGCGAGCGACACGGCTGGCCCGAGGCGCTCGTTACCGGCCGGGTAGGCGTCGTCGTGATGCACGCAAAACAGGAACGGGTCGGCGGTGACCCATGGAAACCCGAGGGGGACGATTTCGAGCACGCTGCCAGCCATCGGAGCGAGTCTAGCACTAGGGCGGCCTTCGGAGACGAGCAAGGACGACGCGACATCATCGAAGAGCAGGTCACCTGCTCTCGAGTTGCCGACCGCGCCTGCTGGCTGCATCTCTTGTCCATGCATCCTGCCCCGGTGCGCGGAGAAGAACAAATGCCGAGTCTCTCACCTCGCGCCGCGCTCGGTCCCGCGGCTCGTGCGCGCTTCCTGCTCGGGCTCGCGGTCCTGATCAGCTGCGCAAAGGCGCCCGGGCGCTCAGCCGCACAAAGCACACCCGCGCCAAGTCCGGTGAGCGCGGTTGCCGGCGTGCCTTGGCACTATCATGTGCGCCTCGAGACTGGCGCGGAGCTCGAGGTCGAAGGCCATTTCGAGGGCAAGAGCGACGGCGTGTTTTCCGTGGACTCCGAGCTGAGGCCCTTCGTGCGGAAATTCGAAGTGGCCCACGGCGATCACTGGCTGCCAGCAGCCATGCGCGAAGGGTCGTGGCTCGCGCCATGCGACTCAGGCTGCAAAGTCCGCTATGGTTTCGCGCTGCGTGAGGCGACGGACACGTTGGGCGAAGCGGACACCGCGATTGCCGCGGGTGACGTCCTGATCTCGCCGCCCTCGACCTGGCTGCTGCACCCGGCCACGGATCAGCAAACGGGCGATTTCGAGCTCGAGGTGGATCCCGGCCCGGACGCGCGCTTCGTGAGCGCGTTTCGGGCGGTCCCGGGCGGGCAAGGCAGTCGCTACCAGGCCGCAATTCGCGTGCTCGACGACGCCGCCTTCGCCGCCTTTGGGCCGCTGCATGTGGCCGAAATCCCGGCGGGTGATACCAGTCTACAGCTGGGCCTTGCCGCGCATGGCTTGGGTCTGAGCCCCGCGCAAGCCGAAGCTTGGGTTAGAACCTCCGCGGGCGCCGTGGCTAGCTACTACCAAGGGCATCTGCCGGCGCGCCGCACGCTGCTCTTGCTGATGCAGGGCTCCGGGGATTCAACGCGGGGACTTACCCTGGGTGGAGGAGGCCCCGGCGTGTTGGTGCGCGCTTCGGATCGCGTGACTCCGAGCAATACGGTCGAGGATTGGGTCGTGACGCACGAGTTGCTGCACGCCAACTTCCCCGACCTTGGGCCAGCCCACAGCTGGCTCAGCGAAGGTTTGGCGACCTACCTCGAACCGATCGCGCGGGCGCGCGTCGGACTCATCAGTGAGGCAAAGGTGTGGCGCGACATGGTCGACGGGATGCCGCAAGGCTTGCCTCAGGCCGGTGACCAGGGGCTCGAGAATACTCGAACCTGGGGGCGCACGTACTGGGGCGGGGCGTTGTTCTGTTTGGTGGCCGATGTGGAACTGCGCGAAAGGAGCAATAACCTGCACTCACTCGACGACGTCTTGCGTGCGATTGGCGGAACTGGCGCCTCCGACGAAGACTTCTGGCCGATCGAGCGCGTGCTCGAAGTGGCGGACCGCGCCACGGGCACGAAAATCGTGCGTGAGCTCTTCGAGCGCCTGGCAAAAAAGCCGGGAACCGTAGAGCTGGCTCAGCTTTTCGCGCGGCTCGGCGTGCGCGCCGAGGGCGACTCCGTGATCTTCGACGAACGAGCCCCCCTCGCTCCACTGCGCAAATCCATCACCGCCCGTCGGCTTCGGTGAGCCATCCACGGCGGGGCTTCCCTAGCCGCAATCAGCGACACCGCAGACTCATCTCCGCATCGCTGGCAGCACTGAAGCGCAAGATCGGCTCAGCGTTCAGCTTGTACCTATCTGCCCGCAGTCAGCTCTGTCCTTGCTCCGGACGGCCGATGATGTCGCTGTAACGGCTCCTATTGCAGCGCCCATCAGCAGAACGCCGGTATAGAGCAGCGGCCGAATCAGCTTGCTTGGTCATCCGACATCCCACGACCGGATCGTCACAGAACTGCTTCAGCGGGCGATCCTGATACCAGCGAAACGCAACCAATGCAGCACAACGCAACCGCGCCGACGGCGTACCGCCGGCCATCGCTCGCCTTGGCGCTTGCGCAGCGCGCCAGCAAAATACTGCGAGTAAACTCGATTTTCCGTGCACTAGCGCGAGCCGGCCCCGTCGCACTATGCTCGCGAGTTCCGGGTTCTAGTGGCGCCTATCAGGCGCGCCGAGGAGCAGTAATGCACAAGAAGATCGCGGTATTTTGGCCGGGGGATGCGCGTGACGTCCCGAACCAGCTGGCGTTACCCAACATGCAAGAGGCGACGACGCAGCTCGAACGCGCGCTGAAGAAGCTCGGACGCACGCCTTATCTGGTGCCCGGCTTCTTGTCGAAGCCGCATCACGCGATCGAAAAGCTCGGGCCGATCGACGATCCGATGATCGGGATGTGCGTGCATTGGTTTTATGGGCCGCACACCACCGATGGCGTGGTCGGCAAAGACAACCCCTTGCTCTTGGCCAGCAATTTCTCTGGTCGCTGGCCCGGCTTGGTCGGCTTGCTCAACACTGGTGCCTGTCTCGAGAGTCTGAATCGCCCGTTTTCGCGCGCGTGGACCGACGCGCCGGACTTCTCTAGCGACGAGACCTTCATGGCGCAGCTCGACGAGTGGTGCACGAGCGGTCAGATCCGCTACGGCACGGACGAGCTCCGCGCGCACGCGCCGATCTCGGCCCAGGCTTCCGCCTTGGCCCTGGAGGTGGCGCGCGAAATCCGCGAGCGGCGAGTGCTGATCTTGATGCTCGGGGACACTTCCATGGGCATGATCAACGGCTACTTTGGCCCGCGCTTGCTCAACCGCCACGGTTTCACCGAGCACAAGGTCGATCAGGCCTGGATCATCGACCGCGGCCGACGAGTCGAGCAGAAGCGCATCGACGACGCGTATGCCTTCGTGAAAGACAAGGGCCTCCGTTTCCACCACGGCGAGGCAGACGCGAAGGATTTCGACGAACAGTCCAGCAAAGAGCAGCTGCGAGATTACCTGGTAGCCTTGGACCTGCTCGGCGAGTTCAAGGCCGATTGTTTGGGCTGGCAGTACCAGCTGGGTCTGATCCCGCTGCGTCCCCCGTCCGATTTGGCAGAGGGTCTGCTCAACTCCACGTGTCGCCCCGAATCGAACGGCGACACGGTGGCCACCGCGACCGAAGCCGACCAGGGCAATGTCATGCCCATGGAAATGATGAAGCGGCTGTTGAAGAAGAAGGGCCTGCACCAAGCCGTGATGTTTCACGACGTGCGCTGGGGCGCGCAGCACGACGGACGGTTTCTGTGGGTGTTGCTCAACTCGGGCTCGTGCGGCGCGTACGCGTTCAATCACGACCCAGACAGCCTGCGCGACGCGCACTCGTATCGACAACCCGCGCTCTACTTCCCCACCCCCGGTGGTACCTTGGCCGGCGAGAGCTTGCCGGGAAAGATGACTTGGGCGCGCGCGTACATCCGTGACGGACAATTGTGGATGGATATCGGGCGCGGTGAAGTCGTGAAGCTGCCCGAGGCTGTGCGCGACCAGTGGTGGGAAGGCACCACGCGGCAATGGCCGTTCATGGCGGCCGACATGGGGATCTCGCGGGACACGCTGATGGCCCACTACCTGTCGAACCACGTGGCCGTGGCCTACGGCGACATCTTCCAGGAGATGGTGGCCTTGTCGCAGGAGCTCGGCTTCAAGATCCGCGTCCTCGGGAAAGAGATCTGACAGCGCGTGTTCCTGCGGATGCACGACGACCAGCTCGCCTATCGTCGCGAGATGGAATGAACGCATCCGGAAGCCGGGCCGAAACACGCGGCGTGGCTACGCTCGGGCGAATTGTCCTGTGCGAGCTTCGTCAAATGTTTCGCCCTCTTCGTGGCACTGCTCCCACTCGCGTGTAGCGACCGCGAAGCGAGGCAGGCGTACCGAGCGCGTGAGCTCGAGCCGGGCGTCTGGTCGGCCACGCTGCCGCGAATGCAGCTCGATGTGCGGTTCGAGACCGGTCGCATTTCGCTGCTCGCGGCAGATCTGGCCCGCGCTTCGGTCACGCCCGTGGATCTGACGGCGCTGACTTGGGGCTGCGAAGACGCGCTGCAAGCGATCCCGCCGGTAGCGCCATTGCCGAGCGCACAGCGCCCGGGGGCGATTGAGTATCGACATGCAGACTTCGACGAGTGGTACCTGCCCGGCCCGGCCGGACTCGAACAGGGCTTCACGATCCGCGCGCTCCCGCCTTGTGCCCAGCGCGGCGAACCACTGCAAATTCGCCTGGCCCTGGGCGACCCTGCCGTCACAGCCGAGCTCGGAGCGCAGGGCGAGGCGCTGATTTCTGCGGCTGGTACCCGCACCATTCATTACGGTGAGGCCTTTGCGAAAGATGCCAGCGGCAAAGCCGTGAGCGTGCGCGTGCGAACCCGGCCCGGCCTCACACTCGAGCTCGACGTCCAAGACGCGCGCTTGCCGCTCATCATCGATCCGCTGGCCTGGGTCGAGCAACAAAGGCTCACGGCGAACGACGGCGCGGCCAGCGATTTCTTCGGCAAAGCGCTCGCTGCCTCGGGCGACACACTGCTCGTGGGCGCGTACGGCGACGATGATCAGGGAATCGACTCCGGCTCCGCGTACGTTTTCGTGCGAAATGGCGGTACCTGGAGCTTGCAGCAAAAGCTGCTCGCCAGTGACGGCGCAAGCGGCGACGCCTTCGGCTACGCGGTGGCGTTGAGCGGGGACATCGCGCTGGTGGGCGCCCATCTCGCCGACGCACCCGCCGCAGATTCCGGCGCGGCCTACGTCTTCACCCGCAATGGTAATGCCTGGACGCAGCAAGCGAAGCTGGTCCCGAGTGACGCGGCAGCCGGCGACCACTTCGCGAGCGCGCTGGCCATTTCCGGCAATGTCGCGTTGCTCGGAGCGCCGTTCAAGAAAGGCGAGAGCGCGAACGAGGCGGGCGCGGCCTACACCTTCCTCCAAAACGGCGCGCTCTGGTCGCAGCAAGCGAAGCTCGTCCCGAGCAACAACGCAGGCGATCATTTCGGCAGCGGCGTGGCCCTCTCTGGCAACAAGCTCGCGCTCGGCACTGCCCGCGGGAACGGCTTCACGGTCGGCTTTTACGCGTTCGACGGCAGCAGCTGGCTGCCCGTGATCAACCTTTCCTCGAGCAGCGCAAACCTCGCCTATTATGGATCTGCGCTGGCCATGTCGAGCGCATACACGGTCATTGGCAGCTACGCCCATCCATTCGAGCCGTCATCGGTCAACGGGAGCGTCTTGGTGGTCTCCAATGCCACGCATGCACAAACCGCGACTCTGCGCGCGAACGACGGCTCGATCAACGATTTATTCGGGCGTTCTGTGGCGATTTCGGAGAGCAACCTGATCCTCGTCGGCAGCCCACAAGACGACGACCAAGGCACTGATTCAGGCTCTGCGTTCGTCTTTACCGCGAGCGGCAACGGCTGGACCCAACAACAGAAGCTGCTCGCTAGCGATGGCCAAGCGAGCGACGGGTTCGGCTCGGCGGTCGCGATCACTGCCAACACGGTTTTTCTCGGCGCTCCGCAAAGCAAGACCGCGACCGGAGCGGGGCTCGTCTACACGGAAGGACTCGGCGAGACGGGCGCCGCATGCAGCGCAGGCAAGGACTGCCAAAGCGGCTTTTGCGTCGAAGGGGTGTGCTGCGCGAGCGCCTGCAGCGGTGCTTGCCAGAGCTGCCTGGCGAAGAACAAAGCGAGCGGCGGCGGCGCCGACGGCGTGTGCGGGAGTGTGAAAGCCGAGACGGACCCGCGAGACAGCTGTCCCGAGTCGAGCTCGGGCAGCTGTGGAACTACCGGGCTCTGCGACGGGAAAGGAGCCTGCGCCATCCGGGCTCTGGGAACCAGCTGCACGTTTACCGCTTGCGCGAGTGCGACGAGCTCGACTTTGAGCAGCTCGTGCAATGGCGCCGGCGATTGCAAACC
>DASSMT010000174.1:0-15030 GCA_035688655.1 Polyangiaceae bacterium | reverse complement strand
CCCGCCTCAGCTCGAAGGCGTGAGCGTCGCGCTGCCTGCCGCGCTTTCTTCCGTGCTGCTGCCCGAAGAATGTGCTTGCTGCGCCAGAGCGGCAAGTCACCGCTCGGCACTGACGCGCGCGGACGGAGCATCGCTCTTGGTCGGCTATTGCGACGAATGCGCCGAGCACCAAGCGAGCGGTTCTGCGCGCCTGCTCGCGCTGACGCTGGCCTCCGTGCTGCTCGCGCTGGCGAGCGCCGCCGGCTTGCCCTTGCTCGCGCCGCGGCTCGGCTTGCTTGCGCTGCTGCTCGGGGTGTGCGGGCTCTCGGTCTTGCCGCTGGGGCTCGTGCTCCTGCCCGAGCGCCCTCTCGGTTCGCCACACGCTGCGCGCGGCCTGGCCGTGGCTTGGGACAGAGAGCAGCGCCTGTGGTGCGCTGCGCCGAGCTATGCCGAGCGCGTCGTAGCGCTCAACGGGCAGAATGGGGGAGAGGCGAGACGAGAAAGCCGCGCGACCCTGCCGGAGCGAGCAACGGGAGGAACGGCCTGGCTGAGCGCGGGGCCGGTGCTCGGGGCGGGGCTCGCCGTACTGTCGTACTTCATCTATCATCCACTGCTCCGAGTACTCAATCTCGGTCCGGTCCCGGTGGAAGTTGCGCTCGACGGCACGCACCTGACAGCCGTCGAGCCCACGAGCAACGAGAGCCCAGCGGGCGGTGCGCGGCTGCGTGTGCCCGCGGGTGCTCACACGCTATCCGTCTTCTCGGCCATCGATGGTGCGGCGCTCGGCTCGAGCGCGGTCGAATTCCACAGCGGCGCCGTGCACCTTTTTGCAATTGGCGCGGACAACACGTGTTTTTGGCTGGAAACGACCGGCTATGGTCGTGAGCAGCGCGCTGCCCCGAGCTACCAGCCGCTGCCTTCGGCAGAGCATTTCTGGGTCCTTCCGAGCGGGATTGATCGCTGGTTCAGCGCGAATCCGCCGCCCTCTGCGGCGAACGCCAACAGCTCGGGTGGGCTCTTGACCGCGCTGCGACAAGCGCCCTGCGCAGAAGCGCCCCAAGAAGTTCGCGCTGGACAGTAATTCACTGGCCACAGCGCGCGCTTCGGGTCTAGCGCCGCTAGGGCGAGTGATTATACTGCGCGCGCCGTGACTGAAGAGAACCCGATCGCCGAAGCCCCCGCCACCGAAGCGCCCGTGTCCGAGACCTCGACTGAAGAGGTCGCTCCCGTTGAAGTCGACCCGCTGGAAGCCGCCAAGGCCGAGAACGCGAAGCTCCGCGATCAGCTCCTGCGTACCGCTGCTGATTTCGACAATTTCAGGAAGCGCTCGCGGCGCGAGCTGGCCGATATGGAAAAGCGCGCGCGCGAAGATTTCCTCAAAGAGCTGCTGCCGGTGTTCGACAATCTCGAGCGCGCCACCGCGCACGCCGAAACCGCCACGGACGTCAAAGCGCTCGCGGACGGCATCGGCTTGGTCAAGCGTCAGTTCCTCGATACCCTGTCCAAGATCGGCATCGAGCGAGTCAAAGCGCAGGGCGCCCCGTTCGATCCCGCGTTCCACGAGGCCGTGCAGCAATTCGAAACGGACGAGCACCCGCCAGGCACCGTGATCCACGAAGTCCAAGCCGGCTACATCCAAGGCGACAAGCTCGTACGCCCTGCGACCGTGGTCGTCGCCAAAGCCAAACCGAATTGAACTGATTGGAAAACCGTGGCAGCTCGGCTCGGCAAGCGCCGCCGCGTTCGAGCAGCACGCCCCGGATCGCACCATAGAAGTAGAGCGAGCGCCATTTACGTGGGCGCCCCACCTACATTCCGTGGCGCGCCCGTACTTTCTGCGCCGCGGGCTCCGCGCTATGCTCCCTGGACTACGGTATGGGGAAAGTCATCGGTATCGATCTCGGCACGACCAACTCTTGCGTCTCCGTTTTGGAGGGCACGAACGCAGCGGGTCAGCCGGAAGTCAAAGTCATCGCCAACGGCGAGGGCGCCCGCACCACGCCCAGCATCGTGGGGTTCTCGGCCAAGGGTGAGCGCTTGGTCGGGCAGGTCGCCAAGCGCCAAGCGACGACCAATCCCGAAAACACCATCGCTGCGGTGAAGCGGCTGATGGGGCAGAAGTTCTCCGCGCCCGCCGTGCAGCGCCAAAAGAGCTCGGTCGCGTACCACATCGTGCAACACGACAACGGCGACGCGTGGGTGAAGGTCCAAGACAAGAAGCTCTCACCGCCAGAGATCTCGAGCATGATCCTGGCCCAAATGCGCGAGATCGCCGAGACCTATCTGGGCGAGCCCGTGACCGAAGCGGTGATCACCGTCCCCGCCTACTTCGACGATGCCGAGCGCCAGGCCACCAAAGATGCCGGGCGCATCGCCGGCCTCGACGTCAAGCGCATCCTGAACGAACCCACGGCTGCCGCGCTCGCCTACGGCCTCGACAAACAGAAGGCCGAAGTGATCGCGGTCTACGATTTGGGCGGCGGCACCTTCGATATTTCGGTGCTCGAGATCGCGAACGGCGTGTTCAGCGTCAAGGCCACGGGTGGCGATACCCACCTCGGCGGTGAAGACTTCGATCTGCGCCTCATCGATCTGCTTTCGGACGAGTTCAAAGCGAAGCACAACGTCGACCTGCGCAAAGAGCGCACGGCGCTGCAACGCTTGCGTGAAGCGGCGGAAAAGGCCAAGCACGAGCTGAGCTCGTCGCTCGAGACCGAGGTGAACATCCCGTTCATCGCCTCTGGCCCCTCCGGCCCCCTGCACCTCGAGCGCACGATGAAGCGCAGCGAGCTGGAGATTCTCACGCGCGATCTCGTGGATCGCACCATCGTCGCCTGTAAGAACGTGCTCGCGGACGCCAAGCTCACGCCGGCGGGCATCGGGCAAATCGTGCTCGTCGGTGGCATGACGCGCATGCCGGCGGTGCAAAAGGCGGTGCGTGAGTTCTTCGGCAAAGATCCGCACAAGGGCGTCAATCCGGATGAAGTGGTGGCAGTCGGCGCAGCCATTCAGGGCGGTGCGCTGTCCGGCGCGATTGACGAAGTGTTGCTCTTGGACGTGACGCCGCTGTCGATCGGCGTGGAGACCGGTGGCGGCGTCGCCACCAAGCTCATTCCGCGCAACACCACCGTGCCCACGGAAAAGAGCGAGGTGTTCACGACCAGCGTCGACAATCAGCCGTTCGTGCCCATCCACGTGCTGCAAGGCGAGCGTGAAATGGCGCAAGACAACCGCAGCCTCGCGCGCTTCGAGCTCACCGGCATCCCGCCTGCGCCGCGCGGCGTGCCCAAGATCCAAGTCACCTTCACCATCGACTCCAACGGCATTCTCTCGGTCGAGGCGCGCGATCTGGGCACGGGCCGTCGCCACGCCGTCAGTGTCACGCCGACCAGCGGCCTGAAACAGGCCGAGATCGACGCCTTGGTCGAAGAGGGCGAGCGCTTCAAGGAAACGGATCAGCTGCGCCGAGACCTGGCGGAGATGCGCAACCAAGCCGAGACCTTGATCTACACCACCGAGCAAGCGCTCGAGGGTTACGCGGATTTGCTCGCGCCCGAAAAGCTCGAAGGCGTCCGCCAAGAGGTTCTGGGCCTGAAGAAGATGCTCGAGACCGGCGCCAACTTGGAGACCGTGCGGGACGCGTATTCGCGTCTCGAAAACGCGACCTTCGAGATCGCCGAGGCGATGTACGCCACGGCGGACGGCGAGCCCGGCGCGAGTTGAGCCGCGGCGCACGGGCGCGGGCACTCAGCGCGCTGCGCCGAGCACGTCCGAGAGCTCGAAGCGCTCGATCTTGGCCAGCCCTGGCCCACGCAGGTCGGCGGTCCAGACCGTGACCTGCGTATCGTTGTCCGGGAACAACGTGTCGACGCGAATGATCTTACCAGTGCGACCGTCGGCGAGCCGGACGAGCGCTCGCTCGTTCATCATTTGATGGATGTGGCGTAACGAAGCCATCCCTGGCCTTCCTCTCTCAGCCCCGAGCATACGTCGCGATCCTTGCTCTGTCAGGTTTCGCGCGTTGGACGAGCAGGTGGCAGCTCCGCAAATTGTCCTGAAACTTGGCGCTCTGCCAGGCCCTTCCGATATCGTTCCAAAATCATGATTTCCAAGTTTTCCGGGGCATTTTTCGGTTTGGGACTGGGCTTGTTCGTCGCCGCCGGCGGCTGCGCCCTCGAACACCGAGCCCCCCTGCGCTCGGCCGAGCTCCCGCCCTTGGCCCCCACGGTCCTGCACGCGAACCGGCTGTGGATCGACGTGGCCGAGCGCATGCCCGAAAACGACTGCGTTGCCCCGGGAAACGCCCGTCTTTTGTGCTTCGAGCGGGTGCGCAGCACGCTCGGCGGCGCGCTCAGCCGTTCGCTCTGGAGCAGCTTTCCGAGCGTCGAAATCGGCGCCCGCGACGTTCGGCCAGGCGACTACGTGCTGCACGTCGACCTCGACTTGGAGGCGCTGCCCCCCGATCCCCAGAGCCCCGGCTGGTCCGCCGGCGCTCGCGGCCAATGGCGTTTGGAACGCGACGGCAAGACCCTCGCCGGCGCGCAAGTCGCGTCCCGCTCACGCGCAGACTTCGCCTACGGCGCCCCGCTCGGCACCGGCGCGAGTGAAGTCATCGACGCCATCGCGGTGCGCATCGGCATGACTCTGGGCGGTGTCCCCGAATCACGCGTCGTGCTCCCAGTGCCGCTGCCCGAAGTGGCGACCTCACCACTCGCCAGCCCCGTGTCCAGCCCCGCAGCGGGCAACCAAGGAAAAGCGAAATCCCTTTGAAGCGTTCTGCGAAGTGTCAGGAGCGGACGAAGCCCCACAACAGGTTGCTGAGCTCAGTGAGCCCAGACACGAAAGTTCGGCCCAGCAGTGCGCCCGAAGGGCAGCCCGAATAAAAGTCGTCGGCGTAGCGCGCGACGCTCGAACCGTTCGTCACGTCGAGTGTCTCGATGCCTGCGTCCGCACCGCAGGTCATCGCCGAGCTGAGCTCGATCTTGGCAAGGGCTTTCGTCACTGACTCGACCTCGGCGTCGCTCAACGCGCGGTCACCCGCGATTGGTACCGCGGGGTTCTTGCTGTAGTCACAGCCCGTCCAGGTGAGGTGAGCCGGGAGCCGCGTCAGCTGATAGTGCTCGCGGTCGTTCGAGCAGGGCTCCGGACCATATCCGGTGAACATTTCGAGCGTGAGCTGGTCGTAGTCTCGGACCAAGCTGCTCCCCACCGGGTCGCTCCCTGCGCCGCCTGCTCCGGCAACGCTCGCAGCGCCGCCCGCGGCCGCCGGGGCACCCGCCGCAGTTGGCGAGCTCACACCTGCGGCGCCCGCATGGTCGTCGGCGTGCTCGTCGTTTGCGCTTTCCACCCGACCGCACGCCGCCGTGCCCGCGCAGCAGCACACGATCATCAAAGCCGCAAACAGCCGTTCGCGTCGCTGTATCATTGTCCCTGCACCTGCGTTGCCCGTTGCAGAACTATGCGCATTGGGTGCTCTTCGTGCAACAGGCGCGAATTTCTGCGAGAGAGATGGGTTGATGGTCACGCGCCACGTCGCGTCGCGTCCCAGCCTTCGGCGTCGCGTTACGCCTGCCGAGCCGCCCGGCACGCGAGGCAGTTCGTGTGACTGTGAGGTGCGATGCGGCACCTGAGAGCGCCCCATCCCTCTCGCCAACGCTGCGTGCACAGTTCGAATTCGAACTGAATTTTCGCAGCACGAGCTCGACGGCGCCGCGTGCACGGTTCGAATTCGAACAGAACTTTCGCAGCACGAGCTCGACGGCGCCGCGTGCACGGTTCGAATTCGAACTGAATTTTCGCAGCACGAGCTCGACGGCGCCGCGTGCACGGTTCGAATTCGAACTGGATTTCAAGTGCGCGTGACGTGGGCGCGCTGGCGCGTCAGCCTTCGGACGAGGCCAAGCGCTGCTCGATCGCTTCGAGGTGCGCGTTGACTTGCGGGTCGCGTTGACGGAGTGCTTCCACGCGGCGCACGGCGCTCATTACGGTCGTGTGATCGCGGTTGCCGAAGGCGCGGCCGAGCTCGGGGAAGCTGCACTTGAGGCGCTGCCGGCAGAGGTACATGGCGACCTGGCGCGCGAAGGCCACGCTCTTGTGGCGGTCTTTGCTGAGCAGGTCCGAGTTCGAGAGCCGGAAATGCCCGCACACGGCGCGCTGGATGTCCTCCACGCTCATCAGCTCAGGGCGGCGCGGTGACACCATGGCGAGCTCTCCGAGCGTGAATTCTTCGTCGATCAGCCGCCCGGTGAGGGAAGACTTCGCGGCGAGGCGGATCAGCGCGCCTTCCAGCTCGCGCACGTTGCTTTGCACGCTCTGGGCGAGCATCACGGCCACTTCGTCCGAGAGCTCGATGCCTTCGAGCTCGGCTTTTTTGCGGACGATGGCAACGCGCGTTTCGAGCTGTGGCGTCTGAATGTCCGCCACCAAGCCCGAGGTGAAGCGCGACACCAGGCGCTCTGGCATGCGCTGCAGCTGCTGGGGATATTTGTCGCTCGTGACGATGATCGGGCGATCCGCGTCGTGCAGCGCGTTGAAGGTGTGGAAGAACTCTTCTTGCGTTTGCTCGCGACCGGCCAAGAACTGAATGTCGTCGACCAAGAGCAGATCGCAGTCCGTGCGATAGCGCGCGCGGAACTCGTCCATCTTGTGGTGCTGCAGCGCCTCGATGAATTCGTTCGTGAAGTGCTCGGCCGAGACATACACGATGCGCGCGTCCGGTCGCTCATCCAGCACCTTGTGGGCGATGGCGTGCATCAAGTGCGTCTTGCCGAGGCCCGTGCCGCCCGCGATGAACAGCGGGTTGTAGCGGGGGCCACCGCCGCCGGCCGAGGCGAAGGCGGCAGCGTGTGCGAGCTCGTTGGACGGACCGACCACGAAGTTCGGGAAGGTGTGCTTCGGGTTGAGCGCGGCCGTGAGCTGGGCGCGGGAGTAGCGCGAGGGACGCTCCGAGCGCCGGCCGTTCGAAACGCCCGAGCTCGGAGGGATCGAGGCAGGCGGCTCGGAATTGCGCCGTCGCGGTTGGCAAACCGGACGATCGAGCCCGTTCGAAATGTTCCACTTCACCCGCAAGCTGGCCGGGTTGGGCTCGCCAGCCATGCGCGCCAGATGACCCAGCAGGTCGGGCAGGAAGTGGGCCTTCACCCAATCCCGCACGAACTCGTCGCGGGCGGTGAGCGAGAGCACCCCGGTCTCGAAGCCGTCATATTGGACGCTCGAGAACCACTGTTCGAAAGACGCGGGCGAGCGACTGCGGGTCTGCTCGAGAGCAGCTGTCCACAGGCGTTCCCCAGGCGGTGTGGGTAGGTGGGCGTTCAAGGTGTGAATTTGAGGGGTTTCGATCGTCACTAGGTAAAATTCCCCAACTTATCCACAAGCTGTGGATAGGGAGAGCCTGGAAGCAATTGCACGCCTCACTGCTCCGGCAGTCACCGGAGCCCCATCGATGAGTCTAGCGCGTTCGAGGGGGCGCTGTTCGGGTTCTCCATCACACAGATCAAACGACGAACCGCTCTCGAATCGGTGCACAAGGCCCCGAGCGACAACGGGGAGGCAGCTAGCACCGACCTCATAAAAAGTTCAATCCCAAGATTTTCAAAACGCAGAAGTCCGCCAAATAGACGCCCAATCGTAACACGGGTCTGATCCACGATGCCGCATTTGCGGTCGCGATCACAGGAGCGCGATCACTAACCTCGCAGACAGAGAAGAGAATCTTTCATCGCGCGCGCGCGGGCGGTTCTCATGCGGGCAAACTTTCGGTGTTTGAGGCGTCAAGAGGCAACGCGCACAAAACTTGTCCCGAGCGATGTGCTTGTCGCATCGTCCAACGTTTGGCGAAGCCTTGCGACGCTGAGCATCGCTGGCCGCACGGCCGCATACGTTTTTCATTTGCGTCACGAAAAGATCGCGTCCGAGAAAGTTGCCCACGCATCACTCGCGAGGGTAAGCCCGACTCGAATACGAACGAGCAGCGGAGCGTTTCCCTGGAGCACGTGCGAAATCATCGTCCCCGATCCGAGTCACCGCTCGGAGTGCGCTTCGCTTGCGCCGTGCTCGCGGCGCTGTGCGCGTCGTCGCTCGCGACGCACGCCCGCGCAGACAAGAGCAGCACGCCGCCCGAGGTGGGCTACAACTACAACGAGATCGAGACGCCGCGCATCACCGCGACCAACGGCGCGATCCGCGCGCTCAGTAACTCGACCGAAGCGCTGTTCAACAACCCGGCGAACATGTCGGCTTCGCGCGTGTACCATTTGAATGCCTTGGCGCAGATTTGGCCTGAACCGGGCCGAAATAGCTACGGCATCGCGGCGGTCGACTCCGTGGGTTCCAGCTCGCGCATCGGCGGTGGCCTGGGCGCGACGTACAACACGCAGGACACGAGCGGCATCAACCGCACCTGGATAGACATTCGCGGCGCGGTCTCGTATCCGTTCTCCGATCAGCTCTTCTTGGGGGTCGGCGTGCACTACTTGAGGCTCAAGCAAGATGGGCAAGGGCCGCTCGGCACGAGCCTCGCTTCGAGCGGGCTCCATGGTGAGTACATCGTCACTGGCTTCACCTTCGACGCCGCCGCCACCTTCAAGATCGCGGACTCTCTCGCCTTGTCCATCGTGGGCGTGAACTTGAATCACCCGGGCAACACCTTCCAGCCGACCTCGGTCGGTGGCGGCATCGGCTTCGGTAAAGAATTGTTCAGCCTGGAGGCAGACGTCGTGGCCGATTTCGATACCTGGGACCGCACGAAAGTGCGGGCCATGGGCGGCGGCGAATATTTGCTGGCCGATCACTTCCCGCTGCGCGCGGGCTATCGTTACGACGACGGAGCCAAGAGCCACTCTCTGAGCGCGGGCTTCGGCTATCTCGATACCACGTTCGCCGCGGAGATCGCGGTGCGCCGCGTGGTGAGCGGCGACGCTGCCACGGCGATCGTCTTCGGTTTCAGCTACCACCTCGACAACGGTAGCCTGACGGGCCAAGGCGAGAACGAGTCGTTTTGAGCGGAAATCTGGGCTGTTTCCGCGGCTAGAGCAGGCCTTCCAGACGTGTCAGTGCGCATTTCGTGCCGGCGCTCAGGGCCTCCGCGCTGGGCGCCGCTGCGGGTTCGTTCAGCTCGGCGCGCAGCTCGGCGATCGCGCGCGGGTTGCGAAACCAATCCTCGTCGTGAGTCTGCAAAAGTGTCTCATGACGGGACGCGGCCAAGAGCGCGCCCGCGAACCGCTGGTTGTCGCGTGGGCGCACGCGGATGAACACGCCGGCGACCGACGGCGGCAGCTCGAACCCGAGCGCGCCATCGCTCAGCTCCGGCAGCTCGCGCTGGAGCTGCCCTTTGCCGCCGAGCAGCAGCTCGCGCAGCAGCACGCGAAAAGCGGCCACGCGCAGCTCGGCGAGCACTGCCCGGGCGAGCACGCGCTGTTGATCGCGCACCCGGCTCGGAGCGAGTCCCAAGCGGCGTGTCGCGAACGCGGCCGACAGCGGCTGCGCGCCGAGCAGGGCGCCGATCGTGCTCCGCTGCAAATCGAACACGTCCGTGTTCAGCACGAACGGTGAGCGCGCGGCGCTCGCGGCGTCCGAGAGCGCGCGGCCCGCCTGGCTCAGCGCGAGCAAGAAACTGCCCGCGCCAAGCGCTTCGGGCACGGCGAAGGGCGCAACGCGCAAGCCGTGAAAAAGTGCCGGGTCGCCCGCCAAATCGAGGCTGGTTCGTCGGGTCAGATGCGCCGGCCAGCCTTCCGTAGCGGACTCCGCGAGCAGCGCACTGACGAGCTCTGCCGGCTCACGCACGCGCAGCGTTTCGAAGGCTGCGCGCGTGCTGCCGAGAAATGCGCGCGCTGCCGGCGCAATGGCCTCACTCGCGCTCTCGAACGAAGCGAGCGGAGCGCGCACTCGCTCGGCGAACAGCTGTCGTTCTTCCCACAACCTGAGTACTCGCTCGCAAAGGCCGGGGGCGGAAGCGAAATAACCGCGCAGGTAGGCGGCGCGCTCGCGCGGTCGTGACAGAGCAAACCCCAGCAGCTCCTGCAGCGTTCGGCGCGCTTGCTCGGGTTCCACGATCGGGTGCAGCTGTTCGCGATGCGCGCGCGATAGCTGTGCGCGCTCGGTCCCGAACTCCGCCTGCTCGCGCAGACGCAAGAGCCACGGCTCGAGAGAGCGCGCGAGCGGATCTTTGTCGCGCAACTCACGCAGCCAGTGCAGCGTTTCGTCGTCTTGCATGAACGCGGGCAGCGCGTCTTCGGTCGGCTCACCCGTCTTCGCGCGGCGCGCGAGCTCCCGCGCCGCGTCGCGCAGGGCGCGGTCGAACGAGAGCGGCTCGAGTTCCGGCATGGGGCGCCGGAGTGTACACGACGCGGCGCGCTCCGGCCGCCCGGGGCTGCGCTTTACAGGCCGGGACCGAGCAGTACGGACAAGCGCAGGGACACGCTGCTGAAACCAGTGCCGTGCCCGTAGCTCGCGTCGTCCAGCTCGACGCAGCGCGCTTGCCCACAGCGTCGCAGCTGCCGCACGTTGAAGTGCGTCCACGTGTACGCCGCGCCGAGGCGCACGTGCCGGCTCGCGTAGAACTCGAGCGCGCCGCCCATGCGAAACGCGAGCCCCGCGCTACTTTCGCGATACTGCGCGTCTTGCTCATGGGCGCTCGTGCCGAGCGCTGCGCTGCCCATGCCGAGCTCGAGGTACGGCTCGAAGGGACCCTGATCGAAGAAGTAAACGCGCCCGACCAAGCCCCAGAAGTGGCCATCCGCGCTGCCCTCTCGCAGGTCCGAGCCGGGCGCCGGCCGAAACGCAAAGTCGAGTGCGCTGAAGGTGCCGCCCAACGCAAAATAGGCTGAAGGGCGAAAGAGCGCGGTCGCGCCGAAACCGGGGCCCGGGGCCACGCTTTCACAGCGCTGATTGTCACTGCTGCCGAGGGCGCAGTTGGGCAAGCCCAAGAGCAGCTCCGCACTCAGCTCGAACGGCCGGCGCGGGTACTCCGGCGGCGGCAGCGCAGGTGGCGGCGGGGCCTCGAGCACGATGGGCGGGGGCGGCGCGTACTCGGCGCTCTGCGCTCGAGCGAGCGCGGAAACCGAGCAGCACGCTAGGCACAGCGCGACGATCCGCGCCATGCTTGGGCAGCTCATGGTGCGCCGGCTCCCCGTACTGCAAAACCAGGACACCGACGACGCGGCTGCGGCGCGACGGCCCCGCTGGCAGTGGGTGTTGATCGGTGCGGGTCTGGTCATCACGCTGTTCATGCCGCTGTCGTGGTTGGGGCTGTGGCTCGGCGCTGGGCTCAGCCGCGCGGCGTCACACGCCAACAGCGGCGCGTTACCGATCGTCCTGGGCGTATTGCCAGTTGCGTTGTCTTTTCTGATCGCGTGCGCCGGCGCGGGCGCGCTCGTGGGTCGCTTCGGAGGGCGCGCCAAGGCGCGTGAAGCGACGCTGTCCGGTTCACTCGGAGCGCTGATTGGCTGGGGGCTCGCCGCACTGGGCGGTGCGCTGAGCCCCTGGCTGGTCGCGGTCACCTCGCTGGCCGTGCTGGTGACGTTCGGTGCTGGCGCGGCTTTTCTGGGCGCGCGGCTCACGCTCTCGCGTCGCGTCTAGCGAAATCGCGCTGCATCCGCCGGAACTTTCCCGGCCTGCCTGGAGCTCGCCGGGACGGGTGGACCGGTGCGCCGCCCAGGGCTAGGCTTCGCGGAAGATGAGCGACCTCGATAAGGAACTCGAGCAAGCGGTGGCGGCGATCGATATCCCCGCGCCTGCTGCTGGGCGTCAGCCTGCGCCACCGCCGCCCAAGCGCAAGGGCAACCCCGGCTTACTGATCGGCTTGCTCGTGATGTGCGGCGCGATCCTCTCGCTCTTGTTCTTCAGCTTCGACCGCTCCTCTGCTTACGCCAAAGAGGTGGACGAGCTGCTGCGCGAGAAGGACAAATACCCGGATCGCTCCGTGCGCGTGCAGGGCAAGTTGGTCAAAGGCACCTTGGTCCACCGCGATCAGCCGTGCGAGTACCGCTTCGAGATGCAGAACACCAAGGGTGAGATCGCGACTCTGCCGGTGCGCTACGCACAGTGCGTCGTGCCGGACACCTTCCGTGACATGCCGGGCATGGATGTGATGGTGACGGCCGAGGGCAAGCTCAACAATGCCGGGTACCTCGAGGCGTCGACCATCTTCGCCAAGTGCCCATCCAAGTACGAGATGAAGGAGATGCAAAAAGGCGGACAGAAAGCGCCGCACCTCTCCGAAATGGCTCAGACCCTGTAGAGACGAAAAAAATGTGGGATCGATTCTTACGGGCTTGTCGTCGCGAGCCCGTCGATGTGACGCCGATCTGGTTCATGCGCCAAGCCGGCCGCTACATGGCCGAGTACCGAGCGCTGCGCCAAAAGTACACGCTGCTCGAGCTGTGCAAAAACCCGGAGCTCGCGACCGAGGTCACGCTCCAGCCTGTGCATGCGCACAAGGTGGACGCCGCGATCTTGTTTGCGGACATCTTGCTGCCGCTCGAACCGATGGGCGCGCCCTTCGAGTTCGCCAAGGGTGAAGGCCCAATCATCCACCAGCCCGTGCGCGACCGCGCCGCGGTCGAGCGCCTGCGCGTGATCGATCCGGAAGAGGGCCTCGGGTACGTGCTCGAAGCGATCAAACTGATCCGCAAAGAGCTCGACGGAAAGACGCCGCTGATCGGCTTTGCCGGCGCGCCGTTCACCCTCGCCAGCTACCTGATCGAAGGCGGCAAGAGCTCGAACTACGCGCTCACCAAGCGCCTGATGTACAACGAGCCAGAGACCTGGAACCTGCTGATGAGCAAGTTCAGCGAGGTCGTGCGCCGCTACCTACAGGCGCAGATCAAAGCCGGCGCGAACGCCGTGCAGCTGTTCGATTCCTGGGTCGGCGCGCTCTCCCCGACCGACTACGAGGAATACATCCTGCCGCACGTGTCCTTCATCCTGAAGGATCTGGAGAAGAGCGGGGTGCCCGTGATCCACTTCGGTACCGACACCGCAACCCTGCTCGAGCTGCAGAAGCGCGCCGGCGGCACCGTGATCGGCGTCGATTGGCGCACCCCGATCGACCAAGCCATCGCCCGCCTCGGCACGGACGTGGCGGTTCAGGGCAACCTCGACCCACTCCTGCTCGGCGCACCCCGCGACCTGCTCGGTCGCCGGGTCGACGACATCTTGCAGCGGGCGAGCGCCGCTTCCGGCCACGTTTTCAATCTGGGCCACGGCATCCTCCCGGACACCGACCCGGACGCGGTCAAATACGTGGTCGAGCGCGTCCACAGCTACCAAAAGCGCGCCTAGCGGTACCAAAAAACGCGCCCAGCCAGCGCCGATGTCGCTCCTTTGTTGACTTGCCGCCCCGAGCCGACAAAAAGACAGCGGCCTCCTTCCCGCATCGTCTAAAGGCAGGACAAGGGACTTTGAATCCCTGAATCGTGGTTCGAATCCATGTGCGGGAACTTCGCTCGTCGGGAGCTCAGCTCCCGCCCCGCTGGAGTGAATCCAGCGGGGCCCCACCCTCAGGTTTTGGGGCCCCGACCCCAAAACTAACGTCGCGTGCAGCAACTGCCTCGAAGCCCCGGCTTCGCCGGGGTCGCCGCTTCGCGGCGGGCTCCTCGCGCTGCTTGTCGGGGGTTTTCCCCCTTCGGGGATCGCGAAACGCGTCACCCCCGCCCCGCTGAAGTGTCCCCCTTCGGGGATCACGAAGCGCGTAGGTTAGCGGGGCCATTCGCGATGGAGCTTTTGAGGCCCTGACCCGATGCTTTTCACTTGAGCGGGATCGGCTGAGCGTCGTCGCGTGACGGTCGCGAGTGACGCGCGGGGCGCACTCTCACCTCAGTTTTTGAGCATCGAGCACGATAGTCCTCGGCCGAGGCGGCTCGCACAGAAAAGAAACATGGTTCGTGCACGAATATGTTTTTGGCGTGAGAGACCGCGCCCCAGAACGAGCTAAACGGTTTCTTCGCCAACGTCGAAGTCGCCGAGCGTGTCGAGGGTCGTCGCTGGGTCGGCGGTGCTGATTGGCACACAGCTCCGCGAAGCGTGTCGCTCACACGCGGCCAAAGTGCGCCCCTTTGGGATCAAGAAGCGCGCAATTCGGCGGGGGCCAGGTCGTCGAGAGCTCAGTTTCTGATCTCAGGCGCAAGATCGCGCGGGTTTGGGGGCTCGCCGTAAGCGTGTGGGTCGTCATGTTCGCGCTCGCTCGAGGAATGCATCCAGGGGATACCGCGCTCGAAGCTCACCGTGAGCAACCTCGTCGCATTTCGAAGACCGCTGCGACTGCTGCTGATCACTCTCGGGCTCGCTGTCGCGGGCGCGCTGTTCGGTGGGCTCGCGGGCGCTGCGGCGCTCGCGATCGCGCTGTCTTTGGACCCGCACTGGCCGTTTGCCTCGTTCGAGTACTGCCAGGTCGCGTCGGCCGCTCAGCCCCCGCCCCTCTGAAGGGCTGCAATCCCCCAATCAAAAAACTCGCGGCGGCCTGTCGATCTCGGGGGCGCTTCTTCGACGTGTAGTTGTAGGCGCGAGATTGGCCGGACACCTCGGCTTCTGACCCAGTGGCTGCGCTGAAAGGAGGAAAAGATGCACACGGAAAGCCCGCTTGGCTCGGTCGCGATTCAAACCCCGTCGGAGAAGTCGCTTGCGCAGCACTTGCTGACGGCCGAGCGCGTATTGATGGGCGTCGTTCTGATTGCGTGCGGACTCAGCGGCTTCGTGAAGCTGCTCGTGCAGGGCACTGGCGCAGACAGCGTACTCCAAGCCAGCAGCTCGTTGCTCAAGGCCGGGTTCTTGTATCCGTTGCTCAAGGGCGCCGAGACTCTGCTCCAGCTGTGGGTCAGCAAAGCGCACGCTTGATCTCGTCCGGATTGCAGCCGATCTCCCCGGCCGAGACGCTCTCACGCGAAGGCCGACACGCCCCGAGCCCGAGCACGAAGCAGGTGAAGAACGAGACTCTGCCGTATTTCACGGCAGCGAGTGCTAGCGACAACGGCGCTTTCGCGGCAAGCGCGAGTACGCGCCAGAGTTTGCCGGAAACTCTCCCAGGAGCCGCGGCGCGCCGCCGAAGGCTGGGACGAG
>DASSMT010000135.1:0-15281 GCA_035688655.1 Polyangiaceae bacterium | reverse complement strand
GGCACCGTTTTTCCTTTGCCACGAGCGCGGTCTTCACACTCACTGAAGTCTCGGCTCCGCGCTTCTCGGAGGCCGAGCACGACGACTTCAGACTCGAGCTCGGCGAGCGCCTAGCTCGGCTCCGCGGCTATGATTCGGCTGCGAACGTGGCTGGCTTCTACGATGACGGCAACGTCTCGGCCATGTCGATGGGCGCCGCGTTCGGAGCGACCGGCTTGCGCGATCTCGAGTTTCGCGCAGAGGTCTCTCCGTTCGGATATTACCAACGGACCGTGCGACCGATTGCGGGTGGCTTGCTCGGCAACGGTGTGCTGTTTGGGTTTCAGCTCGGCTATCGCTACCTCGCTCATGACTACAGTGCCGCGATCGAGACTGGGCTCAACCGGACGGCGTTCGTTCAACCCCTTGGGGCGCTGTTCGAATACAAGGGTGAATTCGGCAAGCTATCGCTGGTATCGCGAGTGGCGATCTCCGGGTTGTATGGCGGGACTCATCCATTCGGGTCTCGAGCCTACGGGCCCAATCGCAGCGCGCTGCCGCCGGTGCTGCAGAAGTTCGACTACTACTTCGGCGCGGGAGCTCAGCTCGAGACGTCGCTGACGCTTCGGGTGCCTTTGCTCGAGGCCGACTTCAACCTGCTCGGCCGAAGCCTGCGCTGCGTCGACGAACACGTGCACGTGCCGATCCTCGATCGCTGGCAACGACTGCAACTGGGCGTCGGCTTTCGACCGCCTCGTTCCAGCTGGCTCTTCCGAATCTCCGTCGACGACAGCGTGCGAACGGGTCAGTTGGCGGCAGCGCACGCCAGCGCACACGAACGCGCCACCGGGCTCGAGGCCCGCGTGAACTTCTGAGAGGTCCCATGACTGAGCCCCGATCGAGAACGCATCTCCGCTGCCACATCCTGGCAAGCTTGATGGCAACGCTGCTCTTCGGCAGTGTCGCAGCGGCTGAATCGGCGGACGAGGGCTGGGAAGCGCGCTACGCAAAGGCCCGCGCGCTGCTCGTTGCCGGCAAAGAGGAGGACGCGGCGCCAGTGTTCGAGCAATTGGCGAAGGAAGCGCCGACGCCGGAAGACGAGCGTCGCGCGGAGGAGCTGGCCGAGATTTGCCGCTCGAAGTTGCGCGCCAAGTCGGGCCCTTCTTATTTGCGCAGCCAGGGCGAAATGACGCTCCTGTATTCGACTGCGTTCGTCTATGGCCTCGGCAGCAGCGCCTGGGTCGCGCTGTTGGTCGAGCCGAAGAACATGGCGGCTGCGGTACTGCCGTTTGCCGTGATTACCACGGCCTCGGTCGGCGGCGTTGCGCTCGCGGATGCGTACCTGCCATTTCGACGCGGCGTGCCGCAATCGATTGCGAGCGGCGCGTACCTCGGCTTGGGCGAGGGCATTTGGCTGGTCGGCATCCAACACTCGGGTGCCGCACGGCGGGACGACGGGTCGGAGTGGGACGGCAAGCGCGTCGCCACGGCACTTTGGGGAGGCGCCACGCTGGGCGCGATTGGCGGCGGCGTGATCGGCGCGCTGCGGCAGCCCACGCCGGGTCGAGTCTCCTTCACGCTCTCGACGAGCTTGTGGGGAGGCCTCGTCGGCAGTTTTGGTGCGGCGGCGCTCACTCAGAACGACGAACGTCGAACCGAGCAGGCTTTCACGGCGGGGCTCGTCGGCTACAACGTCGGTCTCCTCGGCGGCCTGATCTTCGCGCCCAGTGTCGCGCCGAGCATCGAGCGTGTGAGGTTCATCGACCTGGGCGGGATCGGCGGCGGGCTCGCCGGCGCGGGACTCTACACGTTGCTGGCAAGCGGGCATGAAAAGTCTCAGGCGAGCCTGGGCGCGGCGAGCGTCGGCGCTGCCCTTGGCCTTGGCCTCACTTGGTGGGCGACCTCCGGCATGCCGAGCGATCCGCCGAAGCAGAGCGCGCGGCCCCTCACTCTGCTCCCCAGCTTGGTTCGAACGCCCAACGGCTGGCTGGCGACGGTTTCGGGACAGTTGTGACCCGCTTGCCGTTTGTCTTTCGAGAGAGTGGGCGCTCGCTAACCAGCAGCGCACCTCGCAGCACGCGCTGTTGCCGCGCGTTCGCGCCAGCGCGGCGCACCGAGCACGACGCTTGCGCCTCGGATGGCTGGCTCAGCCTGTCTAAGTCGAGAGTGACGAGGAGCGCAGCTATTCGAAGCGCGCGGCGAGCACTTCGTTCTGATCGTTGTCCCACACGACGGTGGCGACGCCGTCGGCTGCGGTCGCGATCCGGGGGAAGAGAACGGGGCCGGTGAACGTGTAGCGCGTTCCCCAGCCGACGCCGGGCAGGTAGTCGAAGGCGTAGCCCTTGTAACCGATGTCCTCGTGCACCAAATGAGCGCCGCCGCAGCCATCGATGCCCACTTCCAGGTTCGGCAGGCCGCCCAATGTGGCGACGGCGCTCGCGGCCAAGGTGGTCGGCGCGGACCAACCGGTGCTCGGAGCATACAAGGCCGCGATCACCTCGTAACCGAGGGAACCCGCATGCAGCCAGCTGGCGATCGCTTGGCCGGCGCCGTTTACGGCCAAGCGCAGATTGAAGAGCGCGCCGCTGGCGTAAGCCGCGACGTCAATCGGCGCGGTGATGCTGGCCGTGTTCAGGCGTGCGAACTGCACAGTGTTCGGGCTTCCGAACCACACGCCGAGCACGGTCCCGTCGTCGGCAATGCCCACGCGACCGTTGCTACAAGACAGGTGTGTCGCGCGAGCCGTGAAGCCTCCGCCCTCGGCTTCGTCGCGTCGCATGACGTACGCGTAGCTCGGGTCGAAGATGGCGCCAAAGTCTCCGGATGAGTTGCTCGCCAAATCAGGTGAGGGCGTCGACGTGCCCAAGAAATCCGGGGTTTCCCAGGCATACCCGCCACGGCGCGCGACCTGCAGGGAGCTGCTGCTCTCGTACAAGTACATCAGCGCGCCGGCAGCATCTACCGCGCGGGCGAAGCTGGTGCGAGTCGCTGGCAGCCCCGAGCTGGAGAGCGAGCTCCAGCCAGAGCTCGGGAGGTAACGGACCAGGTCGCCTGTCGGTAGCGTCACGAAGGCGTGCCCTCCGGAGCCCACGGCGACCCGTGCGGGCGAGCTGCTGGACAAGAGCGCTGTGCCTGTTGCGATATCTGTCGCTGCCGTCCAGAACCAGAATGTGAACCCGCCGAAGGAGCCCCGCGCGAAGCGCCGAGCGCGCACGCCTCGAAACCCGGACGGCATGAAGTCTGTCCACTGCCAGATGGCGATCGCGGTCCCATCGGCGGCGATCCCGACGTCCGGATAGGTGCGGCTGAGGAAACCCCCGGGGGGGCGCGCCTGCAGCAGAGTCGAGGCTCGCCAAGTGCGCGAAGTCGGACAGATGGGGGTCGGCGGCGCGAGGCACTGCGCGGCGTAATCGACGCAGCAATCTCCGTAGTTCGAGCAAAGCGTGTCGCACCAGCACGCGCTGCTCGAAGAGTAGCTACCGCAGCCTTCGGTGCAGGAGGCACGCGCCGTGGACAGGTGCGCCAAAGTCCCAAGAGCACAAGCGAAGCTGATGAGCAGACGCACTGCGTTGATCTTCTTCATGGCTTCCCCTTCTGTATGGCGCACGTCTCGCGCGGCAGGTCATGATACGAATCGCGACGAACCGCACCATAGTCATTCGGGCAATCGGCGAATCAGTGATTCGCAGCAACACAGCTAGCCGCGCCGCGAGGTTCACGGCATATAGAGTTGGCCATGAGTCCGTCACGGTACGATGTCGCAATCGTGGGTGCAGGTCCCGCCGGAGCGGCGACCGCGATTGCGCTGCTGCAGCGCGGCTTTTCAGTCGCCCTGCTCGAGCGCACTCGCTGCGGTGACGCAGCGGAGAACATCGCCGAGGGCGCGAATCCTCGGCGCCCGCGCGCGTGGTCACCAGGTGAGGGCCTGTCTGCGATCGCGCAATCGGCCCTGCAGGAACTCGGGCAGTGGCAGGCTTTCCAGCAGCAAGGGCATCGCCCTTCTTATCTGACTCAGAGCGCGTGGGGCAGCGACGAGCTCCGCGACCGCTACGCCATCTCTCACAAGCTCGGCCCGGATTATCACTTGGATCGCCCCCGTTTCGATGAATGGCTGCGCCGGCGCGCGGCGGCTGCGGGAGCTGACTTATTCGACGCCACGCAAGTGGAGCGCGCCACGTGGCTCGCTGCAGGCTGCTTCGAGCTGTGCTGCTCACGCGCGTTGCCGTCGTCTGGAGCTGCTCGAGAGGAATTCGCGTTGGAGGCTGCGCACATCGTGGACGCTACCGGGAGATCAGCCGCGCTCTTGCGCAAGTTCGGTGGCGTGCGGCAGCAAGTGGACGACCTGGTTTGCGTCGGGCGTTGCTACGACGAGACCGTCTTCGAGCCTTCGATTCTGGTTGAGACTGCCGCGAACGGCTGGTGGTACAGTAGTCCGTTACCGGATCGAAGCGCCTTGGCGCTTTATTTCACACGCGCCGCTTTGGCGCGCAGAACGCGCAGCGAGCAGGATTTTCAGGCCACGCTGGCGCAAACCACGCACCTTGCGCGACGCTTTGCCAGTGCGACACGAGCGGGACCGATTCGCTTCTGCGCTGCCGCGCCGGTCAAGAGCACCTGGCCGAGTGAGCTGCCGCTCTTGCCCGTAGGCGATGCGGCGGCCGCGTTCGACCCCATCGCGGGTAGCGGTCTGTGCTTCGCATTTCGTTCCGCGCTCGAAGCAGCGAGCGTGCTCGACGATGCTCGGGCCGGACGGGGGATCTGGTTCGCCGGCTACCAGCAGGGCGTGGGCAATGTTTTCGACCAACATGTGCGAAGGCGCCGTGAGCTGTACGCGCATGAAAAACGTTGGCCGGGTTCGGAGTTCTGGGCGCGCGTGGCGCGTGTAGCGAACGTGCAAAGAGAGGCTTGAAAGTCGCACCATCGAAAGCACTGAGAGCGACGACGCAATGACCATTGAGCCCTGTCGCTGAATCGGCGATCCTACGAAAAATGTGGATCGCCGACTGAGGCGAGGGAGCAACAGCCGTGGCTTACAAGGTTCACCCTGGGATCGGCGTCGCACGTGTCGGCGATAGCACGACGGATTGGTTCATCGGACCCGAGACCAGAGCCGAGCCGGTCCCGCCGTACGGCGGCTATCGCGACGCTGACGGAAGGATCAAGCGCCAGGCCGCGCGCTTTCGCGTGTTTGACCACTCGGGTGGCGGTGCGACGCCAGTCGACAGCCTGCTCGTCACCTGGACGGTGCTGCTCGGTCCGGATCCCACCGGCCCGAGCTTGACGCTCACGGGGCCGAACCAGGTGGCGAAGTTTGCCGAGGTTCCGTTTTCCGGGACACCGTCGCAGGTTTCTTGGGGAGAAATTCGCACCGACTCGCAAGGCAATCTGCTCGTGCTCGGCGGAGTCGTGGAAGGGAGCTTTTATGGGTCCAGTTGCGGGCGCATCAGCGCTTCCGTGGGAGCGACTCCGGCAGTGCGCTCGTGGGTTGCGATCTTGCCGCCTAATTTCAGCCCCTCCGTGCGGCCCGCAATCAGTGTCTACGACTACCTGATCGAGCTCGCCGGGGTGCCTTCTCCCTTGCTGTTCCTGCGCGACATCTATCCCGTCCTCAAGGTAATCGGGATCAGCGACGCGGCGTTGCCGGCGGGAAGCGCGGCAGACCAAGCACTAGCGACGGGCGCCAGTGTGTGGAGTATTGGGAGCGCGTGCAACGGCGACCGCATCCTCACCTCGTCGAAGTCCATACTCACCGAGTGGGTTGCCGGCGCCTCGCATTATACAGTCGAAGCATGGCCTCCGCCGCCGCCCTCGGTCGACGACTTCGAGGAGCTCGATCGCGGTCCCCTTTCGCGCGTCGCATTCGGTGGTTGGGATCTGGGCTCGGGCCCAATGGCGAGCCAAAGCATTTTGGATCCGCTCACTTTTCTGAGCGCTTCAGGGGATCCGCTGCGGCTCGACTTGAGCGCGCCGGATGCCTATCCGGCAAACTTCGACGGCTCGCACGACTGGCTCACCGACGATTGTACTGCCGAGTGGCCGGAGATCTGGGGCACCGCCGGTGCCCTCAGTGCGTTTACGCCGAATCCCTGGGAAACGCGCGGCTTCGTCGTGCGCCAAGCCGGCGCGCCCGCTTACGTGGAAGACCTCCTCGGCGCCCCACTCGCGTTGGTTCCGTTCGTGATGTTGCTGACTCGTACGCTCGAATTCGGCGACGTTCGCCTGAGCACCACGCAGCAAGAAACAGCAGCCATCATCTTCGAGGTGGGACATCAGAGCAGCGGAGTGACCTTCAACCTCACGCTCCCGTCTTGGCTGTCCGGGCCCGCGACCTACAGCGTTCCCATCCAGGCGGCCGGCGTCATCACCACCGAGCGGATTTCCATCACCTATGCGCCGACCGCGATCGCCGATCAAAACGATGTGATCACGGTTCAGCAAGTGGGTGGGCCGCTGTTCTCCATCCCCGTGCACGCTCGGACCGTCGCTGCCGACGCGACGGAAGTGGTGTTCGTGCTCGACTACTCCTTGAGTATGAACGAGTTGTGCGCGGACGGTCTGCAAAAGATCGTGAAGCTGCGCCAATCATTGGATACGTTCATTGCGCTCACGCAGCCGAGCGACGGCGTCGGCGCGGTGGCGTTCAACCATGGGTTGGTGGGCACACTGGCAATGACCGCGCCGGACTCCTCTCTGCATGATTTCGCCGCACTGCATGCTCCCAGTGGTTCGACCTCGATCGGCACGGGGATCGAGACCGCAGTGGGCGTCTTTACGGGGGCTTTCTCCGCCACGCGGCAAGCCATGATCGTCATTACGGACGGCATGGAAAACGTTCACCCGTTCGTGAACGAAGTGATGGGCCTGATTCCGGATCCGATGCGCATATTCAGCATCGGGATCGGGCGGACGCAGGACGTGAATACCGACGTGTTGCAAGCGCTCACGGGAAATCAGGGCGGATATCTACTGCTCACCGGTTCGATGACCGCCAGCATCGAAACGCTGGTGCTCGACAAGTTTTTGCTGCGCATCCTGGCGAACGCCACGAACGTGGACGTGATCCTGGATCCTCCGACCTCGATCTACCCGGGCAAGATCGAGCGTATCGCTTTCCCGGTCAACGAGTTCGACCACAGCATCGATGCCATCGTGCTTTCCCGTGAGCAGGAAGCGATCGCGTTTGCGCTCGAGGCACCCGACGGAACGCTGGTCACGCCCGAAACGCTCGCGGGCTGGCCTGGCAATCGCTATGGGACCGCGACCAACGCGGCCTTTTACCGCGTCCGAATGCCGCTGCCGCTGCTCAACGCGCCGTCGGTTGCCACGGGGACTTGGCATGTGCTGCTCGGCCTGCGCAGACCAAAAGAACAGCAGATCTCCGAGGAGTTCAAGCGTCTGCTTCCAAACACTCGCTCGCGGGTCGCTGGAAACCAAACCAAGGGCAGGCCTGTGGCGTGTGAAGTCGTAGTCCACACGGATTCAGACCTTCACCTCGATGCCACGCTGCAGCAGGCCAGCATCGAGCTCGGCAGCGCGGTGCTGATGGAAGTGCTCCTGAACGTGAAGCAGCAAGCGTTCCTCGGCGAGGTGCGCGCAGTCGCAAACGTGACGGGCCCGACCGGCTTCACGTTCACGATTCAGCTCGTCGCGCAGGGGGCGGGACGCTTCGTCGGACGCTTCGAGCCGGTCCGACCCGGGATCTACCGCGTGGCGATGGTCTGCGAAGGGACCACGCCGCGCGGCCACGCCTTCCGCCGCGAACAGCTCGCGACCGCGGCGGTGCTCGACACGAAGGGTGGCATCCCCGCTACGCCTCTCCCCGGCGGCAACGGCGATCCCGGGGGCACGAGTCCGGGTACGGGCGGAAACAACCCTTGCGATTCGCCCTGCCCGCAACCGGCGCCGCACTGCCCGCTGTGCAAGCTGCTGTGTTGTCTTCGTTCCGATCCGCCCGAACGTCGGACGCCACGGCGTTGCGCGCTCTGCTCGCTCGCGGCTGCCCGCGCGAAAAAACGCAACTCGCCGTCGTGCTGAGCGGGGACTGCTCGGTTTCGAAGCCGGCGCGCTCGGCGGCGAAAGAAATGACCATTTGCGGTCGGATCGCACGAGTGTAGCCAAGGGCCTTGGCTGGGAGCGTCTCGAAGAAGCGCTTTGCGCGGGCAATCGCGGTCGCTTGCTTTCTTTCCGGCTGTAACAGCATTCTCGGAATCGAGGATCACCATCTCGGGACGGCGTCGGCGGCGCTCTGCACCAGCAAGAACCAGTGCGAAAACGGCGAGATCTGCCTATTCGGCAGCTGCCGCCACACGTGCGCGAAGGACGCCCAATGCCCCGCTGGCTTTCGCTGCATTTCTACGGACGACGGCGCCGCTTGCGTCAACTCGAGTGATGCGGCTTGTCCACAGACTACGGAATGTCCGCCGGGAACATCGTGCAGCGAGGGGGAGTGCCGTTCGAACTGTGTGACCTCCAGCGCTTGCGCCGAGGATCAGCGATGCGTCGACCGAAACTGTGTGGGCACGGACTCGAGCCACGATCCGTTGGCAAGTGGCGGCGGCGGCTCTGGTGGAGGGGGTGACCACGGCGGAGCCGGAGTGTCAGGCACTTCGGAAGAAGCTGGAACCTCGGGGAGCTCCGACGCTTCAGGGGCGCCTGCCGTGTCAGGTGGAAATGGCGGCGGAGGAACGTCCGATCGCGGTGGGACGGCGGGTGGAGGTGGGAAGCCAAGTGACGGAGGCACGTCGGGCGGAGGAGGGACGTTGGGTGGAGCAGGGACGTCAGGCGGGACTGGGGCCTCCGGTGGAGGAGGGACGTTGGGCGGAGCAGGGACTTCGAGTGGAGCAGGGACCTCTGGTGCAGCAGGGACCTCGGGTGGGGGCGGGACATCTGGTGGTGGAGCAGGGACCTCGGGTTTAGCGGGCACCGGCGGCACCATTTGCTCCGTCGGACAAACCCAGTGCTCGGGGACCCAAGTTCAAACCTGCACTTCGGGTTCGTGGAACCCGGCCGCGGCATGTCCTGCGCCCCAAACGTGTCAAGGGACGGCTTGTGCTTGCCCGGCGTCCTTACCGAATTTGTGTAACGACTACTGCACCAACTACCAAAGCGACAAGTTCAATTGCGGCGCGTGCGGACACAGTTGTCAGGGCGGCGATTGCACCGCTGGCGTATGCCAACCATTTACGCTGGCCACGACGTCGAAAGCGGTCAACCTGGCGCTGAGTAGCTCCGCTGTGTTGTGGACCACTGGCGGATCAGTGGCCAGTGTTCCGTCGGGTGGCGGTGCGGTCAGCTACCTGAGCTCCAATTCCAGCGGCTGTCTGCTGGGGCTCGCTACGGACGGCACGAATGCATACTCGATCGACATCATAGGGAATTGCACGACCACGCCCTGGCTCCTGAGCGGCTCGCTGTTTAGCGTTCCGCTGAGCGGCGGCACGAAGAAGACGATCGATGCCTCGGCCGGCGGGTACGGTTTTCCTAACCAGCCTTATCGGTGCTTGGCGGTTGATGCTTCGAATGTCTATTTTACCAGCTTCGACATCGGATATGTGCTTCAGGTGGCTAAAGCGGACGGGAAGGAGACAGTCCTCGCCGGGGGAGTGGGGACACTCGGCGCTGGCGACCCCCGAGCGATCACGGTTCAGGGCAGCTTCGTCTACTTCGCTGATGATGACGACGGCGTGCGTCAGGTTCCGATCGGTGGGGGTTCACTTGTAACGCTTGCGCCCACCCAGAACATGGTTATCCGCTACCTCGCCACGGACAGCGCCAACCTCTATTACGTGCTCGGCGGAGCGGTCACGAAGGCGGCAATTGCGGGGAGCACCCCGGTGACATTGGTGACTTCTGGGGCAACCGGACCTCTCGCAATCGATGCCTCACGCATCTACTACCTGGGCGCGAGCACAGTGATGAGTATCGCAAAGACGGGCGGAACCGCCGTAACCCTCGCTTCCGGGCAAACGAACCCCGTCGACATCGCCGTCGACGCGACGAGCGTCTATTGGCTCACCGCCACCCAAGTGATGAAGATTGCCAAGTGAGCTGCCCGAGAAGGCTCGAGCAAAAAAGAATATAGTTCGTGCACGAACAGGTTGTGTGAACGAGAGAAGCCGCTCCCGGCAGCAATCGAGGGCGCTCGCGAAACAGCCTCACAAAGCCTTTTGGCGAACGCGCGCGGCTTGCCGTTGCTCGTCGAGCCACTTGACGAAGGTCGACACTCCGGCGCTCGTGATCGCGGAAAGCTCGATGACTTCGAGCTTGGGCATGACGCGGGCGATGTTCTCCCTGAGTGCGGAGAGCGAGAAGCCCGGTAGGTGCGGCAATAGATCAATCTTGGTGACCAGGACCAGGTTGGCCTTATGGAACATCACCGGGTATTTGAGGGGCTTGTCGACGCCTTCGGTGACGCTGAGCACGACGACGTTGGCGCTTTGTCCGAGGTCGTAGATCGCCGGGCACACGAGGTTGCCTACGTTTTCGATGAAGAAGACATCCGCGGAGCCAACTGCTCGTGCCAAGCGCGCGTCGTGGAGCGCGTGATGCACCAGGTTGGCATCCAGGTGGCAGGCGGAGCCGGTGGTGATGGGGGCGGAGAACACTCCGGCGCGCTCGAGGCGTTCGGCGTCGAGGGCGGTCGCGAGATCCGCGCTCACCGCGGCGAGCCGCAGGCGGCCCGCGAGGTTTTGCGCGGTCGCTTCGATCAGCGCGGTCTTGCCGGCGCCGGGCGAACCCATGATGTTCAGCGCCAGGACTCCGTCTGCCACGAAGTGCTCGCGCAGATGTGCGGCTTGCCGATCGTTGTCCGAAAGCAAGGACGTGTGCAGGTCTATCGAAATCAGGTGGGGATCACCGCAACCGCAGACTTCACACATCTCGGACCTCCAGTTCCAGGCGCTGTAGCACCAGTTCATCGCCGCGCGTCAACTGCGCGCGACCCGCGCAAGCATCGCAGCGGAGTTCTTGGCCGGGGAGCACTCCCGCGCCGCATTCTGCGCATTCGTAGGCGAGCTCTTCGTGTTCGATCGCGAGCTCGGTGTCCGGATAGCCGCGTTCTTGGCGCGTGCCGTCGAACGCGGTGCGGAACAGCTCACTCTCCACACCCGAAAGGGCGCCGATACGCACGGTGATCTCGCGCAGCCGCGCGCGCGGGTGCTCGGCGAGGGCGCGGTCGACTTGGTCGAAGAGCGCGTGCACCAGGGAGACTTCGTGCATCGATACCAACTCCTCAGCAGATCCGAGGCAAGGGGCTGTCGTCGCGCTCGACGAGGCGCCGGCTGCCGAAACCCGTGTCGAGAAAGACCGCGCCGGGCTCGCCGGCAGTCACGCGGCCGATGCGTGCGGCCTTCGCGCCGAGCGGATGGGCATGCAATGCGGCGAGCACGGCCTCGACTCCCTGCGGGTCGACGCCGAGCAGCGCTTTGCCTTCGTTCGCCACCGACAGGGGGTCGATGCCGAGTAGCTCCGCCGCCGCGCGCGCGGGGTCGCTCAGCGGCAGCGCGCGCTGGTCGACGCTGATGGAAACGCGCGCCTTTTCCGCCATTTCGACGAGCGCGCTCGTCACGCCGCCGCGCGTGGGGTCCTTCAGCGCGTGCAGCCACGAGCCCGCGGCGCCGAGCGCGGCGCGGATCAAGCCGTTCAGCGGCGCGACGTCCGAGCGCAGCTCGCCCTCCAGACCGAGTGAGTGCCGGGCGCTCAGCACCGCTAGACCGTGGTCCGCGAGCGTGCCGGTCACGATGATGGCATCACCCGGCTGGAGCCCGGAGTCTTTGACGACTCGGTCGGCGATGGCCACGCCGCTCGTCGAAATGACGATGCCGTCGATTTCTCCCTTCTGCATGACCTTCGTATCGCCAGTCACGACGCGCGTGTCCGCTTCGGCGCAGGCGGCTTGCACCGAACGCTGGATGCGACGCAGCGATTCGATTGGGAATCCCTCTTCGAGGATGACGCTGGAGGTGAGCCCGAGCACGTCACACGCGCCCATCATCGCCAGGTCATTCACTACCCCGCACACCGAGAGCCGGCCGATGTCTCCGCCCGGAAAGAACGGCGGCATCACCACGTGGGCGTCGGTAGTGAGCACGAGGAAGCGATCGCCGAGAGGCAGCACCGCGCCGTCGTCCATGGCCCGCTCTGCGGGATCGTCGACACCGGCCAGGAATACCGACTCGATCAGCTCGCGCATGGCTTTGCCGCCCGCGCCGTGCGCGAGCCGCACGCGCTCGCCGCTGTCTTTCCCGCGCGTCATGCGGGCACCGCTCCCAGGCCATGCTCGAACCAAATCCGGCAAGCCCCCTCGGTGCTGATCATGCAGGCTCCGACTGGCGCCTCGGGGCGGCAAGTGCTGCCGAAGAGTGGGCAATCGTCCGGCTGCAAACGCCCCGTCATGATCGCCCCGCAACGGCAGTCCGCGGCGTTCGCGCGGGGCACGGGCGGAGGTGCCGCACCGAGCTCCACACCAAAGCGCACGGCGGCGTCGTGCGCCGCGAATTCGCCGCGTAACCTGAGATCACCTCCGGGCACGTGCGCGATGCCGCGCCAGTCTCCGTCGCCCATGGCGAAGACGCGAAACAGCGCGGCGAGCGCGCGCTGGTTTCCCTCGCGCTTGACCGCGCGCGGGAAGGCGTTGACGAGCTCGGCTTTCCCGGACAGCACCTGCTCGACCAGGAGTAACAGCCCCGACAGGATGTCGAGCGGCTCGAAACCGGCGACGACCACCGGGCGTTGATGCCGGTCGACGAAGGGCTCGAACAGGGCGTAGCCCGTGATGGTCGCGGCGTGGCCCGCGGCGAGATAGCCCTCGATTGCCGAGTCGGGGCTGGTCGCGACCACCTCCATCGCGGCAGGCACCCACTTGTGAGCCGACAGCACGTACAGGTTCGGCGGCGGATCGGCGAGAAGCACGGCGGCCGTGGCGACCGCGGTCGTCTCGAAGCCGGTCGCGAAGAAGACCACGGGCTCGTCGCTCGCCCGCGCGATCTCGACCGCCTGCGTGGCGGCATAGATGACCTCCACGCGCGCGCCGGCGGCGCGGGCATCCGCCAGCGATGCGGCACAACCCGGCACGCGCAACATGTCCCCGTAGGTGAGCACCCGCAGGCCGCGTTCCGCGAGCGCGACCGCTGCGTCGATCTCGGGGGCGTCGGTCACACACACCGGGCAGCCCGGCCCCATCTGCACCTTGAGCCGTGTGGGAAAGCGCGCGCGCAGCCCATAGCGAGCGAGGGCTTGTTCGTGGCTGCCGCACACGTGCATCAGGGTCACGTCTCGGTCGGCTTCGGCAAGCAGCCGCGCGAGCCGGGCTTGGAGCAGCAGGCCGCGTTCGAGATCGCGAAATTCGAGTCTTTCGAGTCCGTTCATGAGCGCGTGCCCTCCGAGTCTTCCGGGCCCAGGGCTTCGAAAAAGGCGATCGTTTCGGCCAAGTCTTCGGGAGCGATGCGTCGAATGGCGAAGCCCACATGCACGAGCACGTGGTCGCCCTCCGACACTGCTTCGTCGACGATGTCGAGCGCGACTTTGCGGCGCACGCCCCAGAAATCGACCAGCGCGGTCGTGCCTTCGATCTCGAGCACTCGTCCGGGAACTCCGAGACACATGGCTACTCTTGCCTCCTCTCTCGCTCGGCCTTCAAGGCGAGCACCGCGGCCCATGCTTGGCCGAGGGCGAGCCCGCCATCATTGACCGGCACCTCGCGCGCCATGGCCACGGTTCGGGCACCGAGCCGCTCGCTGAGCGCTCGCTCCAGGGCGCGGTTCTGAAAGCTGCCGCCGCTCAGCACCACGCGCGATACGCCGGTCGCCCCGAGCACTCGCCCGGCTACTTCCGCGGTCACGTCCACGAGCGTGCGCTGGAAGCGTGCGGCCACGCGCGCTCGCGGCGCTCCGCCGAGCAGGTCCTCGACCAGGGCGACGAGCATCGGCCTGAGGTCGACCTCGTGCGCCGAGCCGAGCGGCTCTGCCTCGGCGAGCGCGCTCGGCAGAGTTGCGGGATAACCCGTGACGCCCTCGAGCGGTTCCGCAGCTTCTTCGAGGGCGATCGCCACGTGCGCCTCGAAGCTCGCGCGGGAAAGCCCGAGCACGAGCGCGCCCACCGCGTCGTACCAGCGCCCGATCCCGCGCGCGGGCACGGTGCCGACACCGGTCTCGAGCATCCGGAGCACGGTGGCGAGCGAGGCCGCCGAGACCTGCTCGAAGGCTGGCAGGCGCTGAGCGAGCTCGAGCGCGCGCGCGTTCCCGAAGGCTTCGCGCAGCGCCGCGAGCGCCACGCGCCAGACTTCGCGCACGGCCCGCTCGCCTCCTGGCAGCGGCAGGGCCCGAAAGCTGTTCACCCGCGTGCAGCGCGCGCCGTCGACTACGAGGAACTCGGCGCCCCAGGACGTGCCGTCGAGACCGAAGCCGGAACCATCGAAGACCACCCCCAGCACGGGCTCAGTCAGGCGAAGCTCCGCGATGGCTGAAAGCACGTGCGCGACGTGGTGCTGCACGCCGATCCGGCGCCGGGCCGGCCGAGCCAAGGCGAAGCGCGTCGACGCGTAGTCCGGATGCAAATCGTGCGCGATCACCTGAGCTCGCACGCCGAGCAAGCGCTCGAAGCTCTCCAGATCCCGGCGCCAGGCGCGCTCGCTCTCTTCGAGCTCCAAATCGCCGAGGTGCGGCGTCAGGTAGGCCAGATCTTCCACTACCAGGCACGCGCTGTTCTTCAGATGCCCGCCCACGGCCAGCACCGGCTCCGGCGCAGCTGCTGGCAGACGGATCGGCAGCGGTGCGAAGCCGCGCGCGCGCCGCACGACGCGCGTTCCCACGTGGCACTCGGCGACCACCGAGTCTTCCACGCGTCGCGCGATCGGCCGCTCGTGAAACAGAAAGGCGTCGACGATGCCACCCAGCTTCTCCGTCGCTTCGCTGCGATCGATGATGGCCGGACCCCCGCTCGGATTGCCCGACGTCATCACCAGCGGCCCGCTGAATTGCGCGAGCAGCGCGTGATGGAGCGCGGTATACGGCAAAAGAATCCCGGTGCGTCGCGAGGGGCCGTTCACCGCCCGCGGCAATACTCCGGCACGCTCCTGGGCCAGGACGATCGGTCGCGCGGGACTGACGAGCGCTGCCTCGAGCGGCGGGCTGAGCTCGGCGAAGCGCCGAGCCTCGGCCAGGTTGGCCACCATCAGCGCAAAGGGTTGCTGATCGCGCCGCTTGCGTTCGCGCAGGCGCAGCACGGCCTGCTCGTTCGCGGCATCGCACGCGAGATGGAACGCGCCGAGGCCCTGGATCCCCAGAATCAGCCCGCGCTGCAGGAGC
>DASSMT010000109.1:0-26464 GCA_035688655.1 Polyangiaceae bacterium | reverse complement strand
GTTCGAAGTCCGCTTCGCGCTCGCGTAGTGCGACCTCCGTTGGTAGTTGGCTAAGGGGTGGTTTGGTTCGGTCGATTACAACGCCTTTGTGAACCAAATCGGCGAGCACCTGTGCGTCGTCAAGCATTGATGCGTCGACGGCCGATCCGGCCAACAGCGTAACTTCCCGGGACGTGATCGCCTGATTTGGCGCGACCAAATATCGGGCGTCCGAGGCGAGTCCGGCCGCGGCGCGTTTGCCCTCCGGCGTCCCGCGGAGCAAGCAACCCCGCCTTTCCAAAATCAAAGCCTCGCCGATCGTGAAATCGGCTCCCTCGACGCTGCCGACGAGCACCGCTTCGCCTGCGGAAAGTCGTCGCTTGCTCCTCGGCGAAACGAAGCTTACGCGAGGCGAAACGGCCCAGTCGTGGGACTGTCTGTCAATCGCGTGCTGGAGTGAGGCTCGCCACTCCATTTCAGCCTGAGTCGTTGAGAATTCTGGAGGATGAATGCCGGTGAGTCGTTCGGCAGGGTCGAGCGGTTCTTGCTCGCTGGTGTCTGCGGGTTGAGGTCTTCCAATGTGCATTTGTTTTGCCTTGCTTCGTTCAGCTGGCGATTTGGTCGACGACCTCGGGGATAATCGCGCGTGCGCGCAACTGATCCTCGATCGCCTTCGTGATGTTCGAACCGTTGCCGTCCGCATTCACGACGAGACGATTGCGGTTGACGCTCCCGGAGATGATCGCGCGGAAAGGCAGATTCCCTGCGCCAGTCGCAGTCAACGGCTCGGCGATGACTGCGCACGGCACGCCATTGCCGTCTGACGAGCCACCGATCACGTACGGAATCAAAGTCGAGTCGCTCACGGCGCGAGCCATGATCGTGCCGGCGAGCAGAGTCGCGGCGCCCGCGAACTTCACGAGCTCATCTTTGAACGAATTATCGCCTAGGCCGATAAAACCCTGGTCGATTGAGGTGGATGTGGGGTTTGGCATGGTTCTCCAGTTTCTGCGCGCGTGCGCGCGCGTCGGATTTGTCTCGGGGCGATCGACAGGATTCGGACCTGCCTCAGTGCGACTCGGGGGAGCAGAGCCCTTGCCGCGCTTGTCCAAGCGCCTAGGGAAGAAGTCCTAGGCGATCGCCGGGTGGCGCCCCCGCGAGTCGAACGCGGGTTGCATCTTCGCGCTACGCGCGCCTAAGCCGTAGCTGTCGAAGACACTCGCCGGATGGCCCTCGCGGGCCGGCGCCAAAGGGTGTGAGGTGGCACACGCCCGTGCCGTGGTTGGGTCAGGTCGCTGGGCGCGTGACGTGCGGGAGCTTCGCCTGCGCGGTGAACAAGACGGATTCGAGCACGGGCAAACGTGCGCAAATTCGCGCGACGGTTGCCCGGCTCTGACCGAGTTGCTCAGCCACGGCGCGATCGCCGAGCTCATTGACGAGCTCGCGCAAGGCCTGCGCCACGGATTCAGGCGGAACGACGCCGCGCATTTGATACGACGACATGTTGCCGCCCTTTCGTTAACTTGTTGATGGTTGCGTGGGGCGAGCGCAAAAAATCCGGAGCTGGCATCCTCGCCGCTCCGTCGCTCGCCCCTGCAACCTATGGTGTCACAATTGGTGCGTGCCGCTCTAACTACGCGGCAACAAACACTTTTCGAGCGTTGGCAGCGCCGCGAACGATCTCGACGCGGCCGACGATAAGCTCGAACCGGCCGAGCTCGATCGCCTTTCGCCGCGCAGAACGCCCCTCAACCAAGCACCGCACGAGCGCCTCGAACGCTTCACGCGAAACTGTGTTCTTGCCCTCGTGCAAACCGCACAAATGCCGCTCTGCGCCTTGCACCGCCTCCCGCTCCTCGTGGTCCTCCTTTTCGTATCGGCGTGCCCGCGCGCTGCCGTTGTGATGGTGCTCGACAGCATCCCGCGCTCGCTGTGCGCGCTTGCGCTCGGCTGCCGTCCGCGGTGCCGCACCGCGCTCGCGGTATTTCGCTCGGTCGGTCGAACCGCTCACGTCCTGATCGATTTCGATCGGGCACTCCTCGACACCCGCGCCCGCTGCCTGCGCCGCGGTGTAGGCCCGGTGCGCGCTCCGGATGTCACTCTCGACCCACACAGGGCCGCAATCGAGGGCCGCGGTCCGCGCGCCAGCCATGGCCGCGAGCGCGTGCGTGGACGAGTAATACCTGCGCAAGAGCTCTTGTTGACACCATGGCAGCTGCGTCAACACTGCCCAGGCGCGCCGGCCGAACGCAAACGCCCGCAGCTGTCGATCCGTGATCGTATCGGGCGCACGGGTTGAGAGACCGCGGCCAGACGTGTGCACCCACCCGCCGTCGGGTCGTTGGTGCTCGACGGCGATCGCCTGGGCATTGCCAGCGGGCGCGTCGTCACCAGTGCGCATGACGCCACGAAGCCCGCACATCGAATCCAACACGCCGAAGTAGAAATCCAGACCGGCGTTGAAGAGCTCGGGGTCGGACGGGACCTTGCGTGCGGTCATGGCGACACCTCCGCGGCCGCGGAACGCGTTCCGTGTTCCACCTGTGGCACCCGTTCCACCTGGAACGCCTGGAGCCCTCGCGCGCACCACGCGCGCCGCGCCGGCACCCCGTTACTCCCTTTCTTCCGGGTCCTACTGATGAATTGGGTGGAACAGGTGGAACAAGATGCGCGAGCTAGCCGAATTTGGCTACCGATCCTTGTTCCACCCGACCGCGAAATCGAGGTGGAACAGGGTGCCACGAGGTGGAACATCAGGCAGCCTCCCGAGAGTACACGCGCGTGTACTTCGTGGGGTCGTTAGGGTCGCGGGCTTTCTTCGCGCGCCAACCCAACTTGGCGAGGAGCTTCCCGACACGTGTCGCGTTCGCCTGCGTCTGCTCGGGCGGCGTAAGGCGTAGTGCGCCCAGCAGCGCGTCCGCCATCGTGAACGCGGAACGCGATTCGCGTTCGAGCCACGCGGCCAGCGGTTGCTCCCAAGGGTCGATGGCTTCGCGGTCCGCCTGCTGAGCTTCGGCCAGTGCGACCTCCGCGCCCTCGAGCCACCAGCGCTCGCCCTTGAGGTAGCGCACGTGCGCTTCAGCCCAAAGCTGGTCGCGGTCGCGCTGCAGGCCTGCGACGTCGACGGCGCGGCACTTGACCGGCCAATACCGACGGTTGCCGGTCGTGTCGGTCAAATACTCGGTGCCGTTCGTGGTGCCGATGAAGATGCATTGGCGCGGAAAGTCCTGGTTTCTGCGCCCGTAGCTCGGCCTCAAGTTGTCGCTCTGCGATGAAACGAACGCCTTGATGCGCGTGGTCTCGCTGCGATTGAACGAGTGCAGCTCGCCGATCTCGTAGATCCATTTTCCCTGAAGGCACTGAGCTGCGTCCTTCGACTCGAGGTCGAGCGGTGTGTCCGCGAACCATTGATCCCCCGCGAGCGCGCGCACGCCGCGGCTCTTCCCGATGCCTTGCGTTCCTTCCAAGATCGCCATCGTGTCGACCTTGCAGCCGGGTTGAATGGCGCGAGCGATGGCGGCGATCATGGTCTTCGAACCGACCTGAATCGTGTACGCGCTCGCGTCCGCGCCGAAGTAGCGCACGAGCACGTTGTCGATGCGCGGCACGCCGTCCCAACGCAATGCCGCGAGGTAGCTCTGCACCGGATGGAACGACCTGCGCCGAGCAACGATTTCGACGGCGGCGTCTGTCGTCTCCTTGCCCGGCTCCTTGCCACAGGCGTACCAGATCCAGGTGCGTGCTCGCGCCGTGTGCGCGTCCGTCCATTCGCCGATGCAGGACACACCCGGATCGTCCTCCGGGCGCATTGGAGGCTCGCGCAAGCATACCGGTCGGTTCGCGAGCGCGTCATACCCGATCACACCCTCCCAATCTGGCACCAAGTCGCCGCCGAGAATGTTCACGACAGCCGCTGTTGCGAGCGGTTTGCTGTCGGACACTGGCGTTAGTGGGCTTGACGTCTTTGGCTTCGCTTTGGACAGTCCGTCGGCCGGCGCTTCCCTCTGCACGTCTTGCGCGTTCGCGGTCGCCATTTCCGCCGCGAATTCGGCTTCCCGAGCGCGTCGGGCAACCGCGTGCGGGTGCGCGTTTACCGCAGCGTCCAAGCGCGCGAAGGCTTCCGCCGTCAGCAGGCGTTTGATTTTGCCCGGCCCGCCCCTGGGGCGCGCGCGCCGGACCATTCTGAGGTACTCGCCGACCTTCGAGGGCATGCGCTCGACGAGCCGCTCGAGTTCGGAGACCGCCCAGCCATGACCCAAAAGCCAGCCGAGGAACGAAAGAAAGTAGTCTTGGCGCTGGTCTCTCCAGCGGCCCGCCGCGTCAAGCTCCGCGATTATTGCGTCGATCAGCGGATCGACACTCGCCGGGTCCGCTGCGTTGCCTTCGGTGTCGTCCGTGACGCGGTACGCGTTCGTGTTCGCGGGCTGAACGAGCTCGAGGCCACGCTTGAACTCCCATGCGCCAGTCTGCAGGTCGCCTTCGAAATGGAGGCGCTGATCTTCGTTATCCCGTCGCACGAACGGGAGGCGATAGAGGCGTGTCCAGTCCGCACATTTCTCGTCGCCAACGATGCCGGTTTCGCGCTCTAGCCACGCAAGCCAGCCGCGATAGATCTGAGACCAGAGGGCCGCTTCCGCGGCGCTCGTTAGTTCCTGCGGTTCGTCGAGCCGCCAAACGAGCCGATAGCCGTGCAGCGTCTCGAATGCGAAAAAGCCAGGAGCAATGGCGCGAAGCCGCGCGACTTTGGCGCGCTCCGTCTGGCGCCACTCGGCTGAGGGCACGACGTGATTTGGCGCATCAACGTCGACCACGAAGAGCACCATTTTCACCGGGCACGCGCCGAGCGCCTGCGTGTTCAGTCGTCGGTCTGCTTCATAAGCGACGAAGTGCGCGTCCGAGTCGTACAGGGCAGTGAGCGCCTTATCGATAGGGACGCTGAGCGTCTTGTAGCTTTCGAGCCAGGGGTTTTCTGGTTTCTGCGTCGGCCAGCTGAGCACGTGTCGACCGAAGACGGGCACGTTTGGCAGTGCTTCGAGGGCCGCAGCCGCTGAACGGTCGCTCACTCTGTCACCGCCGCCTGCTTGCCTTCCGCGGCCGCGGGGCGCGGGTCGCGATAGCCGAGCGCAACGATCGCCGTTCGGATCGCGAACTCCACCGCCGGCCTGATCTTTTCATTTTCCGCGTAGCGCACGACGCTGCGCGCGTCGGCGCCGCAATGCGCCATGATGCGCAAAACCTGCATTCTTCCGAGTTTTTCAGTCACGTCTGTCTCCTTAATGTTTTGGCGTTCAAAAAAAGGGGCCGCGTGTGCGGTCCCTTCAAGCCGGTTGTCCCCTCGATCGTCGACTGCGCCATGCGGCGCGCTCTACCAATGCCGCCCGATGTTGATTTCAGAACGCAGCAGAAGGCCTTTACGCGGATACCTCCTCAGGAGCGCTACGGAAGCGCGCGCCCTCAATTGGAGTCTTGCTGCCAGCGCGTTCAGGCCGCGGATATCCGCGCCGACCTACGCCGCTTTCGTCACAGGGCGGAGTGCGCCCGCGCGGCGTGCACGAGCGAGCGCCCGATCCACTTCGGTCTCCACCGGCTCGGCTTTTGACTTCGGACGCACGCGCCGCGCCGCGAGCCACGCGGTGAGCGCGCTGCGCTCGACGAGATATTCACGCCCGGCCTTCGCGGCCACAAGCTCGCCCACGCGGATCGCGTTGCGCAACGTGCGGACGGGCACCCCCGCCCTATTCAGCGGAACGAGCTCCGACGAAACGCGAGGCGCGAGCGCGGCTGCGACGGCTTCGCGCACGAGTTCGGCCAGTTCATCAGGCGTGCAGACGACAATTCGATTTTGTTCGGTGGTTCTCTCGGTGGACGAGGGCATGCGGAGCTCTCCGTTGCTGGAAAGCACTTGCGCATTACCGACCGAGGGTGGTGTAGCCCCAAACGGCCGCCGCCGATGGGTATTTCCCGCCCTACGCTAAGGGCGTTCGAGTCGTGTAATTCAGGGTGCTGGGTTGGCTTGGGCCTTCTTGAGGTTGCGTGTGATTAGTTCGCCGAGCAGCGCAGGGCGGCCCGCGTGGAAGACCGAGATCGGTGCCTTGCGCTTACCGCGCGTGCACGGTTCGCCTGGAGCCGCGCCGCAGTCGGGGCACGCGCTGTGGATCTTGCTCGACAACGATGCGACGTTATCACATTTCGGAGTGATTTGTCAAGTGTAGCATTGGAGTGCTTGTACCTCAGGAGTCTTTACTAGACGCTAGAGAGTGCCAATCTCCACGAGGAAACGCCTCGATGAATACCGGAGTAAGTGCTTAAAAATAGCTCTCGGACATGCGCGATCTCCGCCTCGAAGAGCGGCGACGATGCTTCGTCGTAACGCCCAAACTCCGGCGCGTTCAACATCACGGCCTTGAGCGAGAGTCGCGATACGCGTCGAGCGAACGGACAGCCGGCGCCTGTCGAGCGCGTGCGCGTTCCGCGAGCTGACGCGAGAGATCACTGACGACGCCCCACTCACCCGCCCCCGCCGCGAGCTCGATCGCCTGCGCGAGGGCCTCTTCCGTCCTGTCACGAACTGTCACGGGCTCCAGTGCAATCGCGCACTTATCGTCACTTTGCGTCGATTTGCCCGGCTCCTCACGATCGCGAATCGAGCCTAAAACAAGCTGATTGGTGCATTTCTTGTGCGGTTCAATTCCCGGCGCCTCCACTGTAAATCCCCGAAATTATTGCAGGTTCAATCGCCACAAGAATCGTCACTGGACGGGTAAAGCGCCCGGCGCCGGCCGCTTGTCGATGAGCATCACGCGCGGGTCGAGGCATGCGGATCGGCGCTATGCTTCGAGGCGTGACCGTGCTCCAGAAAATCCTGGCAACGATTCGCCCGCTGCCGTTGCCCGAGCGTCTGCAGCTGATTGAGCGAGCGTCGCTCGAAGCGGCCATCGTGCGCATGTGCGTACGCGACGGCGAAGATCAGTATCAGCGCGCTGAGTCGGTCTTTCGCAAAGCGACCGCCGGCACGGAAGCGTGGCTCTCGAGTGTAGTACTCCCCGAGTTCGAGATTCCGTGACGAGCAAGACATACTCCACCTCTACCAAGGCGTCGGGCGAACGGCTCGTTCCCTGGCTCGCGGCGGACGGACCGTTGGCCTACACGCCCGAGTTGCCACCTGAGCGTGACAGTTTGTTCCAATACGGATGGGTACTGCCTCAGATATTCAGGCCTGGACTTCGACGGCATGCGTATTTCGGTGCGACGCGCCGAGAGTGCGCCCAAGACGTGTTCGCGTTCTGGGAGGGCGCTCGCCGCGGCACAGTCGATCGTTTCGCGTATCACGAGGGCACACTCGCCGGACGCCACATCGAGGCTCCGATCGCGGTGTATCGCCATACTGCGCGAAGTGGTGGCAGGGCGTACGTCTTCATTCAGCATGGCAGCTACCAGTGCGTTCCGACAGACGAGCAGCCGGAGCTCGAGGCAGGCTACTTGCATCTGCACCGTGGCGTCGGCGACGCGAAGGTCTTTCGCTTCTCGCGTTCCATTTGGACCAGGACGGATCCGCGCCCCAGAGGGGCGTGGCAGACTTACGCGCAGCTACAATTCGAGGTCCTCTCGCGTTCTGACGTTTCCTTCAACTCGATCCACGACCGTACGAAGCGCACGGAGACGGGGCACATTCTCGATGACAGCTGGATGACGGACGAGCTCGCAAAGGAACGAGGTCTAGACATCGAGCACGACCCGTGGACTCGAGCGCTCTCGGAATCAACTCACCAGAGCTTTGCACTCAGACGCTGGGTGAGCGAGCAGAAGTTCGGTCCGCACCGAATCGTCTGCCGCACCCCGCTCACCAACATCCGCATCACGACCTTCTTCGCGGGCGAGCACGAGGTGCGAGTGCTCGATCCGTCTCGCGTGGAGCTGCTCGCCGCCATAGGCTGTCAAGTAAACCACGAGGACTGAGCGCACTGCTCTTTGCCGAAACGAACCCGTGGCGCGCGACACAATGCGCGAATTCACCCGTGCCACCGACGGCGGACAGAGAGCTCGCCAGGACCACGGCGACCGCCTGTCTTCGAATCGGTTGGACCGATCACGCGAGAAAGGCTAGATTTGGCGAGCCATGACCGTTCGGGAGATCCTCGATGCGATCCAGGCGCTGCCGCGCCCGGATCGACTGCGTCTCGTGGAACAGCTAAACGATGAAGCGTTGAAGGAGGGGCTTTCTGCCTTGGAAGTTCAGCCTCCGCCGGACTCAATGCTCGAACTCGTCGATGGCTTCTACGTCTACACCGGACCGCTTTCTGATGCGGTTGTCGATCATCGCGTCGACCGCGAAATCCAGATTGATCACTTGATCGCACGCCTCGATGCTTCTCGCCCTTGATACGTCCGTCGTCGCGGGCGCCCTCGCTGGTCACGCGTTCCATTCGCGCGCGGCAATTTGGCAAGCGGCCATTCATCGCGGTGAAGTCCAAGCAGTGGTGTGTGCGCACGCCCTGGCAGAGGTCTACTCGGTGCTAAGTAAGGTGCCTGCTGGGTTGTCGCCGCCAGCCGCGCGGGTGCTGGTCAGCAGACTGGCCCGTCAGGTCCGTGTACTTGCACCAATGCCGGAGAGCTATCTGGCCGCGGCGGAGCGCTGCGCCTCCCGCGGCTTGAAGTCGGGTTGGTCTATGACGCTTTGCACCTTGTCGAGGCCGAGCGCGCAGGTGCTGACGTGTTCCTAACCTTCAATCCTAGCGACTTCGAGCGACTGGCGATCCGCCCCCGGCCGCGGATCATCGTGCCCCCCGACCCGCCATCCACTCAGCTCGCGCCGTAGGCAATCCGGGCCGCGTCTTCCCCAATTCACGTCCGCGATGAGCGCTTGAACTCGGCCAACCGCGCCGTGATTGACGGCTGAGTGCGGTGACGCCTTCGGCCGCCATCGCTTTCCGCCAACCGAAGAGCAGGCTCGGCGCGATCTTGTAGCGGCGTGCCACGGTCGAAATGCTCTCGCCGGGCTTCTCCGCCTCCTCCAGCAGCCGGCGCTTCACCACGGCACTATAACGGCGTCGGCGCGCTTTCACGCCATCGCCGGTTCCATCATTTCCCTGATTTTCGGAAGCCATCGGGACCTCTCTTACTCTCTACTTCGAGGGGTCCGGTTTCGGCAGAGGCTAGATCAGACGAGCATCTCCTCGCCGAGTATTTCATCCAGCCATGCGCACGTTCCAGTCGAAGTTGAAGCGCCGCTGGCGCTAGGCGCGGCGCTGCCAAAGTCGGGGGCGAGGGCTTACCGGTAACTTACCGGTAGGGAGTTTCGACCTTGCGTCGCTCGCAATGGGTCACCCCGGTGAGAACACGATTGGATACACGACTGTGACGATACCACCCTCGGGTTCTGGGAAAGTCAGGCCGTAGAATGCTGACACGACGCAGCTAACGACGGCGCTATCCGGCAAGTCAGAGCCGCCATTCGAAGCATTCGAGACGGCTCCATCGCGACCGATGACGAAGCGCGCAGTCACTCGACCTTCGAGGTTGGGATTGCGACCGAGCCCCTGCTCGTAGCACGTGCGGAAGCGGCTGAAGTTCTGGCGGACGATTCTCTGAATCACTTCCTGTGGAAGTCGGCCGCTCACCGCTGTCGCACCCATTTTGACCGTTGGCTGTTGAAGGGAGCGTTTGGGCGCGAGCGACGACGACAACGGGGGGACGCGAGGTTTTTGCGAAGCGTCGGGCGCCTGCGCGCTTGGGCCGCCCGCGACGGGCGACGCTGAAGCGCCCGGACCGGGTGGATGACCTGCATCCGATTCCGATGGGGAAGCGGCGTCGGGGATGGCGTGCCCGGCGTCGGCGCCGTGGTCGGGCTCAATTGCTTTCCGCGGCTCGCTCAGATCCTGTGGAAAGTCGCTGGTGTCGCCCAGCCCGAGCCAGCCGCGGAGGGTCGACGGGAGTGCCTTCTGAACTGCACTCGGCATCGGGCCCGCGAGCGCCGCGAGAAAGAGGGCGCCGTAGGCGACCCACCAGAATGGCGGCTTGTTCTCACGGTCTGTGCGGGGCGAGTCGGAGGCGTAGTCGCGAACCCGCAGCTTGGGACGGATCGTGAGCCAGGCGTAGGCGACATTCGGCAGGTAGAGCACGGCGATCAACCCGATGCCCTTGGCTCCGGGTTGCCACACAGCGAGTGCGACGAGCGCCGCGAGCAGGGCTTCTTCCGCCGCGCGACGCATCGCCTCTGGAAGTCCCGCTGTTGCGTACGTACCGCCCGCAAAATGCGGCAGCGCAGCAAGCATCAGCAGGAGCACGCCGAAGACGGCGGCTTGGTTGCTTGAAGGCGTACTGGTGAACACGGCGTACCCGGACGAGCCGAAAGCGAATCCAAGGCTCGCCGCGCAGAGCCTGGTAACCCACCGCGGCCACTGCGCGAACGGGGGCACGCTAGGCTCGAACAACAAGCGGTCGGGCGCAAAGCGGTCAAAACCGACCCTCAGCCCGACCCAGGCCCGCGCGAGTGACGGCGCGATGCGGCGAAGGATAGAGCGTGCGAGGCGCGCCGCGCCGTGCAGCGCGAGGGCGAGGGCCGGAACCAGGACGAAGATCACTAGCGCGACGAATTCCGTCGCGAAGATCGAGCCGACGCCCAGCAGCAAGCAAATCGGGATTCCGAGGAGCAAAGCGGTGCGCTTACGCCCGACGGTGCCCGTGGCGACGTAGATCGAACCGACCAAGGCAGCGGCGAGCGCACACAAGAACGGGGCAGAATAGTGCTCGGCGATGCCGAAGAGGCAGGCGCCGGTCAGCCAAGCGACGCAGACCGCGAGCCCTCGCAGCACTACGCCGACGTGCGACCTGAAACCGGCGCGAGCCGGAGTCCGCACCGCCACCGGCACCCCGAGCCACGCCCACGCCATCGCGATGAACAACGACAGGCCGATGCTGGGGCCGCCGCGCCCGAACAGACTCGGTAGCGCAAAGGCAGCAATGAACGCCCCGTAGAGCACATCCGGCAACTCGCGTGGCGCGAGCGGACTCCTCGCTCGCTCGCGAACCGAGCTGCGTAGAGCGCGCGCCACGCGCGGTAACGAGATGGACTCGCCACGACGCATTGCCCCTAGAAAGACGCCGTCCTCCGCCGGCGACGGCAATTCCTCGTCTTGGTTTTTCCAGTGAGCGGTGAGCCGCGCGAAGAGTGAAGAGATCAACGCCGGATCACTTCTTCCGACTTCGAGGCGCGGGCCGTCTGCATCGCTGTGCGCCGCCTCCACCAGCACCCGCTCGAGGGCTTGCTGCGCGGAACGATGCTGCTGAGGCGAAAGGTCCCGGACCAGGCGCTGTCGCAGCCAATCCGGCATGCGCGCGGCACGCGACCACGGCAGGCGCGAGATGCGGCGCGCGTCCTCGGCGAGATCGGAAGCGCCCGACGGCGCGAGCTGCCCCGCGAGTTCGAGCGCGAGGGGCCAGCGCAGCTGCGGGTACATCGCACACGCCGCAAGCCAATGCTGGCCGAACGCGCTCAGGTAACGCCCGAGCTCGCTGAGCCCTTGCTCGACGAGTGTCTCCGAAGGTGGCTCGGGAGCGAGCCAACGGCGCACGTCGCCGCTCAGAAGCTTCGGGAGGGCCGGCGCGTAGGCCGCTTGCTCCGTGTTGGGCGCCGGTCGTCCACCATCACCAAAGGCTTCGAGCAGACCCTCGGGATCCGCAGGCAGTATGCGCAGGCCGTCGGCGCGCAGCACGTCACCGAGCGGGCCGATTTCCGCGGGGCGCCCGGGGGTGAAGAGCACCGGCGCGCTCCAGTCGAGCAGCGTTCCCACGATCGGCGTCGCTCGCCCGCTCAGTGGGTCGATGAGTGTGGTGAGCTCGGCGAACAGGGCGAGCCGGTGCCCGGGGTGACGCGCGCCGAGCTCGCGAAGGAGCACGGGCGAAAGCGCCGGATCGCGCGGAAAAACCACGGTTGGGTCGTGGTCGAAGTAATAGCGAATCACGTGCACGCCGTTATTCGCGAGCGCGTCCACGAGCTGTTCGAACTTGGCGGTCAAGAGGTCGTGGAAGCTCCGCCGCTCGATGAGGAATAGGTACTCTGGCACCCCGGTGCGTCGCGATCGCACCTCGACGAACTCGCCGCCATTTTCCGCCGTGCGGCGCACCGTGGCGTAGACGTCGAGCTGTTCCTCGGCAGTGGGCCGGCGCCGCCGCAGGAGCGCGGAAGCGCGCTGGACCGCTCGTGGCGACAGAAGCGACAGGGGACGCAGCCGGAGCAGCGTCGTCTCGCTGTCCGGCACCTCGCGCTGGCCGCCTCGCGAAAGGAAGTCTTCGGCCTGCTTGCGTCGGACCCCACGCCGGAGCACGGTCGTGACCAACACCAGCAGGGCGGCGAGAGCTGCGAGCGGCGCCAATAGGGGTTTTACGACCGCGGGTTGTGCCGGCGGCTTGGGCGAGGGCGCTGGGATCGGCGCCGGATCGGGGGTGGGATCGCTCCCCGAACCCACCGGCGTGGGATCCAGCTGAGCGCTCGCGCTCGTGTGCGCATCACCCGCCTTCTCGACGCGTCGCGTGTTCACTGCCCAGGCAAGGATCAGCGCTGCCGCGAACGCGACGATGGCGCCCATAAACCAGTTAATGCGGAACTCGCGCCGCCGCAGCGCGTCCCAACGTGGCACCGGGCCCATGGCTGGAGACTCGACGCGCGGCTGCTCTGGCGCGCGCTGCGCGAGCCAGTTCCGGTAGCGCGCGCCGAACCCCTCTTGCTCGCGCCGGGTGCTGCAGAGGATCGGTGCGAGGTAGCCCTCGAGGCCTGCGGGGTCGTCCGGTAGTGCATCGCGAGCCGCGAGCGCCAGCAAGAGCTCTTGCACCGCGATGAACTCGTCCGCGCCGAAAGCGTAGTCCTCCCGCAGCTCCTCGACGAAGCTGAGGAGCTCGTCGAAGAGGGCGGGCGGCGCAGGGGGCTCCGCCTCGGGCACTAGCCTCCGAGGCCCGCGCCGGCGACGGCGCGGCGTGCCACGGCGAGATCCTCCCGCGTCTTCACGAGCACACCGAGCTTGGCCTCGACCGCACCTCGATCGCTCAGCGGGTTGGGGTGACCGGGATATGCGCGGGCGAGCGCCGCCACCCAGGCGATGAGCTCGGCCGTGGCGGGTTTGCGCCGGAGCTCGGGCAGGGCGCGGATGCGTTGAAAGACGGCGAGCGCGGATTGGATGAACGCGCCGCCCGCCTGGCCCGCCACACTGGCGAAGCGCTTCTGCAAGATCACCCGCAGGGCTTCGAGGTCAGGGAACGGAATGTCGTAGTACACGCAGCGGCGCAGAAACGCGTCGGGCAGGTCGCGTTCGGAGTTGCTCGTAATGACGACCACTGGGCGCAGGTCGGGCGGGGCCTGCACCCAGGCGTCGAGCTCCGTCACGCGGAAGCTTAGTTCCTCGAGCTCGACCAGGATGTCGTTCGGGAAGTCGCGCGGCGCTTTGTCGACCTCGTCAATCAGCACGACAGACGCGCTGCGCCGGTCGTGCTGCATGCCAGGCGTGAGCCACTTCCGGACGCGCTCGGGCTCGTTGGCAAAGAGCACGGCGCGACCGAGCGCCGCGTAACGAATGAAATCGAGGATCGACGTGTGCTCTTGCCGGGAGCGAAAGTGCCCGACCGCGTCGTAGTGGTAAAAGAGGTCGCGCGCCTGACTATTCGATTTTGCCTCGAAGCGAAGCGGGCGCGGATAGCCGAGCTGGTAGGCGAGAGCGCTCGCGAGCTGCGTCTTCCCGGTGCCGGGCTCGCCCGTGAGCAACAAGGGCTGGCCGATGAGTAACGCGGTATTGACCGCATCCACGAGTGCGGGCGAGGCGACGTAGTCCTCGGGGCGCGACGCCTCCATCTGCACTGGACCAGGCAGGCGAACGGGCACCTTGGGTGCCACTGTCACTTGAGGTTGAAAGAAGAGTCCGTTCGTCATGATCACTCGTGGGGGTTGGCCGCGCCTCCGCGCGGGAGGGCGGTGGGCTCCTGTTGCAGGACGCTGAGCAGTAGCGGACCGAGCTGTTCCATCGGAATGCTGTCCTTGCCCTGGTAAAGCCGTGCGACGGCTTGCGCGAGGTCCCGTCCGGGGGCCGCTTCGCGAACGGCCTTGGAGCGTGCCCAATCTTGCGCTTCCGTGGCGGCAACGCTCTGCGCAGCTGGAAGCAACACGATTCCGTCTTTCTCCAGCGCATTCACGCTGCGTAGCGCTTCGGCGTAGCGGCGCTGGCTCTTGCTCTGGATCCCGAACACCCCGAGCGCGCCAGGCTGTGCGGGGGGGTACTCCGCCCACAAGAGCACGAGGTCCGGTTTCGGTGGCGCACGCTTCGGCCACTGCCGAAAATACTCGAGGAAGCTTTGCACGCGCGCCTGTTGCTGCGCTGACCAGCCGTCGACCGGGACGCGGACCGACACGAGCACGGGACCGGGTAACGCCGCCACGCGTTCGACGAGTCGCTGGTCGGTCATGCCGCGCGGATCGCAGCCGAGTGCGAGCGCGAGCCCCTGGCGGATGCGCAGCGCCATCTTCTCGGGTGAATCGCTCGGCCAGTCGAGCCGACACTCGGTGGCGCGGTACTTCGACTGCACCCAGTCGGGGAGCCGCACCTCACGCAGACTATCGAGGAAGCGCGACAGGCTCTGATTGTGGTCGCCATGCGCGAGACACACCGGGGGTGAACCTGCGTCCGCGCTCAAGACATCGAGGATTCCGGTCGCCTGCGGGACCCGATCGCAGAGGTAGGGAAGTAGCGAGTCTTCCGGGATTTCCGGGGCGGGCGCCCGACCGAGAACGCGGCCGAGGTCGCCGGACACCGCGAGCGCGAGTTTCTCGAGGCTGTCGAACGGAAAAGCGGTCACCTCAACTTTGACGCGCTCGCGGAACGCCGCGATCGCGGAGGTGTCGGGGTCGCGCTCTCCCTGCCAAGTGGCAAGCTCCGGCGTCAGGTACAAGAGGCGCGGGATCCCTCGTTCGCCGGCCGCCCGGTATTCCGACTCGGTGATGCCGATCCCCGGTGTTTCGGCGGGGCAATAGCCTTGCCGCCAACCGAGGAGCCCAATGTAGAGCTGACAGGATTTCACGTCCTCGACGCACAGGTCGAGCGCGCGCCTGTTGTCGGCTCCGTAGTACTCCATGCTCGCGGGCTTGGCGCCAGCGCGCTCGATGGCCTCGAGGATCAAGCCACGTTCCCGTTGCAGGTCACGAAAGGTGGAAGAGACGTATACCCTGCAGATCCCGTGCCCTTGCATCCTTCCGCCTCTCCGATATCAGGCCAAAACTAGTCGAGCAGCCGCACGCCTTGCAACACGAAGGACCCGCCTGGCGATAGTCAAAATGTTCGCGGCCCTCGTCATCGTCACCCGCGTAGCGCTTCGAGCGTTCGGAGAAAATTCGCGCCTACCGCTTTTTGTATTGAATTCAGGCGCCAGCCGCGGCTGAGCATGCAATCGATGAATGCTTCCGTTTTGTGTTGGGCCGACGGATCGCGCTTCCCTTCCGGCCGCTCAAGGGCGCCCGACAATTCTTCAGCGTGCTCCTCGCCCTTGATACGTTCGTCATCGTTGCGGGCGCCCTCGCTGGTCAAGCGTTCCATTCGCGCGCGAGCATATGGCAAGCGGCCATCCGCGCAGCTTGCGCCGTAGGCACCCCTGAGCCGCATCATCCCCAATTCACGCCTGCGATGAGCGCTTGAGTCGAGCCAGCAGTGCCGTGAGCGACGACTGAGTGCTGTGACGCCTCCGCAGCTCCTTTCCGCTGAATGATCGGCGACAATTACTCCTGCAGGTCGACGACAATAAGATTTGCAGAGTCGGGAGCGTGCAGACGTACACGCGCTTGCTCGCCCAATCCTACGGTAAAGCACCCACCGTCCTGCTGACCGGCATTCACCTCATGCAGACCAGCGAGGTCGTCGCCAATATCCAGGTTCTCGACGAGCGCTTCCGGCTGACCGCAATCGATGACCAAGTCACGAGAACGCACACCGGCGCCGAGAAGAGCTAGGCGCCGCGGCGCCGCGGCGCGTGCGTCCCATAATGCCTCGCAACAAGTCGTTCAACTCGTGTCATAGTGAACCCACCTCTCGACGAGCGCGGTGCCGAGTGCGAATCTGTTTGCGTCCGAGCACGTCCATCCTGTTCAAGTCTCGCCTGCCCTGGGCGTGCGAAGCACTATGCCTGAGCGCACTCATCGCTTGCAGTTCGGCCCCTACGAATCAGCCACCGGCGACCGGCGGCAGCTTCAACTTGAACCTGTCGCCATCGATCGGCTGCGCCGATTCCGGCGTGCGCGTGCCGACTCCGAACACCTGCGTTCCAGGCGTGCACCGTGATTTCGCCACCGATATCGTGCCACTATTTTCCGATTGCAGCGGTGAGATTTGCCACTCATTTGCAGCGGGCGGGATCGCCACTCAGATCGGCGTTCCCGACGGGGAGTGCTGTAATCAGATTGCCGTCATCGATCCGGGCCGCCCGGAAAGCAGCTCCTTGCTGGACAAGCTTTCCGGGCGCGATCTGTGCGGCGGCGTGCAAATGCCAATAGGGCGTCCCGCGTTCAGCGCGAACGATCTTCAGGTGCTCGCGGATTGGATTTGCCAGGGCGCCCAAACGAACCCTTGAGTCGCGGCTGGTGCAATGGGCAGACGAACAAGCCCGCTACGCTTTCGAAGTCCGGTTTCGCAGGTGGCTGATACGCCGAGCGCGTTGATCGAGCATCGCCCGCGTCATTGACACGATCGCCGGTATCGCTCAAGGCAGTATGAGCGTTGGCGGCCTCAATCGGGATCTCGGATCCCCCACTCCGTGGCGTCGCTCTGCTCACTGCCATCTGGGTACTGCCTGGTGCACACCACCCCGACGTAGCCCTGACAAGCATCGGCATGGACCACGCTGCAGTCTGGGCCGGAAGGCCCCGGGTCAGTGCGGCTGCTCAGCACGAGCACGTCGCTGAACGCGCCCTCCATTCTCGGATCGAACTCTTTCGCTTGCGCTACCGCCTGCCCCTCAGTGTAGCCGAGGAACGCGACGACTCCGGAGGTCGCAGGGTCTGAGCGGTCCATGTTCCAGCTCCGAGTGCACGCGAACACTTTGCGCGAACAGGCCGCTTCCGGCGGCGCTGGCAACGCCGTGCAGCGATCGGTTGGCAGAGCCATCCGCACCGCCGCTTCAGCGAGCGCGCGATAGCCTTTGGTTCTCGTGCTCTCGTCGCCCCAACGAATCGACATGCGCAGGGCGTGGAGTGCGGGAGCGCTCCACGATCCCTTTCGCCGGTGCTCGCATGCGGCGACATCGGCCCAGACCGCGGCATTCCTCGGTTGCTCTCTGCTCACATTTTGAAGGAGTGGGCACGCCTTGTCGTATTTCGTCTGCTCGTACAGCGCGAGCGCCGCGCGCCACCGAGCGCGCCAGTCGTCCGTGCCTCGGGCTATGGGGATCTGAGGCAGAACGAATACGGCAGGCAACGCCCAAAGCGCATGGCGAAGAGCCATCCATGTCTTTGGACGCGCCAACGAGACGGGAGCTAGCACCGGCGCGCGGGAGGAACAAGGCGCTCTCCGAGCTCCGTAAGCTGCGAGAAGAATTTGCGCTCGGACACGGGCCATCGACTCGCGCATGCCTTTCATCGGCACGATCTCGATTCGGCGAGCGTCGGTCCCGCCGCTCAATACCAGCGAAACAATCGCCCAGAGGTCACGAACGAGAGCACACACCACCCCCCCAGCACGAGCAACGGTTGGCGAAGGTCCCAGAGCGTGCTGCCGTCGTGGAAGGCGCTGCGCAAGCCGTCGTTCAACGCGGTCAGTGGTAGCAAGCGCGCCGGGGCTTGCAGCCAACCGGGGAAGCGCTCGTAGGAGAAGAAAGTCCCGGACAGGAGCCACATCGGCAGCTGCACGAAGTTCATCCAGCCGCTCGCCACTTCGGTGTTTTCCACGCGCGCGCCGATCAGCAGGCCCAGCCCGGCGAACGCCGCAGCGCCCGCGAAGGCAACCCCCAGCACGAGGGCATGGCTGCCCCGCACTTCGACGCCGAAGACGAGCCGACCGAACACCAGCAGCACCCCAATCTCGAGCACCAAGAAGAAGCTGCGCGACAGAAAATACGAGAGCAGGAAGTGCGAGCGCTTCATCGGGGTGACGGCGAAGCGGCGCAGGAGTCGCCGTTTGCGCGCAAGCACCAGGCCGTAGCCGATGCCCCACATGCTGCTGCTCATCAGGTTCATGCCGAGCAAGCCGGGCAGCAGAAAGTCGATGTAGCGCGAACCGTGCTCGCTCACTGGCGCCTCGGAGATCGCCAGCCGATCTTGCCGCCCGAGCGCGCGCTCTTGCGCGTCAGCGGCCAGCGCGCGCGCCAGGGCCGAGCGCTGTTGCATCGGATCGAAGCGATAGACGGGGCGGTCGCCGTCCCATTCCACCACCAGGTCGACCTTCGCGCGCGCGAGGTCACGCATGGCTTGCTCACGGCTCAGCCGTTCGGTGTGCAGGCGCGGACTCGTAAGCAAGCCGTGCGCCGCGCGCGCCGCCACGCTCTGGGCGGCGAGTGCCGGTGCGAGCACCACGGCGACCCGCGGCCGCTCCGGTGGGGTGCTGCGAAAGGCCAGACCCAGGGCCATGGCCATCAGCAATGGGAAGCCGAACACCCAGAAGATGGTGCCCTTTTCGCGTGCGAACTCGCGCAGCCGTGCCTTGGTCAACTCCCAGAGCGGATTCGGGCGCACCTCCGCGGGAGTGCGGGGTGTCCCCGCAGGAACTTCGCGCTGCTCGAGCGCCGCCGCGGGGATCTCGCTGGGCTCGTTCACGACGCTTGCTCTGCCACTTTGGGGTTGCCGTTTTCGCTCGCCAACGCACGCCCGGTCAGCTGCAGGAACACGTCGTCTAGGGTGGCCTGCTGCGCACTCAGCCCCACCGGCGTCACGTGCTGCCGGTCCAGCTCCTGCAGCACCGTGGCGAGCGAGCCCAGGCTGCGATCGATACGCAGCCGGTAGTGCTCCCCGCGCCGTTCCACGTTCTGCAAGCAACTGAGGTGCGAAAGCGCCGCCGCGTCCACCGCATCGGGGCTCTCGAACTCCACGAATTGCACCAGGCCGAGGCTATCTACGAGCGCACGTGGCGTGCCGAGCGCGATGATCTGACCGCGATCCATGATCGCGACGCGATCGCACAGCGCTGTTGCTTCCTCCATGTAGTGAGTCGTGATCAGCACCGTACCGCCCGCCGCACGGAAGCGCCGCACCACCGCCCACAACTCCTGCCGGGCGCGCGGATCGAGCCCCGTCGTGGGCTCGTCCAGGAACAAGAGCTCCGGATCGCCGGCGAGCGCGCAGCCGATCGCCACGCGCTGCTTCTGCCCGCCCGAGAGCTTGCCATACTGGCGGTCGCGCACCGACTCCAGATCGAGCAACGCGAGCAATTCAGCGCTGCTCTTGCCCTTGCGATAGAAAGAACGGAACAGCGTGAAGACCTCTTCCACGAGCAGCTTGTCGGCGAGTTGATTGTCCTGAAGCTGCACTCCGAAGCGCTCTTTCAGCTCGTCATCTCGCCCCGCGCCCCAGGGCGTGCCCAATAGCTCGATCTCGCCCGAATCTGCGGGCGTGAGCCCCTCGAGCATCTCCACGGTGGTGGTCTTGCCGGCGCCGTTGGGCCCCAAGAGACCGAAGCACTCGCCACGCGGGATCTCCAGGTCGATGCGCGCCACCGCCAATTGCGTGCCATAGCGTTTGACGAGCGCACGACACCGAATCGCCACTGCCGACGGCACGGAACGCAGGCTAGCCCAGTTCGGACGAATACAATAGCTCTCTTGCTCTAAGAAGCCCGAGCGCGCATAGTCCGAGACGCCGCGTGAAGACCTCTTCCACGAGCGGCCCAACGTGTGCCCCTTAGCTCGATCTCGCCCGAACCTGCGGGCGTGAAGCGCAAAGAATCCAAACAGCCCGTGCGCATGCTTGACCGATCTTCACGTCGCGATCAGGCTCAAAAGGATGAGTCATTCGAGCATCGACTGGTTCGCCGAACGCGGCGGCTATCGTGCAGGGGTCGAAGCCCGTTCCGACGGGCTCTTTCAGGTCCACCTCGAGCGCTGGGTGCCCGGCGCAATCCCGGAAGAACCCGCGCTATGGTCGGGGGTCAAGACGCGCGCAGTGTTCTCCGACAGTGCCCAGAACGCGCGTGCTTTGGCCATCGAAGAGTTGAATGCAGTCGCCCCAGTCGAAGATTGATGGGCCACGCACGGCTCAGTTCCGTGGAATGACGGTCACGACGACCTGTTTCATTCGCGCCGTGATGACCTTGACGTTCGCGCTACCCGGCACATTGATTTCGGCTTTGACGACCTAGGGCGGAACCCCGCGCGGGTCGATCTCACCGCGCCGAAGTCCTGCATCGCGTCGTCGCACGAGCGGGTCACCGGTCTTGCTGCGTCGCGGCGGGACGTCCGACGCAGGCTTGCCGGTGGCAATCGATGCCACGTCGAGCTTGTCGACACCTTCCGCTTCCCCAACAGTCCTGCCCCTCAAAAAACAAAGAGTGCGCGCACGCTTTGTTTTTTTTCGCGAACACCCACCCCGCTGCTTGGCGAATGTTCGTGGCGATGACGAAGGCTCGATGGTCCTCGTCGTCGCGTACGCAGGCGCCGAGCGACCGACGAGCTCTTGCCGTCGGTCGAGCCTGCTCAAAACTGCGAGATGAACTTCCAGGCCAGCGGTGGAACGAAGGCCTTCAATCCGTCATCCCCGGTGGAGCTCCCGTCATCGACGGCCGACGGGGTGTGCGCGCCGTCGAACGTGCACACTTTGACGGGATAACCCGCCTTGCAACCTTCGAAATCGTAGCACAGGTATTTCTTGCTGCCGACCGTGGTCGTCTGAATGGTCCCGGGAATCGTGCAGCCATTGTCTTGAGCGTGGGTGAGAACACAGTACTTTCCACCCTGCTTCGTCGCGTCGCTACTGACCCACGGACAAGTGCCGTCGCTCATGCCGGTGATCCCCATGTAGGCGATGGGAGCCGCATTCGAGTCGCTGGGCTGACCAGGAAGGTTGTAGTTGGCCGCCGCCATGGTGACCGCCGCGCGCAGCTTCTTCTGGCGCGTGATCGACAAGGAGTAGCTCATCATTGCGCCGAAGCTGAAGCCGGTGGTGAAGACCCGGCTATCGTCGATGCATAGGTTCGCGTCGACGAGGGCGAGCAGGTCGTCGAACAGGACACTATCGCGCGCGAAGTCCCAGGGAAGGTTGCCGATGCCCCCGGGCGCAACGAAGATGGCTGGCTCCTTCGCCGCAGTCGCTTCGCGATGTAGCCCGAAATAAGCATAGTTTTTTGCGTCGAAGTTGGGGCCATTGTTGGCGGGGTATTGGCCAATCGCGTTGCCGGTGTCCGAGCCGTACGCCTGGTGCCAGGAAAAGATCAGGCGATAGGGATGCGTCGGATCGTAATCCGCCGGAATGTCGATGATGTATTCGCGGCTCGAGCCGCCGCTGGTGATCTTGAGTCTGGTCGACGTGGGCAGACCATTGGCCACCGACATTCCGCCGCTGGTCAGCGTCTTCAGGCCATTCATGACGCCACAGCCTTTGCTCTGAACGGGATCGCCTTTGCCGGAACTTCCGCCGCTGCCGGCACCGCCGTTGCCGACGCTTCCGCCGGTCGAAGCGCCGCCACTTCCGGCGCGTCCGCCAGCGGCTGCACCACCCGAGCTGGCGCCTCCACTCGAGGTCCCAGCGCTCGCGCTCCCGCCATTGGCCGTTCCGCCGCTCGTGCCCCCGCCGTTCGTGCTCCCGCCGTTCGCGCTCCCGCCGTTCGCGCTGCCCCCGGTGGCCGAGCCGGCTGTCGACGACCCACCGTTGGCCCTGCCGCCCATGCCGACCGCAGCTCCACCGCTACCGCCCGAGCTCGATGCCCCGGGCGTTGAACTTCCGCAGCCGATCATTCCAAGCGAAACCCCGAACAACAACGTCTTCAGCGAGATATGCATGCGATCTTTCCGCGGGCGCAGCAGGACGTTCCCTGCGCTGATTGCGCGGCAGGTCGTCAAAGCGGCTTTTCGAAGCGCGTTCGAAGGGTAGCAGTGTCGCGCTACGCAAAATCCGTCGACATCTCTGCTCTCCGCAAACGATTTGGCCGCCATGCGAAGGACTGTCGGAGTGACGCCTGATTTTTGCGGAATTCTGACAATTCGTTCAACTTGGCGCAATCACTCTAGGCCAGAGTCCAATTCCGCCTGAAGGCAGCGTTGGGGTGCTGGGTGTCGTGCGGAGAAAAGGTGTGGTGCGTACAGGATCGACAATCGTCCTTCTGCTCTCTTTTCTGGGGCTCGCGTGCGGCAGGACCTCCGAAGACGACGCGGCACGCGCTGCTCACCCCCCCGGAAGCGGCGGCAGTGGCCCAGGCGCAGGCGCACAGACGGCTGCGGGTCGCGCGGGTACGGCTGGCGGCGGTTTCGCTGGAGACGGCACCGAGCTCAGCTACGTCGACCTCACGGGCACGCCCATCTACACCCGAGTTCAACGCCTGAGCAACCGCCAGTGGGAGAACGCCGTCGGCGATATTTTGCGTTTGCAGCAGCCGCATGCACTCTCGGCCGCCTTCACGGCACCAGTTTCGGGCAGCACGACTTTCGACAACAACGAGCAAGTGCTGTTCGTGGATCAGCCACGGTTCATCGACTTCGAGACAGGAGCCGAAGCCGCAGCAGCCATGGCCACCGGCTCTCCCGAGGCGCTCGCCGCGCTCTACACGGGGAGCGACGCAGCGGGCTTCGTGCGCGTGTTTGGGCGGCGCGCGTTCCGTCGACCGCTCACGGGAGACGAGGAAACCAAGTACCAAAACATGTTCGCGCTGGGCGAGCGTCTGTATGGCGCCGGGTTTGCGAATGGCGCAGCCCTGGTCATCCGCGCCATGCTCGAGTCCCCGCAATTTCTCTACCGCACGGAGCTCGGGCCAGCGGGCGACCGGCTCAGCCCTTATGAGCTCGCGTCCAAGCTATCATTTTGGCTGCTCGGGACGACACCCAGCGACGAGCTCCTCGACGCCGCCGCTGCCGGAAAGTTCGCGAATGACGATGAGCTGGAGACCGCTGCGCGCGAAATGTTGGAAGACCCGCGCGCGCTGTCCGTGATGCGCGATTTTCATGGACAGCTGCTGCGCGTGCCGCTCTTTCGCAGCATCGAGAAACCGGGCGTGACGGAGTTCGACCGGGCCATCAACGCGGAGCTGACCCTGGCTTCGAACGCTTTCTTCGATTTCGTCTTCGAGCAGAACCTCGGGCTGCGCGAGCTGCTGACTTCGAAGCAGGCTTACGTGGGGCGCGGGCTGGGTCCGTTCTACGGCGTGGGTGCGCCCAGCAGCGGCCTTGCATTGTTTGACCTCGGCCCGTCGCGCACTGGCTACTTCATGCAGGTGCCCTTTCTCATGCTGTGGGGCGTCGGCGCCGAGCCCAGTTCGATCGAGCGCGGGATCCAGCTGGAGGCGACCCTGTTGTGCGGGCCACAGCGATCGCCGCAAGCAGCGATCCCTCCAGTGCCGCCAATCAAACCGGGCCAGACCAACCGTCAGCGCATCACTGAGCTGGATTCGAGCTGCGGCGGCCTGTGTCATCGCTACATCGACCCGCTCGGCTTTGCGTTCGAAAACTTCGACGGCTTGGGACGAAAGCGCGAGAGCGACAATGGCTTTCCGGTCGACACCACGGGCAGCTATCCGCTGGCGGAGGGCGTCGCGTCGTTCGCGGACGGCACGGAGCTCATGAAACTCTTGGCGGACAGCACGCAAGTGCACACCTGTTACTCGAAGCATGTGACCAGCTACGCGCTGGGGCGTGATTTGACGGAGAGTGACCGCAGCGTGCTCGAGTCGCTCGCGAAGGTGAGCCGCGCGCATTCGTTGAAAGAGCTCGTAGTCGCGCTCGTGCGCGACCCGGCGTTCCGCACGCGAAAGGACGGACAACCGTGACCAGGCCTTTGCTCGACTCACAGCGCTCGCGCATCAATCGCCGGGCATTCTTGCGCGGCACCGCCGGCGTTGCGTTGGGGCTCCCCTTCCTCGAAAGCTTGCCCGAGCGGTCCGCGTGGGCCGCGGGCAACACCCCGGTTTTCAGTTTGTTCATCTGCGCCGTGGATGGCGTCGTTCCCGCCAGCTTCTTCCCGGATGACTTGGGAGAGCTGTCGGTCGATGCTCTCGCGGCCGCGGGCAAAGCCACGAGCAAGCTGTCGGCGCACGCCAAACAGCTGCTCTTCGTGCGAGGCATCAACTGGGCACAACAGTCTCCGCGCGCTGAACCGCACGCTGAGTCGCTGGCCATGGCCCTGACCGCGCTGCCCTCGACCGGGACGGGTCAAATGGCAACGTCCACGGGCCCCTCGGCGGACTGGGTCATCGCACGCAAGGTGCAGGGGGACACGCCGCCGCTGACGCTCTATGCGGGGGTCAAGAATGGCTACATCAATGAGCGGCTGTCGTTCAGCGACGCGGGCGTGGTGACTCCTGCGAGCAACAACCCCTACGAGCTCTATCAAAAGCTGGTCGGCATCGTCTCTCCGAACGGCACTCCCACTCCCGGTGCGGCGCAAGCGCAGCAGCTTCTGCTCGAGAGCCGAAAGAGCATTCACGATCTCGTGCGCGATGACCTGCAATCGCTGATGGCCAACCCGCGCATGAGCACGGCCGACAGACAGCGGCTGCAGCAGCACTTCGACGCAGTGCGCGATAGCGAAGTCACGCTGGGAAACATGGGCGACGAGCTGGTTCGAGGCTGCGCGTGGGGCGGCGTCGAGATCAGCACCCTCGAAGCGCTGAAGACGTTCAACTTCACCAACACCGGCATGATCGAGGACGTCGTGCGACTGCAGATGAGCCTGGTGGCCTTGGCATTTGCCTGCAACTACAACCGCACGGCGACCCTGCAATGGGGTGGCGGCACGGATCACACCGTTTACAACGTGCCGTCGAATCATGAGCTCGGGATGTGGGCATTCAACTATATTTGCCATCGCGTCCAGAGCGATGGCGGTGGCCCGTCGAGCGACCCTGCGGTGCTGAAACTGGCAGAGAAAGCGCACGCCGAGATCGATGTACTGAGAATGCAGACCCTCGCCGCTGGGCTGGATCACTTCAAAGCGCGCGGCCTGCAGGACCAATCATTCGTCCTCTGGCACAATGCCATCGCCTATTGTGATTCGTTCAGGAGCGTGCCCACCATCATCTGGGGTAACGGCGGCGGTCACCTGAAGCAAGCCGCGTACGTGGATGCCGGCAACACGACGAACAGCCCGCTGCTCAACGCCCTGATCACTGCCGCCATTCAAGACACCGGCGAAACGATGGAGAACTTCGGCGCCGGTCCCGCTGGCCAGCTGCCCGCGGTGCTCGCCTGAGTCGATTCGAATCTCGATTACGGCGGAACGCGGCAACGCCGAGACTGCTGGCAAGAGTCTCAGGGGCACGTGGTGAAGGTGTTGGTGCTACCCGGAGTCTGGGTCAAAGTGCCCGCGGTCACTTTCACGTCGCACGTTGCGCTGTTCGCAAATGTGACGCCGTTCAGCGTGATCTTGCTGCCGTTCAAAGTCAACGCACCTGACGAGCCATCGCTGATGTTGGTGTTGGAGAGCACCGAGTCGGCGCTGGCGGTTGCAGCAACGCTGAGCCGACCCCAAGCACCCGCGCTCGGCACCGCCAGCGAGCTCTTGATCGTGACTGGCGCGGTCACGGTGCCGTTGGCCTTCAGCGAGCCGTTCGGACCGAGATTGAGGCCGGCTGAGCTGTCCATCAGCAGCGTGACCCCCGGGTCGAGCGTGAGTGTTGCGCGGATGTCGCCGACCGTGCTTCCCAAGGTGGTGAGTCGATACGGGATGCCTTGATTGGTCCAGGTTGCGGCCTTGGTCAGCGGCTCCTGATACACCCAAACTTCGTCGTAGACCGAGCCCGTGCTCGAGAAGGACTGCATCGAGCCGATCGTGTTCGAGCACACGTAGAAGGCTTCGGCCCCGGCGTCCTCGACGGCGAAGTTCTCGAAGCGTGAGAGCTTGGCTTGGCAACCGATGTTGATCGCGGTGCCCTTGGTGTGGACAACCGTGACGTTGGAGAAGCCGCTCGTCGCGCCGTCGTAGATGCGAAACGCGTAGTCGCTCGCGTACTCGACGATCACATTCGTGAACAGTGAATCGCTCGACGAATCGGCGTTGAACGCGATGTTACCCCAATCACCGGCGGCTGGGCTGGTCTTGGCGGAGGTGAAGGTGACGGGGGCTTTGGCCGTACCCTTGGCCACGATCGCACCGTCCGTGCCAACGTTCAGCGAATAGCCGTTCAGCTTGAGGATCGCGCCGGCTTGCAGCTCCAAGTGTGCCAAAACGGAGACGTTGCCGTCGGTGATGCGATAGGGAATACCGTGATTCTTCCAGACCGCGGGCTGCGCGATATCGTTGTCCCAAACCAGAATCTCGTCGTGCCCCGAACCTTGGCTCGTGAGTGAACCGACCGAGCCGACTGAGTTCGAATACACGGAGAGCGTGTAGCCC
>DASSMT010000059.1:0-39361 GCA_035688655.1 Polyangiaceae bacterium | reverse complement strand
CCCAGGGCGTCGCTGCTCACGACCTGGCCGTGATGCGCGTCGCGCACAGCGGCCAGCGCCGGCGCAAAACGCATGAGATCGCTCACGTAGACGAGCCCCGGGCGGAGCGTGCGCAGAATGCTCTTCAGCTTGCCGAAATCCCTGGAAACCAGGGAATATGCAGGAGAAATTGGCGCAACCGGCACACCGACGTGCAAGCACGCCAAGCTGAGAAGCGCGTGCTCCACGCTGTTCTCGGACAAGATTGCTACGGGACGCTCGAGTGAGAGCTCACGCCCGAGCAGCCAGGCTCCGACTCTCCGCACGCGCCGCAACGCTTCGCCATAGTCGAGACCTCGCCATTCGGCCCCGGTGCGCTCCAAAAGGAACGGACGTTCGGGCGCGTCGCGCGCCCAGCGTTCCAGAAACTCCCCCGTGCAGCGCGCGTAGGCGCCGAGCGCGTGGCGAGAATTGACGAGCAGGTCGTGCTCACGCCGCACCAGCTCGACCGCCGGCGCCGCAAACGGCTCGTTGGATTGAGCGCTGCTGCGAGTCACGGTCGGGAGCTCGAGCTTGAGCTCCGGGAAACCAGCGGGAGCGCTGCGCCATGAGCTTTGCGCGTGTGCTGATCTTCCTGGATGTCGATTCGACGCGGCTCGTCGGGCAGCTCGAGCTGTGCGCGACGGGGCGCGCCGGGATCTATCGGCGCAGCGAACATGTTCCCAACATGTACTATAGTAGATGTCGGGTTGTCCAGTCGCTCGCGCGACGTTCGGCCGTAAAACTTTGTGCTTTCAGCGAATTCGGAGGCTGTTTGGCTCGTGCGCAGAAGCATGAGGGCTGAAAAGATTATTATAGAACACGCTGGTTACATCTACTATAGTACCTCTCATCTGAGCGCCGGTGACTGCGAGGAGCGCCGGTGACTGCGAGAGATTCGCGCAGCCAGGGATCTGACCAAGGTGCGCCAGAGGAGGATGAACATGCTTAAACATTCGACATGGGCTCGACACAGTTGGTATCTCGCGGCGTGCTTGCAGCTCGGCGTGTGCACTTGGAACGTGCACGCGAGCGCGCAGCCGGCTCCGGCGACGCCGCCCAACGAGGAACCCGCGACCGCGCCTGACCCCGACGACAAGGACGACAAGGCCCCAGCGCCGGCTGCAGCAGCACCTTCGGCTAGCCCGGCGAGTGAGCCCGCGCCGGCAATCATGCCGCCCGCACCGCCGCCGCCGCCGGTCTCGGCCATTCCAGATGGCGAAGCCCCAAAGGGTCCCATCGCGCCGGCGTTTCCGCCCGCCATTCCCAGCATCGACTTCGGTGGGCGCTTGCAAGCCGCGCTCAAGCTTCAGAACCCCACCGATCCCACGAAGATGAACGACATCAGCGAAGTGTTGTCGGCGGACATGCTCATGTCCGGCCAGATACACCGCTACTTCAAGTGGCTAGTCAGCGCCACGTTCTCCTATGCCGGCAACCCCGGGCAAGCGGCCGCCGTCACCTTTGCACCGCTGGATGTGATCGCCCGCATCGAGCCACTGCCCGAGTTCAACATCTACCTGGGCCGCATGCTCGTGGTCGCCGATCGCTTCGCGCCGAGCGGTCCGTGGGGTATGGACGAGTTCTTCTTTCCGGGCTTTTTCCCGGGAGTTGCTGCGCCAGCGATGCCGAAAGCGAACGCCGTGGGCCGCGACGTCGGCGTCACCGTTTGGGGCGCGCCCATGAAGGGCCACGTCAAATACTACCTGGGCGCGTTCAACCTTTACGACCCGCTGTTGAACCCGCTGCTCACTGGCCGCCTGCAAGTGAGCTTGCTGAATGGGGAACCCAACTTTTTTCACCGCACGACCTACTTCGGGACCAAAGACTTGATCTCGCTCGGTGTCGGCGGTCAGTACCAGAAGGCGGGCTCGGTTCAGAACGTGCCAGTCACCACTCCGCCCACGGTGCCGTTGACCGACGACTACACGAGTCTCATCGCCGATCTGACCGTGGAGAAGAACATCGGCGATTCCGGAACCCTTTCTGTCGTGGGCGGCTATTACAAGTACGGTGGCGACTTCAATCGCTGGAAGGATTACTGGGTCGCTTCCGTGGGTTACATGCTGCCGAAGCCGATCGGGATCGGCAAAGTGCGCGCCACCGTCCGTTACCAGCGCGGTCTCGACGCGGCGCCAAATGCTGATCCGTCGTCGCTGGTCGACGCGCAGCTCAGCTACAACATCGCCGCGTGGTTCGCTCGCATCCAGGTTGGATACCGCCGCGGGGATACGTACCTGGCGGGGAACCCGATGACAATGACTCCTGCTCGGAGTCAGGATAGCAACATGCTCTACTTTGGGATTACGCTCGCCGACCCTTGAGCGCTAACGTAGCCCGCGAATTTCAGCCTAGAAACTGGAGATATCGATGGAACGCACCCGAGCGCTCGCCAGTGTCGCAATCCTATTCATGCTCGCCGCCTGCAAAAAGGGCTCCGAGCCACCCGCTCCGACAGAGCTCAAACAGGAAGTCAGTGCGGCCGTACCCGCGAAAGCCGACACGATTCGAGTCGGGCTCATCGCTTCGCTGACCGGTAAATTTTCCGCCCTCGGCAGTGAAGACAAGAAAGCGGTCGAGCTCGCGGTCGAGCAGGTCAACGCCGCTGGCGGACTCTTGGGCAAGAAGATCGAAATCATCACGCGCGATGATCAGACGCTGCCGGATAAATCCGTGCTCGCGTACAACGATCTGAAGGCAGAGAACGTGGTGGCGGTCATCGGCTCGGTGTTTTCGAACTCTGCCTTGGCCACGCTGCCGCTGGCTCAGAAAGATGGGATCCCCTATCTGTCGCTGACCCCGGCGGAAGAGCAGGTGATCCCCATCAAATCATTCGTGTTCGTCATCCCCGCGCTCGCCAATGCGTATGCCGAGCGTTACCTCGATTACATGCAGGCGCAGAAGATCACGAAGATCGCCGTCGCCCACGACACGAAGGGCGCGTACGCCATCTCGGGCTACAATACGACCAAGGCGCTTGCCGAAAAATACGGCGTCAAGCTCGTGCGCGACGAAGTGTTCGAGACCACGACCAATGATTTCAGCCCGCTGTTCACGCACCTCAAAGACGCGAAAGCGCAGGCGTTCCTGTTCTGGGGCACCGGCCCGACCGGCGTCACCGTGACCAAGCAGTATGCGGCAGCCGGACTCAAGGTTCCCCTATTCATGACGCCCGCGCAGGCCAGCAAGCTGTGGATCGACCCCGTGGGCAAGGACGGCGAAGGCGTCACGGTGTTGAGCGCGATCGGTGTGGTCGGGGAATACCTGCCGGATGGACCGCAGAAGCAGGTCATTCAGCAAATGGCGGCGCCGTTCCAGCAGAAGCACGGCTATCCTCCGCCGCAGTTCGCCCAGGACGGATACAGCGCGTGCCTACTGCTCTTCGAAGCGATCAAGAAGTCCGGCAGCGCCGATCGCAATCGCATTCAGCAAACTCTGGAGACTCTGAGCCTTTTGACCCCGAACGGCAAATACAACTACACGCCCACGGATCACTCGGGGCTCACTCGCGACTACATCTCCGTGAACGTCGTGCACGAGGGCAAATTCGTCCCAACCAACTGGGCGAAGGACAAGCTCGCGCATACGCTCGCTGAGCAAAAGTAGCGATGCTTCACGTCGAAGGGCTCAGCCGGCGATTCGGTGGTGTCTACGCGCTGCAAGATGTCAGCTTCCGCGTCGAACCGGGTGAGCTCCGAGGCGTGATCGGCCCGAACGGGGCAGGAAAGTCCACGCTCTTTCACTTGATCGCTGGCCACCTTCGGCCAACCGCGGGCAGCGTCGCCCTGGCAGGCGAGTCGATCGACCGCTGTCGCCCCGATCAACGGGCGCGGCTCGGGATCGCGATCGTTTACCAGGGCGACCGCATCTTTCGCCGCATGAGCGTGCGAGAGAACGTGATGGTGGGCGCTCACACGCAGGCGCGCCACGGTTTCTTGGAGGCCGCCTTGCGCTTACCGCGCTGCCGGCGCGAAGAGCGAGAGCTGCGGGCGCGCGCCGACGCGCTGCTCGAGCGCGTGGGCCTCACCAGCGTGGCGGAGCAACCCGCCGAGTCGCTGCCGCTCGGGCAACAGCGCACGGTGCAACTTGCGCGTGCCCTGGCCGCGAATCCCAAGGTGTTACTGCTGGATGAGCCTGCCGCGGGGTTGCGCGCTTCGGAACGCAGCCAATTGGCGCAGTTGATTCGCGAGGTCCGCGCGCGCTCGCTCACGGTGCTGCTCGTGGAGCACGACGTCGCGCTCGTCACCAGCTTGTCCGACACCATCACGGTTCTCGATCTGGGTCGCGTGATCGCAGAGGGCGAGCCCAGCGCCATTCGCCGTGACTCCCGGGTGCGTGCGGCATACCTCGGAGAGGCCGCACCCCCATGATCCAAGTCGAAGCGCTGAGCGTGAATTATGGAGCAGCAACCGCGCTCGATGCCGTATCGCTGAACGTCCGCGCCGGCGAGAAAGTCGCGCTGATCGGCGCGAACGGCGCGGGAAAGTCGACCTTGCTCAACGCGCTCTCGGGCATCGTCGCCAAAACGGCAGGCACCATCCGCATCGACGGGCGCTGGGCGCACGTCCCCGAGGGCAGGCAGCTTTTTCCGGACCTGAGCGTCGAGGACAACTTGCGCCTCGGCGCCTTCCGGGAACGCGTTCGCGATCCGGCCTGGGTCTATGAGCTCTTGCCCGAGCTGGCTCGCTTTCGACGGCAGCGCGCGGGCAGCCTCTCGGGCGGACAGCAGCAGATGGTCGCGATCGGTCGCGGACTCATGGCGCGACCGGACGTGATTGCGATCGACGAGATGTCGCTCGGCTTGGCTCCCATCATCGTGCAAAAGCTGGCCGCGCAACTGAACAGGCTCAATGCCGAACGGGGGCTCACGCTGCTCTTGGTCGAGCAGAGCGCGCGCCTCGCGCTCTCGTTGTGCGACCGCGCGTACGTGCTAGAAACTGGTCGCATCGTGGCCCAGGGCCCCTCGGCAGAGCTCGAGGATTCCCCGTTCGTGGAGCGCGCATACCTGGGTGGTCCACTCGAAGGTTCGTCGTGAACGAATTCCTCTCCTACCTTGTTCACGGAATTTCGGTTGGCTGTGGCTTCGCGCTGGTCGCGAGCGGCATCATCATCGTTTACCGCGTCACGCGTGTCGTGAACCTGGCGCAGGGTATGTTCAGTGTGGTTGCCGGCTTTACGGCGGCGACCCTGCTCGGGGCGGATTTGCCGCATGGGCTTGCCGAGCTGCTCGCGATCGCCGCGGCTGCTGGGGTGGGCCTCGTCACCGGCTGCGTCGCGATCGGAAAGCCTCGCACGAGCCCACAAGCGTCTTTGATCGCGACGCTCGGCGTCGGTGTCTTCGCGTACGCGGTCGAAGTGCTCACCTGGGGTGATCAGCCGCGCTCGTTCTCCGGGCTCACAGGGGCTTACGAGCTTTGGGGAATCGACTTGCCCAAGCAATATCTGCTCGTCACTCTGGTCACGCTCGTGGTGTTCGGCGGGCTCGAAGTGTTCTTCGAGCGCACGTACGTGGGTAAGGCTCTGAGCGCTTGTGCCTCGAATCCCTACGCGGCGCGGTTACAGGGCATCGGCGTGCTGCGCATGGGCCTGTACGGTTTTGCGCTCGGGGGCGCGCTCGGCGGCGTCGCGGGCGTGCTGCTGACGCCCATGCAACCGATCTCGTACGACAGTGACGTCTTGCTGTTCGTGAACGGCTTCGCCTCCGCCATCCTCGCGGGACTGAAGCGCCCAGTGCTCGGTCTGTTGGGTGGGGTGGTGCTCGGCATTGCCGAATCGATGGTCGCGGGATACGCAAAAGCCTCCTACCAAAGCTCGCTCGCGTTGCTGCTGACGCTCGCGATTCTGATTGCACAGGCAGTGCGGCGCGAAGCGCTGCACGCGGTGGAAGAATGACGCGCATCCTGAAAGGATCCGGGGCCGTGGCCGCCTTCGCGATCGCGCTTTTGGCTGCGGCTGCCGTGCTGGATGAAAGCGCGCTCTCGGTGTTCGTGCTCTTGGCGTTGACCGCGAGCGTCACGGTGGGAATCACGCTGCTGATGGGGCACGCGGGGCAGGTCTCGCTCGGCCACGGCGCCTTCTATGCAGCCGGCGCCTACGCCGCTGGCATCTTGGCGACCCATGGCGTGCCCAGCTGGTTCGCCTTACTGGTGGCGCCCGTCGCGGCGGCAGGCATCGCAGCCGCGGTCGGCATTCCGTTGCTCTTACTGCGCGGTCACCATTTGGCATTCGCCACGCTGGCGCTGCACCTGATCTTCTTGTCGCTCGTCAGCGAGCTTTCGATCACCGGTGGCGATGTCGGGCTGCAAGCAATTCCTTCGCTCAGCTTCGCAGGAGTCAGCCTCGGTTCGGTTCGTGGTTACGCGTACGTCAGCGCTTTCGCGCTCGTTCTGGTGGTGATCCTGGCAAAGAACTTGCTCGCCTCACGACCGGGCCGCGCTCTGCGCGCACTGTCGTCGAGCGAGGTAGCCGCTGCTTCTTCGGGCGTGGCCGTGGGCCAGTATAGGCTGGCGGTGTTTGCGCTGTCTGCGGGTTTCGCCGGCCTCGCCGGCGGCATCTACGCGTTCTACATGGGCTACCTCGCTCCGGGGTCGTTCCCAGTCATGCTCTCGATCGAATACATCGTGATGGCCGCGGTCGGCGGGCTCGGGAAGGTCTCGGGCGCGGTCGCCGGCAGCACTTTCGTTTACCTACTCGTTTATGGTCTCAGCCGAGTCGCCACTTCGAGCGGGATGCCGGGCACGGCGCCCATCATCCTGTCTTATGCGGTGTATGCCGTGCTGCTGGTCAGCGCCGTCCTCTTTCTGCCGGGGGGCCTGGTCGCTCTGATCCGCGCTCGTCGGCCACGTCCGCGCGCTCAATCCGAGCGCAATGCGCAGCGCACGAAGTCAGAACCGGCGGCTCCCGCGAACGAGGCAGTGACCTCCAAACACGGGAGCTATTCGTGAGCTCCAAGATTCGAGTCTTGTCCGACCCGCCCGAGAGCGCCCCCGCGATCGCCGGTGAAACCATCCTGGAGTGCTTGCTGCGCGCCGGGGTGGCGTTTCCTCACAATTGCCAGTCGGGCAACTGCGGCGCGTGCAAATGCGAGCTCATCGAAGGCGACGTGCTCGACCTGCCGTACTCGGAATACGCTCTCGGTGCCGAAGAACGAGCGCGAAATCTGATCCTCGCCTGTCGCACCCAAGTTTGGGACGACTGCACCATCCGCCCGCTCGAAGCCGGCGAGATGGTGCTTCATCCCTCGCGCGTGATGCGCTGCCGCGTGGTCGACGTGCGCGAGCTCACGCACGATATCCGCGGTCTCACGTTGGAGATCGTCAGCGGTGGTCCGTACGGCTTTTCCGCCGGGCAGCACGCGCGCCTCAAGTTCGGCCCGGGCATTCCCGAGCGCAGCTACTCCATGGCGAGCTTGCCCGGTGAACCGCTGCTGGAATTCTACGTGCGACAGGTGCCCCGCGGACAAGCGAGCGGTTACGTGTTCTCCAACGTGCGCGTCGGCGCGGAAGTCACCGTATCGGGTCCGCTCGGAAACGCCTACCTGCGCGAAAATCACCAGGGTCCCATTCTCGCGGTCGCCGGCGGTAGCGGTTTGGCGCCGATCAAGTCCATCATCGAGACGGCGCTGCAAGCCGATCCGATTCGCCGCATCGATTGTTACGTCGGCGTGCGCGACGAGCGCGACGTGTATCTCGAGCAGCACCTCTTGGAGTTGGCGCGCCGACACCCGAACCTGCAGCTGCAGATCGTGCTCTCTCAACCGAGCGCGGTGACGCCGCGGCGAACCGGAACCGTCACCGAAGCGGTGTCGCGAGACGTCAGCGCGCTTACGGGCTACAAAGCCTACGTCGCCGGTCCGCCGGCGATGGTCGAATCCGTACAACGCGAGCTCGTCAAAAGAGGAGTGGCGACGCGCGACGTCCATGCGGACGCGTTCTACAGCCAGGCCGAGGACGCCTTCAATATCGGGTAGCAGGAGTCACACCATGAACGAAACTCGAGAAAGCAGCTCGTTGGAAGGGCGGGTCGCGCTGGTCACCGGTGGCGCCCGCGGCATCGGGCTCGCCATCAGTCGTGCGCTCTACGCGCGCGGCGCGAGCGTGCTGATCGCGGACAGCGGCGCTTCGATCGACGGCACGACCGCCGATCCCGCGGTCGCCAGCGCTGCGGCGAGCGAGCTGGGAGAGCGCGCACTCGCCTTCAGCGCGGACATTGCGTCGCCGGAGAATGCCAGTGCGGCGGTGGCGCTCGCCGTCAGCCATTTCGGTGCCATCGATCTGGTGGTGAACAACGCGGCCATCGTGCGGGACAGCTTCATCTTCAAAGGCAACCCCGCGCACTGGGACGCGGTGTTGCGCACCGACTTGAGCGCCGCTTTTTACGTGCTGGCTGCGGCGACGCCGAACATGCGCGACCAAGTCAAAGCAGGCCGCGCGCCGGGGCGCATCGTCAACATCAGCTCGTCGGCTGGGCTGTATGGCAACTACGGCCTGTCCGGCTACGCCAGCGCCAAGGCCGGTCTCTTGGGTTTGACGCGCGTCGTGGCCATGGACATGGCGCGGTCGGGGGTGACCTGCAATGCGGTCGCGCCCTTTGGTGCCACACGCGTCACTGAGGCGATTGTGCCGGCCAATCCTGCCCAAGCGCAGTACAAGGAGCGCGCGCTCAAAGTCGAGCCGCGCTTCGTGGGTGATTTCATTGCGTTTCTCGCGGGCGACGCCGCAAAAGACATCACCGGGCAGCTGTTTGTCGTGCGCGGTCGCGAAGTCCTCTTGTTTTCTCAGCCGCGACCGATCGAACGTTTCGTCGTTCCGGAGGGCGAAGACAGCGTGACGGCGCTGTCAGCTCTGGTTCAGGAACAACGCTTTGCGACCAAGCGGGTCGAGCTGACGACCGACTTGGAAGCATTCAATATGGAACCCATCACTTAGGGCCCGCGAACGTCGCGGCTCTGAAAAGTCAGGGTCGACAATCCAAAACCTTTGCTGTGAGGTCCGAGATGCAAAATGAGTATCATGAAGTGAAGACCGTCGCCGATCTGGCGAGCGAGCCTGCTGAATACCGCGAGGCCATTTCCAAGATCGTCGTGAGCCACACCGTCAACGAGCTGTATGGCGCGCAAGTCTTCGACGAGCCCGCGATTGCGCTCGCGCCGACGCCTTACGCCAAATGGCTCAGCTGCCGGATCGCGATGGAAGAGTACCATCACCACGTTCGCTTCAAGGGCCTCGCGGACGAGCTGGGCATCGCGCAGAGCGCGACCGACCCGAGCGTGAAGCGGCCGCTCTCGATCTTCGGCTTCGAGCTGAAAACGTGGCCGGAGTTCTGCGTGATCAAGATGCTGGCGGACCTCGCGGAAATCCTGCAAGTCGAGGATCTCTTGCATTGTAGCTTCGTGCCGCTGCGAAACATCGGGCGTGTGACCATGCCGGAAGAGAAGTTCCACGCTCAGTTCGGCAAGGATTTCTGCACGGAGCTGTGCAAGACCGAAGAGGGCAAGCGCGCTGTTCAGCAAGCGATCGACGACTATGCACCGTACTTGCCGAAGTTCTTCGGCGCCGCGGGTTCGAAGAACAACGAGCTTTATCGCAAGTACGGGCTGAAAGAGCGCACCAACGAGCAGATGCGCGAAGACTTCTTCGTCCGCGCACGCACGGTCGTCGAGGCGCTCGGGCTCCGCCTGCCCGAACTCCAGGCCGCCCAGGCATAGGCGTGGAGGGCGCACGGATGATCGACAGCCCGCCTCAGCCCAGCAGCGAACGCGAGGAGTTTTATCGGCGCATCGATCGCGAACACCTGGCGCCGCTCTGGGAGTCTCTCGCGCAGTTGGTGCCGCCGCAGCCGAATTCGCCGTGCCAGCCCGCGCTCTGGCGTTACGACAGAGTACGCCCTCATTTGCTGGACGCGGGACGACTGATCACGGCACGAGAAGCCGAGCGCCGCGTGCTCGTGCTGGAAAATCCGGCCCTACGCGGTGCCTGTTGCATCACGCGCTCGCTGTATGCCGGGCTGCAGCTGATTTTGCCGGGTGAGGTCGCTCCCAGTCATCGACACACGCAGTCCGCGCTGCGCTTCGTGGTCGAAGGCAGCGGCGCTTACACGGCGGTAAACGGCGAGCGCACGATCATGCACCCCGGTGATTTCATCGTCACTCCGTCGTGGACGTTTCACGACCACGGGCACCCGGGCGATGGCCCCGTCGTGTGGCTGGACGGCCTCGACATCCCGATGATCGCGTTCTTCGATGCGGGGTTTGCCGAGCGTTACACGGAGCCGAGCCAACCGTTGACTCGGCCGGTCGGGAACACTTCGCTTCGCTTCGGGCAGAACCTGCTGCCGCTCGAGTACAACGCTTCCTCGCTCGCGACACCACTGCTCTCGTACCCCTATTCGCAAAGTCGTGCCGCGCTGCACGCGCTGCACGCTCAGGGCGAGCTGCACCCGTGGCACGGCGTGAAGATGCAGTACAATAACCCCGCCACCGGCGGCTATCCGATGCCGACCATCGCCGCCTACCTGCAGTTGCTGCCGCAGAACTTTCGCGGTGAGGGGTATCGCTCGACCGACGGCACCGTCTACTCCGTCGTAGAAGGACGCGGTCGGAGTCGGGTCGGAGATCGAGTGTTCGACTGGAGCGCGAAGGACGTTTTCGTGGTTCCGTCCTGGTGTCCCGTCGCGCACGAGGCGGCAGAAGATGCGGTCTTGTTCAGCTTCTCGGACCGGCCGGTGCAGAAGGCGCTCGGGATCTGGCGCGAGGCAGCGGCGCCATGACAGGCTTTTTCACGAGGCTCGGCGAGCCGCTGGCCGAGGCCGAGCGAAGCCTGGCGCGCGCCTATTTGTCCGGCCTCGGTCTCGCACCAGAGCTTTCACTCGAGAGGGTGACGGACTCCCAGAGCGCCACTCGAATCATCGCCGATCCCAATTGGGATCGGCACTGGTGGGGCGCCGAGCAGCGCGAGCGCGAACGACTTCGAACCGAGCTATTGTCTTCTGCAGCGAGCAGCCAAGTTCTGAGCGCGCTGTCACGAGTCGTGGATGATTCGCTCGCGGCGGAACAGGGCACCGCCGCGGCGCCCGCCGCCGCTTTCGGGAATGCCGATGATGGGCTCAAACGAGCTGCAGCGGGCGCGCTCGGTGAAGCGCGCTATCTGAGCAGGCTTGCCGAGCTCAGCGGCGCCGCGCCTTCGCATCCTTTCTTGGCGAAGCTTTCGTTGTTTGCGGGTGGCCGCTGGCCACTCGTGGTGCTTTCAGGGTGCTTTTACGTCTTTTGACCACGAGCGCAGCGTTGAGGAGAAATCGTCGATGAATTATGCATTCCCGTTGCCCATGGTGCCCCGTGTTCCAATCGAGGGCACCGACGCGAGTTTCCCCGTGCGCCGGATCTACTGCGTCGGACGCAACTATGCCGAGCACGCGCGCGAGATGGGGTTCGAGCCCGAACGCGAGGCCCCCTTCTTCTTCACCAAGCCAGCAGACGCGATCGTGGCAAATGGAGCGACAATCGCCTACGCGCTCGCTACCGAAAATCTGCATCACGAGATCGAGCTCGTCGTTGCGCTCGGCCGCGGCGGCGTCCAGATCGCGCGCGAAGCGGCGCTCGGTCACGTCTACGGTTACGCGGTGGGCCTCGATATGACTCGCCGAGATCTGCAGCTCGCAGCGCGCGACAAAGGTCGACCCTGGGACGTGGGCAAGGCTTTCGACGAATCGGCGCCGATCAGCGCCATTCGCCGTGCCTCCGACATCGGCCATCCCGAGAGCGGAGCGATTCGACTCTCGGTCAACGGCGTCGAACGGCAAAGCTCCGACCTGAAACAGCTGCTCTGGCCCGTCGCGGATCTCATCGTCGAACTCTCGAAGCTGTTCGAGCTTCGACCCGGAGACTTGATCTATACGGGAACACCGGCGGGTGTCGGTCCCGTGCGGCCGGGAGACGAGCTCTATGGTCAGATCGAGCGCGTCGGGGAGCTCTCGATCCGCATCGGTCCTCGCAGCTCGGGTGGGAACGACGCGCGATGAAGCTGCACAACTACTTCCGAAGCTCCGCGTCCTACCGCGTGCGAATCGCCCTCAATTTGAAGAAATTGCCCTTCGAATACCACAGCGTGCACCTGAACCGCGGCGGCGGCGAGCAATTCTCGCCTGCATTCCGTGAGCTCAACCCGCTCGCGCTGGTGCCGGTGCTCGAGGACGGCGAGGAACGAATCACGCAATCACTCGCGATCATCGAATACCTGGACGAAGTGTATCCCGAGCCGCCACTGCTGCCGCGCAGCCCGGCGGAACGAGCCCGGGTGCGCGCGCTGGCCCTGAGCGTGGCGTGCGAGATCCATCCGCTGAACAACTTACGCGTGTTGAACTACTTGAATCGCGAGCTCGCGCAGAGCAGCGACGTGAGGACCCGCTGGTATCAGCACTGGGTGGAGCTCGGGCTCGGCGCGCTCGAGTCGCAGCTGGCGCACGGCCCGCGATCGCGCTTTTGCCATGGAGACACGCCCGGGCTGGCTGATTGCTGCTTGATCCCGCAACTCTTCAACGCGCGCCGCTTCAATTGTGAACTGTCTTCGTACCCCACGTTGCTCGCCATCGAAGAAAATTGCCTCGCCCTGAGCGCGTTTCGCGATGCGGCTCCGGAGCACCAGGTCGACGCCGAGCCCTAGGTGAGTCAGCCGCGCGGGCCGCGGCACGCTCCTCGGGTTACCACGCCCGGCTATTTGCCAACGAAAGTGGTCACCGTCGATGCGCCGAGCGAAGCGGTGAAGGTGCCGTTGGTCACGGCGACGGCCGTCTTCGAGGCCAGGTCGTCCGAGGAAGAGGTGACCCATGGCGTCATCGACGCGGGCGCTGTCCCACCGGAAATAGTGATGGGGACGCTGGCGGTTGCGGTCGTCTTGTTGATTGCCACGACGACCACCGTGCCGTCCGAGCCCAGATAGGCACTGAGGAACACGTTATTCGGAATGGCCCCGCCCACCTCGACGCGCTTGTAACCAGGACGCACGAATCTGCTGTAGTTGCCGAACGTCCAATGTCGCTTGGTATCCGAGCCGGTTACCAAGCCTTCGTTGTCGCCGGTCTGCTTGTAATTCCAATACAGCCACGCCGACGCGTCGCCGATGACGAGCGCTTCGTGGATCCATCCCGCCACCGCGATCCCGTTGTTGATGTCGGTGCTCGGACCCTGCTCGGGCCACCACTTCACCCCCGACATCTCGGTCTGCCAAACTTCTTTGCGCGCGGCGGTGACGTCGCTTGGCCACGGATAAGCGTGTTGCGAGTCGTACTCATGCGTGCCGATGATGTCGAAGGCGGCCCACGCCGTCGCGTCCTTGGCCAAATAGTGGCCGTAGTCGTACCCGCCGCCCATATCGCAGACCGGGTTGCTCGGCGGAAAGCCGCACTTGAGCGGATCCGAGCTGTTGTGTCCGCCCGGATCGGGGCCGGCCGATTTGTTGGACCAGAGATGGTCCCACTCCGAAGTTTCGCCGGAAATGACCTTGACGCCCGCTTTCTGCAGCATCGGTCCAACCACCTTGATGAAGGCGACCATTTCGTTCGCGGTGTAGAGCATGGTCGGGTAGTTGCCGTTGCACGGATCCTGCGTGCCGCACGACGCGAACTCGGGCTCGTTGGCGACCGACATGGCGTAAAGCCCGTTGTCCGTTGCGAACTTCGTGATCGCGGTTGCCCACGAGGTGTAACAGTCCGTGTTCAGGTGCCCGCCGTCGTTCACGTTGTTGTTGGACTTGCAATTGGCCGGTGCGGTCCAGGTAGAACCGATGATCTTGGTGCCGCTGATGCCCTTCACCATCGTAATATCTTGCGAGGCGGCACTCGTGACGAGGCCTCCGGTGGGGTTCATGCCGATGCGCAAGATCGTGAGACCGATGTCCTTCGAGGCGTCGAATAGGCTCGACGGGATGGGCGCGTTGTAGGTGTCGTTGATCCCGAAACCCTCGATCGTCTGATGCGTTTGAGTGAGCAAGAGGGTGACGGGTCCCGTGTTGCTCACACCGCCCGAGCTCGTGCCCGTCCCCGCCGAGCCGCCTCCAGCGCTGACACCACCGGAGGACGCGCCGCCGGTGGCCGAGGGGCTACCACCCATGCCGGCGGTCACGCTGCCACCGGTGCCAACCACCGGGCTGCCGCCGTTTCCGGCCCCGGCACTCCCGGTCTGCGAGCCACCGCCGGCGCCACCGACCGCCGGGCTCCCTGCCACCGCCATTCCGCCGCTGCCGCCGTTGGTGTGCCCGCCGTCGCCCGCTGGCGCGCCATAGCTGCGGTTGCCGTTTCCGCAAGCAGGGAGCAAGAGAGTGAGTCCGTATGTAAGGATCGAAAACTTGGTCATTACGCCCCCCCTATTGTCAGCGGGCACGAGCGATTGTCAGAACTATCCAATCGAACGCTCACAGCCGGGGCACGGTCGAGCCAGCGAGCGTCCATGGTGGAAAATGTCATGGGCAAAGGACGGATTGTCGGCGCGCGGTGGCTCAGGGCAGCTCGACGATTGTGCGACGGAAATTCCAGTGTTCGCACATTGCCCGTACGCGCCATGAGCCGATCGTTAACGTGGATCACTAACGTCACCTGTGCCTTCGTGGCCGTTGCCTGCAGCACTACGCCCAACGACCCTCACAACGGGGTCCCGGGAAGCGCGGGCAGCTCATCGAGCGCCGCGGGCAGTACATCGAGCACGGGCGGTCGGGGCTCGGGCAACGGCGGGGCGCTGAACGGCAGCGCTGGCGGCTCTTCAGCCGGCACTCCGGGAAGCTCGGACGGCGGGACATCGGCAGTGGGGGCAGGCGCGGGCGGTGCGCCCGCTTCTGCAGCGGGTTCGCCGGGATCAACTGGCGGAGCATCGGCGGCCGCTGGCAGCACGGGAGCCGCCGGCTCGGCAGGCTCCGCGCCGGTTTCGAACGCGCTCGTCACGTCTGCCTCGGGCGCTTTCTGGAAAACCGCCACTTGGACGGAGGCCACGGGCACCGCAACCGTGACCGTCAATGCGGCCAACACGTACCAGACTTGGGATGGCTTCGGCGGCGCGTTCAACGAGCTGGGCTGGAGCTACCTGACCAGCAAGGCGCTGCAAGACCAAGCGCTGCAATTGCTGTTCGGCACTGACGGCGCCCATTTTGCTTGGGGTCGCATTCCCATGGGCGCAAGCGACTACGGCATGGATCGCTACACGCTGAACGAGAACTCCGGCGACTACACGATGGACAAGTTCTCCATCGAGCGCGACAAGCAAAAGCTCATCCCGTACATCAAAGCGGCTCTTGCGGTGCGGCCCGACATTCGCTTCTGGGCGAGCCCGTGGACTCCGCCGACCTGGATGAAATCGAGCCCGTATCAAACTCCCGGCAACCCGGTGAACGCGTTCGACGGCGGCTCGATGAAGAGCGACGACGCGATCCTGAAGGCGCATGCGCTGTACTTCGTGAAGTTCATCAAGGCCTACGCCGACCAAGGCATCAAGATCGACTACGTTGCTCCGCAAAACGAGCCGAACTACTCGCAAAATTATCCTTCGGCGATTTGGTCCGCGAGCACGTTTACGACGTTCATCGGCAAGTACCTGGGGCCCACTTTGGCCAGCGAGACGCCCACCACCCAAGTGATGCTCGGCACGATGTCCAACCCCAACGGGGACGCCTCGGTGGCGAGCTCGGTCTTGGGGGACGCGACCGCCAAGGGCTACGCCAAAGTGATCGGCGTGCAGTGGGGCATGTCGGATTCGGGTCAGGTGAACAACCTGAAGAGCGCCGGTATCCCGATCTGGCTGTCCGAGCACAAGTGCGGTGGCAATCCTGGCCAAAACGTCGCCGCGGCACCCAATGACCTGGGCTACGCCAAGGACAGCTGGGGCTACATCCGAGACGCGATGAAGAACGGTCTGACCGCGTACAACGCCTGGAACATGGTGCTCGACAAGGGCGGCAAAGGCATCGACAACACCCGAGTGTGGGCGCAGAACGCGCTCCTGGTGGTGGACGGCGGGCAGATCACCCAGACGCCGGCCTACTACGTGTTCCGCCACTTTTCGCAGTTCGTCACGCCCAAGGCCAAGCGCATCGATGCTACGGGCGGCGACGCGATCGCGTTCAAGAACCCCGACGGCAGCTTGGTCGCGATCATGTACAACAGCGGCGCGGCCAACAATAACTACACCGTCTCGATTGGCGGCAAGACCTTACAGTTTGCGATGCCGGGCAGTGGCTGGGCGACGATCCGCGTCGCGCCCTGAGAGCGACTGGCTGAGGGTGGTTCGGCGGGTCTCCGCTGCTGGCTACGACGTGGCCTCCAGCGTCGGCCATCGTCTGCACTCGCGCAAATCCAACCGACGGAAACCGCCTCGATCGATACTCGTCGATGGTGGAGGTGCGGCAACTGCATCGTATTGTTTGGAACAATCACTATCCCGTCTGGCGCGCATCTCTCGTGGGCGACATAGCCAGACATCACGAGGCGTTGCCGCTGCAATCGCGAGCTCCGTGACCGTTCCGAGACGCTGACAGCCCTGGACGCAGTGAGCTCCCGCCCCTAGTAGTCCGACTCGAGGCAGAACGCTCTCGGTGCATCGCGTTGACCGAAGCGTTCAATCCAAGCACCGAGGAGGAAGCATGGCTCATTCGAGACTGTGGGTTGGCGGGGCGATCTTGGCGTTGAGTGCAGCACTGTTGGTCGCGTGTGCGGGGACAGATCCCGGGAGCGGAAGCGGAAGCGGAACCGAGCCGACAGAAAAAGCGGGGAGCGAACTCTTCGCACCGGTCCCCGTGCCGAAACCAGGGCTGATCCAGTGTGGGGGATTCGCAGGGTTGCCGTGCCCTGCCGGCTTCCAATGCGTGGACGATCCGAGGGACGATTGTAGTCCGTGCAAGGGAGGTGCTGACTGCGGTGGAATCTGCGTGCAAGTGGCTTGTGCCCCCACGTGCAATCCCAACTTAATTTGCACGCAAGTCGTTACTTGCGTGGACGGCCTGCTGTATCCGACGGGCTGCGGGCCACGCAACTGCGACAAGCCGATCGACAAGTGTTAGTCGCATGCACCGCCGACTCATCTTGGCGCTGGTGACGGGTGCCGCGCGGGCGGTGCCGTGGTGACTCGAGGCGTTCTGGCGGTCGTCACCGCTACCGATCCCGATGATCAATCACGGCACCGCCAAGTGCGTTCGCGCCTTTCCATGAGTCGTGCCGCGCGCTAGCTGAGTCGGATGACGTTCGAGCCGCCGCGCCCCACTAAGGGCCGACGCGCAGGGTCGCCCAGCCGTGGCTCGGGACATCGAACTGGTAGAACGCGCCGCCCACTGCCAGCGTCGTTTTCTTCGCCGCGCTGCTGCTGTTGTAGATTTCGGTGACGATGCTGCCGTCGGGGTTTTTGAACGCGAGCGCGTCTTTGCTGCCGTTGACGGCGATGCGCGTCGCGCCGGGCGCGATGTAGCGAGAGTAGTGCCGGAAGGCGTAATAGGCCGCGGTCGCGGTCAGCGTCTTCGCGGAGCGGTCCACCACCAAGAGCGCGTTTTGGGGCCAATTGTCCAGGCTCTTGCCGACCGTGTCGAGCACCATGTTCCACGCGCTGTAGGAGTTCACGCCGGAGACGATCCAATCCCGGATCAGTTGCCAGCTTTCCTCTCCGTAGAGATGATCGTTCTGCGGCTTTTTGGAGTCGTATCGGGATTTGTCCCAGTACGGGCTCTCGAAATTGTAGTTCCCGCAGCGGTGCTCGGTCTGCATCACGGGGCCTTTGGCTGCCAAGGTGGCGACGGCAGCTTGGAGATTCCACTGCACGCCGAAGCCTTTGACGACCTTCATGGCCGCGTCGTCCTTCGCGGTCGCCAGGGCGATGTTCGTGTCGTCCGGATCCTTCGACATCGTGCCACACCAGACCTCGGTGGTGAGGTTTCGCTTGGCGAGCGTTGGGCCCAAGTAGGTCTTCATGAAGTCGATGAGCAACGCTTGTGTCCAATGGACCCTGCCGTAACCTGGCTCGTTCTGGGGATGGATGGCCTCGATCTTCAGCCCCTCTTTCGCGTATTCTTCGACGAAGCGAGCCATGTACAGCGCGTGCGCGTTCAGCGTCTGCGCATCGCTCTTCAGGTTGCTCGAGCTGTCCATCATCCAGGAGGGGACGACCCAGGGACTCGCCCAAAGGTGCAGATCCGGCTTGATCTTCAGCGCCTCTTTGATGAACGGGATGAGCTTTTCTCGATCGCGCGCGATCGAGAACTTATCCATGGTGTAGTCACCAGCGGTGTCGTCGAGCGTGTACCAACTCATCGAGTAGTCGCTGGCTCCGAGGGGGAGCCGCCCATACGCGAAATTGGCGCCGTCTTTGGCGTCGAAGAGCAGTTTGATTGCCCTGGGGATCTCGCTGCTCACTACGGATAGCGCGTCCCAGCCCATCTCGTTGAAACAGCCACCGAAGCCATCCCAGCGTTGGAACTTGGTGTTCTCATCGACAGTGAGGTCGGCGGTGCCGCTCGTCAGGCGCGTGACTGGGCTGGTGGTGGTCCAATAAGCGTTCGCCGCCGACGTCACGAGCTCGGGCTGGGTCGAGGCGCCGGGAGTGCCCGCGCTGCCTGCTGAGCCGCCACCGACCTCCATCCCTGCGCTGCCGCTCGCCGAGCTTGTCGTGTCGCCGCCCCGGCCTGCATCCGCGCTCGAGCCACCCCCGCTACCGGAGAGACCACTGCTGTCGCTGCCGCCAGCGCTGCCGCCGACGGCACTGCCGCTGCTGCCACTGAATGTGCCCGCGCTCGAGTGACCGGCGCTGGCCGTCGAGCCTCCATTTGGCGCCGCCATTGAGCCGGGCTGTGACGTGCAGCCCGCGACGCCCCCAGCAATCAAAGCCAAAACAAGGCATGTTCTCGTTGCGTACATTGGCTTTCTGCTTTTTCTGAGGGTACGCGCTTCCAGCGAGATCCCGAGGTGATTTCCGTCGCTCGCCACGGCGACTCGCTGTCGCCGGGAGACGGGCGGCGCATGGCACTGTGCAATGTCTGAGGGGTCTCGATTCCGTCGGTCAATCGGCGGGCGCCCAAAATTGACGGCCCACTTTTCGCGCACAAAGCCGAACGGCTCCCGACAGTAGTTGGCATCGGACCCGAACGCCTCAGCGCGTTCAGCAAAACCGAGTTGCGATCGGCAATCGTCAACGTTCCCCGGGGAAACGATGAACCGCGTCTTCAAGGCCCAACCACCAGTCGTTCGTTTCCATTCTTGGCGGCCGTGGCTCGGACGTGCGGCGGTGTGCGCCGGCATCCAGCTGGCGGTGCTCGGGTGTTCGACGCACGGCCCCGATGCGGTCGGCTCGATGGGAACCGGCTCGCCGGGCGCACCGGGTTCAGGTACCGGCTCGGGCTCGAGTGGCTCGCAACCGGGCACGGGGACTGGCGGCGCTAGCGGCGACCCCTACGCGATTCCGACCTCTCCCCCAGCGACCGTCTTGGTGGCGACGCCTCGGGTGGCGCGGCTGAGTCGGCAGCAGTGGTCGAACGCGGTGCGAGACCTGCTGAAGCTCTCCGATATCTCGGATGTCGACAGCAACGTGTCCGGTGACGCGCTGATCGGCTTCGATGACGAGGCGGAGTCACTGTTCGTCACCGAGCAGTTGCGTTCACAGCTGTTCGATGCTTCCGAGAAGTTGGCCGACAAGGTCACGAGCGACGCTGCGGCGCTCGCGCGTTTGCTTCCGACCGATGCGTCATCCGACACCACGGCGCGTGCCAAGGCGTTCGTGACGTCGTTCGGGCAGCGCGCGTTCCGGCGTCCGCTCACGGACGCCGAAGTGACGACGCACCTCGGACTGTTCAATCAGGGCTCGACTTTGTATCCCGGCGTCGACGCCTTCAAAGCCGGCGTGAGCCTCGTGATCCAGGCAATGCTGCAATCGCCATACTTCCTGTATCGCACCGAATTGGAGCCGGCGGCCGCGGGCGCGAGCCGGGTAGCGCTGAGCGATTGGGAGGTGGGTGCGAAGCTCGCCCTGGCGGTCACGAATACCATCCCGGACGAAACGCTGCTCGCGGCAGCGGCGGCCGGAAAGCTGCACGACCCGAGCGACGTATCCGCGCAAGCCGAGCGGCTGCTGCAGGGAGCGACGGGCGCGGTGGGACTCAGCAACTTCAACCTTCAGGTTTATCGCCTGGGCACGTACGACGGGATCAGCCGAGACGCGGCTGTCTTCCCGGATTTCACGCCGCAGACGCCCGCGGCCATGAAACAAGAAGTGCTGCAGTTTCTGACGTGGGTGTTCAGAGAGAACCGAGGCGTCAAGGACTTTTACAGCACGCCCGTGGGCTTCGTGAACTCGCTGCTGTCGCCGCTCTACGGCGTCACTGGCAGCGCTTCGAGCGATCCCAGCGTGCTCACGAAGGTCGACCTCGACCCGAACCAGCGCTCTGGTCTGCTCACGCAAGCGGGTTTCCTGTCGTCGTACCTGTCGGTGGGCAATGAGCCGGACATCATTCATCGCGGCGTGTTCATCGCTCAACGGCTGTTGTGCAAAACCCTGCCGCCGCCGGACCCGCGCGCGGCCGCGACCATGATCGCCGATACACCCGGAATGACCAATCGCGAACGGGTGGAGATGACGACGGGCAAGGGGACCTGTGGCCAAGCGTGTCACGGGAACTTGTTCAACCCTCTCGGGTACGCGTTCGAAAACTACGACGCCATCGGCAAGTATCGAACGATGGATCAGGGAAAGCCGGTGAACGCCGCGGACAGCTATTCGCTCGATGGTCAGCTCCAGAGCTTCGACAACGGGGTCCAGCTTTCGCGGCTCTTGGCCGAGGCCAAGGAGACTCACGCTTGTTACATCCGGAACATGATGAGTTATTTGCACGGCAGAGAGCTCGACAGCACTGAGGACGCGACGGTGGATTACTTCGCCCGTCGCTCACGCGCGGGGATGACACTTCATGATCTGGAGCTCGCGCTGGTGACGAGCGAAGCGTTCCTCAACCGCCTTCCGTGAGCAGAGAAAGACACGCGATGAACAAGCTGCAGCCGCCACGAATCGATCGTCGAACGGTACTCCGGGGCGCGGGAGGGCTGATGTTGGGTCTGCCGCTGCTCGAGACCTTCTTGCCTCGCAACGCCGCCGCGGACGAGGCACAGCGTTCACCGTTCGTCCTGATCGTGGTTGGTGACAACGGTGTGGTTCAGGCCGGCGTCAATTTGAGCGTCGGTTCGGAACCCGAGAAATTTTGGCCCACCGCGACCGGGGCCCTGACCAAGGCCAGCATGACCGCAGACAAGGCCACGCGCTCGACCGGCGAGCTCGCGGATTACGCGGAAAAGCTGCTCGTGGTCCGCGGCATCAATCTCCCCTACAGCTCGAACGGCTGCTCGCACTCTGCCGCCGACGCACAGATCCTCACGTCCGCGAAAATTACGGCGGGCAGCACCAACTGCAAGGCCATGGGGATCTCGGTCGACACCGCGATTGCCAAGGCCAAAAATCCCGCGGGTCGCGATCCGCTCGTGCTCCACGCCGGCATGTTCTCGCCAGGCGGCACGGGCTTCGACATTCCGGGTTACGTCTCGTACGTCACTCCGCAACAGCCGCGCGTGTACATCGACTCGCCGTACAAGGCGTATCAGGCCATCATCGGCGCGATCGGCAAGGGCTCATCGGGAACTTCTGCCGAGGCCCAAGCGCAGGCGCAGCGAGCGGCGCGCAGCAAGAGCATCAACGACCTCTTGCGCCCGCAGATCTCCGCGCTGCTCGCGCGCTCGGATCTCAGCGCCAGTGACCGCTCACGGCTCGATCAACATCTGACCGCCATTCGTGACATCGAAGTCAAGATGTCGACCACGAGCTACAGCGTTCCCGACGCGGACGTGGCGACGATGAAGTCGATGGATCCCAAGCCGTACGATCAATCCACCCGTGACGCCGCCGTCAAGCTGTTCATGGACCTGATGGCGTTCTCGGCAGCGGCGGACTACAGCCGCGTTGCCGTGCTGAAGATCGGTGATCGCATCGATGATCACGTGTACACCTACAATGGCCAGAGCGCGAAGTTTCACGACGTTTCCCATCGCCAAGTCGCGAACGCCGTCGACTTCCACCATTACATCGACCGCATGATGCTGAATTACTACAAGCATCTGCTCGATAAGTTGTCGACCTACGACACAGCGACGGGTCCGCTCTTCGATCAGGGCGTGGCGATCTATTGCAATCAATGCGCGACCGGCGCGCACTCTTTCAGCAACATCCCCTGGATCCAAGCGGGGACCGCCAACGGTTACTTCAAGAAGGGACAATACGTCGTCGTCGGCAACGGCCAGCAGCCGGGTGGTAGCCAAGACGGCAAGGGTGGCGATGGTTCAGTCTCGGGCGTGAACAAGATGCTGAACACGCTGCTCACCGCGGCCGGGGTGACGAAGACGAACGGCGCGCCCACCGATGACTTCGGCGACGCTTCGCTGCCGAAGGGGCTGTTCAGCGAGCTCAAGGCTTGAGCGCGCTTCAGGGTGGCGCGACAGGTCATGTTTGGCGCGTTGGTGTCGGACAACGGCTCATCGCCAGGCTCGTGGAGATCGTAGGTTCAAAGCGCGGGGCGCAACGCGGGCTGTATACTGCGATATTATTGAAGTTCGAGCGGCGGCTGGTTGCCTGATCTTGCCAGCTGAGGCGCATCGACCCGCCGGTGCCATCGGGTTCGCAGTAGCGGCGGGATCGGTTCGGAAACACTCAAGGTTTCCGCGCGCTTAGATCCGAACAAGGCTGGCTGACGGGTCCAGGCGGGCGAGGTCGCCCGGATCGCTCGTCACAATTGCCTGTTGCGCGCGCTTCGCGCAAATCACGACGTGCGCGTCTGCGAGGTCTTTCGTGCGGCTCGCGCCCAGCAAGATCCCGACGCTGGTCGCATCGACGGCATCAAGCGAACGAAGGTCGGTAGTCGGTTGACGAATCAGCCGCGCCAGCCGCGCCTGCGTAGCTGGCCGCCGGATGGCTTGAGCCAATGCTGTTGCCGGGACGGTCACGCGCGCACCCAGCTCCTTGGCGCGAGCCAGTAACACGAGGACCTTGCGATCGTCGCGGTCGAGCGCGATAAGCGCTCCGGCGTCGAGCGTTACGCCGCTCATGCGGCTCGAGCTCGGGCTCACTTGCCCCGCCCCTTGCCAGGAGGCCTCAAGAGCACAAAGTAGGTGCGCTCGAGTCCCTTTTCCGCCCAAGGAACCTCGGGATCTCGGAACTAAAGAGAAGCGGGGGGCGTTACTCGACTTTCCTGACCGCGGAAACGTCGAGGTATCGGGGTGCTGGGTTCCGTTCGAGGCGAGAACAGCCGTGGGGTGGCGGTAGGCGAAGAGACAGGGACGTCAGAGCGACGACAGCGTTTGGGCACGCTGCTCTGTCGCTGTGCGAGTCGCCAAATCGTCCGCCGAGAATCCTTGGGCATCGCTCGATGCGCGGTACGCCTCGTGGGGCCCGACGGTCTTTCGCAACCCAGGCAGGCCAGAGAAATGGCATAATTAGCGGGCAATGGGTGGATGTGGCGGCGTGATGCACTTAGTAGCCAAGGGCTTGTGCTCGGTCGTTCTCGGAACGTTCGCCGTCACAGGCTGTGGCGATTCGTCGAAGTCGGGCGACGGTTCAGCGTCCGCCGGGCAGAGCTCGGGTGGGAGCAGCGCGGGTTTGGGCGCGAGCGGGCGCTCGGGCGCAGCGGATACTGAAGGAGGCTCCGGCACGAGCAGCGCCGGCGCGGGCGCGGTGAGTGGAGACAGCGGTGGGGAAGGGGGCGCAAGCTCGGGAGCTGCTGGCATGAGCGCGGCGTCCGGAGCTGCGGGTTCGGGCGCCGGGAGCGGTGCAGGTGGCTCTGCGCCGAGCGCCGACTGCAGCGGGCAGTTCGGAGCGCCTCGAGTCGTGCTCGATTCGGGCCCGGAGCTCCGCGTGTATTCCCCGACACTGAGCGCCGACGAGCTCGAGCTCCTGTACTCCGCGACCGATGTCCCGGGGGCCGTGAAGGGATTCCGGCGCTCCACGCGCTCGTCGAAGCTCGTCCCGTTCGAGCCCGGCGCGCCTTTGCCCGAGCTCGATGCGGCCTGCGCGCCGACCGAGGATCGCACGTCCGATCTCACCCCCGACGGACTTCGCGCGTACATCGGCTGCTACGATCCAACCGTCTCTTTCAGCGGCTCACTCCGTATCGCCCGTCGCTCAGCGCCGGGCGCAGCGTTCGTCCTCGACGCGCAGAGCTACGGAACGGTGGGTGCGAGCCCCGCCATCAGCGCGAACGAGCTCATCGTCTACACCTCCGGCTTCAACGCCAGCGCAGATCCCGGACTCGTTTACGAGCGTGCAGCGCCAGATGCAGCGTTCGACCACGGCAGCGAAATCCCCGGCCTCGGTGGTCTTCCCACCCAGGCGCCGGACCTCAGCATCAACGGCCTCGCGCTCTTCTTCGGCAACCAATACGGCGTGTGGGTGGCGACACGCCAGAGACCGGACCTACCCTTTTCCACGCCCGTCGCCGTCATCGCGCCTCCGACCGACGCTCCTGCGACGAGCTGGATGTCTCCGGCGATCTCGGACGACTGTCGCTCGCTGTACGCCGTGCGCTACGTTGCCGACACGGGCGCAGGCGATTCCTCGTGGACGCTCGAGGTCTTGACGAGGTGAGTCCTTGCCGCGCCCTTTCCCTCGGGATTTTTTGCTGGTCACGCGCGGCTGCGCAGCCTTCGGCGTCCCATGGCGGATGCGACGTCAGGGACGCCGAAGGCTGTGCCGCTCTACGAAGCTCTCCGTGACCATCAAAAAAGCCACGCGAGCACCGCCACCGCCTGCGATGCCGAGCAGCGAAGTGTGGCCGAACAGCGAAGCTCGAGCCGCGCTGCTCTAGTCCGCGGTTACGTTGCAGCGAGGGCTTACGCGGCTCGAAGAGAGGAACGCCCAGTCAGGCGGGGATCGGACGTTCGGGGGCTAGGACCCCTCTTCGAACGGATTTCTTGAATCCTTTCTCTCCCGGGCGACCTTATCCCGTTGAAGGGACGTCAACACGAAGAAGAATATCGGAACCAGTGATCGGCTCGCGCGGGCCGTGCTGCTAGAAGGTCAGAGGTTTTGGTCAGCGGGCGCGGCGCGCGGTGCGCGTCGCGTAGCTCGTGGTCAATCCGAGACCCCGAATCCCTCACCGGAACGGTGGTTCGTCGAACGCGCGCAATTTGCGCGAGTGCAGGCGATGCCCGGCCTGCTTCAGCTGATCGACCGTCGCGATGCCGATCCGGATGTGCTCGGAGATCGCCCGTTCGTAGAAGCGGTTGGCCATGCCGGGCAGCTTGAGCTCGCCGTGCAGCGGCTTGTCCGAGACGCAGAGCAGAGTGCCGTAAGGCACGCGGAAACGATAGCCTTGCGCCGCGATGGTTCCCGATTCCATGTCGATGGCCACGGCGCGTGATTGATTGAAACGCAACGCAGACGCGGTGACTCGCAGCTCCCAGTCGCGATCGTCCGTGGTGACGACCGTGCCAGTTCGCAAGCGGCGCTTGAGCGCGTCGCCGCTCTCGCCGGTCACCTCTTTGGCTGCTTCTTGCAGGGCCTGCTGCATCTCCGCGATCGCGGGTAGCGGCACTTCCGGCGGTAAGACTTCGTTCAAGACCTTGTCGTCTCGCAGGTAGGCGTGCGCCAGCACGTAGTCACCGATGGCCTGACTCTGGCGTAGGCCTGCGCAGTGGCCGATCATCAACCAGGCCTCGGGACGCAGGACGGCGAGATGATCGGTAATGGTCTTGGCGTTCGCAGGCCCCACGCCGATATTGACCAAGCTGATGCCTCGCCCATCCCTCGCCATGAGATGGTAAGCGGGCATCTGGTGCCGACGCCACGCCGAATCGGCAACGGCCGCGCTGGCATTGGCGGTCTCGCGCGAGATCATCCCACCGCCGGCGCAAGAAAGCCCCTGGTAGTCTTCGCTTTGTGCAAGCTTCGCAGTCGCGAAGCGCACGAACTCGTCCACATAGCGATGGTAGTTCGTGAACAAGATGTACGACTGAAAATGCTCGGGCGGCGTGCCCGTGTAGTGCCGCAGGCGCGCCAGCGAAAAATCCGTGCGCGGAGCGTCGAAGAGAGCCAGCGGCAAGTGCGGTGAGCTCGTCTGACCCCGAAGACCGTCCACGAGCTCGTCGCCGATGTCCGCGAGATTCGTGGTCGGGAAGTGACGTGCCAGCTCTTGCGCCGTCGCCGTGCCGAGCGGCACACCACCCCCATCGAGCACGTAGGGGTAGGGGATCTCTCGCGTCGATGACCCGACTTCGACCTCCGCACCGTAGTCGGCGATCAGCGGCTCCAGTTGTTCGAGCAGGTACGGTCGAAACAGATCCGGCCGCGTGATGGTCACCGCGTACACCCCGGCTTGGTTGAAGCGCGCAAACGCACGGTCCACCTTGGGTGCTGCGCCATTCGGACGATAGCTGACCCGGAGCTCGGGATAGACGAACGCACCCTGCGCCCGCTGCGCAGCCTCCGGCGGCACCCCGCTCCCCGCAAAGCGCTCGAGCGCCGCGCGCAAGTTCGCAACCGAGGCTTCGTAGATTTCCGTCAGACGAGCGACTGCAGCGGCTGCACTCGCTTGCGGGGCAAAGGCGTTCATGGGGCGGAGCCTACACCGAGCGCTGCACTGCGCGGGTTGGTTGCGGGGGGCGATTCGTCCGAACAGCGCGAGGTTTGGGCTGAAATTCGCGTGCAGCTGGCGGCATAGCGCTTGGAGGCACCTGGTTTGGCGCACGCTTTGCTCTAGGACCAGCGCCGATCACGCGAATCCGCGCGCTCGCAAGGAAACCAGCTCGTCTCGAATGCTTGCGTGCGCCTGGTTTCTGCGACCCGTCAGCTCTCGGCGCGAGACTTGCGGCGGCGATGTAGGATGACGGCGGAAAGCGCGAGCATTGCCAGCGCTGCCGGCGAGCCGCCCCGTGCCGCGCTGCTCCGACAGCTGCACCCGCTCGCATCAGCGACGGGTGGCGTTGCGCCCGGCGTGGACCCGCCGTTCGCACTGGTGCTCCCAGCGCTGCTCGTCCGACCACCGCTGCTCGTCGAGCTCGATCCGCCGCCACCCGTGCTCGGCGACATGCCTGCGCCGCCTACCGTGATGCCACCGGTTCCAGCGCTCGCCACTCCGCCGCCGAGTCCAATTGCGCCGCCGTCGGGCTTGCCGCTCTGGCCGCCCGAGCCGCCGAGCGTGCCAGCGCCGCCGCTGCTCGCGCCGCCGCTGCCGGTGCCCCCGCTGCCCATGTCCATGCCGCCGGGCCCGCTGAACTGCCACCAGTTGAAGTTGAACAGATCACCGCTGCCGCCGGTGAATTTCAGAAACAGGTCGTGAACGCCGGTTGCGCCGGTCACCGGGCAGGTCTTCGTCATCCACGTCTTCGCGCCGCCCGTGGCGGGCACCGCGCACGTGCCGAGCGACGTCCCCGTTTGGCTATCGAGGTGCAGCTCGATGCTCGCGCCACTATTGGCCGAAGCAACGCGCGCGTCGAACGAAGTGGCGCCGCTTCCGAAGTCGACGTTCTTGACCTTGATGTAGTCACCGTTGCTGATGGAGGTGACGTCGATGCCGCCTTCGCTACACGTCTCCGTTTTGAGGCCGGATGAAAACGCGATGGTCTCGGCCTCGACACGCTGAAATGGGTTCAGATTTTCGACGGCCTTTGGGCCCCCGGTGCTCATCTTGATCGCGGGAATGGTGCCGTCGGCGCCGTACGTGAACTCTTCGACGCAGACCGAGCGCTTGTAGCCGCCACCGCCGGGCAATGCGGCATTGTGATAGAAGAAATACGAGTGGCCCTTGTAGTCGACCACGCCCGGGTGATTGGTGAAGCTTCCGCCCGAGCCCGTCTCTTTGGCCATGATGTCGCCGCGATACATCCAATCACCCAGGGGGCCGCTGCTGGTCGTGTAGCTGATCTTCTCGGGCGTGCCGTCCGCCGGATAGACGATGTAATAAAGCGCGTTGCGCTTGTAGAACCAGGGCCCTTCTTCGTACGCGGTCGCGCGATCGGTGTTGCTCCGAACGCCGAAGCCCCCGGTCGTCAAGGCGACCTTGGTCGGACTGCCGGCAAAGGAGATCATGTCCGAGTTCAGCTTCACGTATCTGAGGTCGGGGTTGCCCCAGTACAGGTACGCTTGCCCGTCGTCGTCGATGAACACCGTCGGGTCGATGTTCCCGGAGCCGGATTCGATGAGCCCTTTGCCGAGCGGATCAGTGAACGGGCCTGCGGGGTTCTGCCCCACCGCCACACCGATCTTGGAGCCGCTGTTGTTGTTGAGCGGCGCGTACAGATAGAACTTGCCGTTCCGAGGCACGACTTGAATGGCCCAGGCGGAGTCCTTGCCCCAACTGAAGCTCTTGTAGCCCGCGGGCGAGCCGTGGTCGGTCCAATTCACCATGTCGATGGTCGAGTAGAGTCGCCAGTCGTTCATGGTGAAGAAGTTGTTGACGGTCACGTCTTCATCGTGGGACGTGTAAAGATACAACCGGCCCTCGTAAACCATCGGCGCGGGGTCCGCCGTGTAGTTGGTTTGCACGATGGGGTTGTCGGCTAGGGCGGCGGCAGAATAGACGGTCGTGGCGGCAAAGATCCCTGCCGCCGCCCGCCGGGCGGAAAGACAAACGGTGAACACGCTGGCAATTTGTCGGTACGCCACAATTTTTGTGAGGGTTTGAGCAGGTGGCTCGGCATTTCGTCATCGCGGCCACGGCTGGCGGGCCCGGGATGCAACTTTTCCCCGATGGATTGCGGCGGTTGCGGCTACTGCTACTAGGATGAAACCGGCTCTAATTTCCGCCGCCCTGCTGGCAGGGGCTTCACTTTGCGCGCACGCGGGCGCCGCGAGCTCGCAAAAGGTCGAGCAGAGCGTCTGGGGCGTGAGCGGCCTGCCGAGTTACGTCAACATGTACATCTATGTGCCCGACAAGCTTTCGGCAAAGCCGCCGATCCTGGTCGCGTCGCACCACTGCCAAGGCACTGCCGCAAGTACCTACAGCGAAACGAAGTCGAGCTTCGTCTCACTGGCGGACAAGAACGGCTTCATCATCATCTTCCCTGAAGCGACCGGACACAATTGCTGGGACGTGGGCTCCGCGAAATCGCTGAAGCACGATGGCGGTGGCGACACGCACGCCATCGCTCAGATGGTGCGCTACACGCTGACCAAGTACAACGGCGATGCCAGCCGCGTGTATGCGTTCGGTGGCTCTTCGGGCGCGATGATGACGCAAGCGTTGATGGGCATATATCCCGACATCTTCGTCGCCGGCGTCGCTATCTCCGGCGTGCCATGCGGCTGCTGGGCCCAGGACTACAGCGGTGACGTGGCGAGCAACGGCCAATGGAGTAGCCCGTGCGCGAACGGGCAAGTGAGCAAGACCGCGAAGGAATGGGGCGATCTCGTGCGCGGGATGTTTCCGGGCTACACGGGTCATCGTCCGCGGCTTCAGTTGTGGCACGGCACCGCGGACACGACGATCAATTACAAGAATCTGACTGAGGCCGTGAAAGAATGGACAAACCTGCTCGCCTTGAGTGACACGCCGGCGACGAGCGACAGCAAGTTCGGCGGGACGCACCAGCTCTGGAAAAGCCAATGCGGGTTTGGCGTGTTCGAGACGTTTTCCGTGGATGGCGCGGGCCATGACGTAAAATGGGATGTGAACACGGCGGAGAGCTTTCTGGGGCTCGATCGCGTGGACAGCCCGGACCCCGAGGCGGCTGCTTGTCCAACCACCGGCGGTACTGGCGCAGGCGGCAACGGCGCCGCCGGCAGCCCTGCAGCGGCAGGCTCGAGCAATCAGGGCTCGGGCGGGACCGGCGGCTCGAGCGTTGGCGTGAGCGGTTCGACCAGCGCTGGAGCGGCCGGCGTGAGCTCTTCAGCGAGCGGCGCGAGCAGCGCGAGTGCCGGCGTTGCCGGAACGCCGAGCGGCCAGGGCGGCGCTGCCCAAGCAGCAGCAGGCGCGCCTACGAACGCCGGCGGTAATTTCGGCGGGACGTTCAGCGCAGGCGGCACTGCGTCGAGTAGCAGCGCGAGCCCTTCGGAAGGTTGCAGTTGCGCGCTCGTCGGCAGCGAAAGCCGCAGCGCTGTGCGTTTTTCGTTGCTCGCTCTGCTCGGGATCGCGTTCGTGGCTCGCCGCAGAGCTGGCCGTTCGTGTGCAGAATGATCCGTTACCAACTCTGTCAGTTCGTCAGTCAGTGAGCTCGAGCAGGCCACTTTCGTAAACGGATTGAGCACACCGTGGCTACTGCTCGACTGAGTGTTTCGCGCAAAGACTCCGACTCTGGTCGCTGCGTTCTGGCTACTGCTCGCGAGCGGAGCCTGCGGCAGCGGAACTTCGGCTGAAACTCCGAGTGGCGGCGGACGAACGGGCAGCGCGGGCACACCGAGCAGCGCGGGCGGAGACACCTCGCATGGAGCTGCGGGCAGCGCGCAGAGCGCGGGCGCGGCTGGAAGCACGGCTTCTGGCGGCTCGCTGAACGCGGGCGGGCACGGTGGCGGCCCTGGCGCAGCTGGGGCCGGCGAGAGTGCCGCGGGCTCTGGCGGAACAGCGAGCGTCGCGGGGGGTGCTGGGACGAGCAGCGCAGGCGGCAACGCCGGTGGTGTGAGTGGGGCTTGGCCACCCTCCGCGACGTTTTCGAATCCGATTCTGTGGCAAGACTTGCCAGACGACGAGATCATCCGAGTGGATGACGTCTTTTATTACACGGCCTCGAATATGCACTATTCGCCGGGCGCGCCGATCCTTCGCTCTTGGGATCTCGTGAACTGGGAGTACGTTGGCCACGCTGTCCCGGTCTTGGATTTCTCTGCGAAGTACGATTTGAGCGGCGGTCAGGCGTACGTCAAGGGAACGTGGGCTTCCTCTTTGCATTATCGAAAGTCGAACAAGACCTTCTATTTTCTGGGCTGCATCGAGTTTGGCAAGACCTACATCTATACGGCTCCCGCGGCAGAAGGTCCCTGGCAAAAGAAATCGACCATCAACAATTGCTACTACGACGCAGGGATGATGGCCGACTACGACGACTCGGCCGACGACACCATGTATGTCGCCTTCGGCGGAGGCGGCGACATCAGCGTCGCGCAGCTGAGTGCGGACGGGCTCTCGCCGGTCAAGACCCAACAGGTGTACACCACCAACGGCGCGTACACGCTCGAGGGTTCCCACTTCTTCAAGTACAAGGGAAACTATTACATTACCCCCACGCGTCCGGCAGACGGTGAGTTCGTGCTCAAGTCCAGCAACGTCTGGGGTCCCTATACTTCCAAGGCGTTGATCGACAAAACGAAGGGACCGGTCGCAGGTGGGGGCACGCCTCATCAAGGCAGTTTGATTCAAACCCAAAAGGGTGATTGGTACTACATGGGCTTCCAGGACGCGTACCCAGGTGGGCGCATCCCGGTGCTCGCACCAGTCAAGTGGTCTGCGGATGGCTTTCCAACCGTGCAGCTCGTCGACAATGCCTGGGGTGCCAGCTACCCGTACCCAGACGTGCCGCGCCCGCCACACACGACGAAACCGCACACCGGCACCGAGACCTTCAGCGGTACGACCCTCGCCCCGGAATGGGAATGGAACCACAACCCCGACAACAGCAAGTGGTCGATCAACAATGGCGTTACGCTGCAGACGGCCACCGTCACCAATGACTTGTACGCCGCCAGAAATACGCTGACGCGCCGAACGATTGGCCCGCAATCGACCAGCACCGTTCAGCTCGACCTCAGCGGCATGAAAGACGGCGATGTGGCGGGCCTCGCCCTGTTGAAGCACATGTCGGCCTACGTGGCGGTCAAAAAATCAGGCAGCTCCAGCAAAGTCAGCATGGTGAACGGCCTCGCCATGAACACCAGCACGTGGGCCACCACCAGCACGGGCACGGAAGCTGCCAGCAGCCCCATTTCCGGCAACACGATCTGGCTCCGCGCAACGGTGGACGTGCGACCCGGAACGGGCCGGCAGGGTAAGTTCTCGTTCAGCACCGATGGCACGACGTTCACCGCGATCGGCCCCGCCTACACGCTGAACACCGACTGGCAATTCTTTCCCGGTTACCGTTACGGCATCTTCAACTTCGCGACAGCAGCTCTCGGTGGCTCTGTCACGGTCAAGAGTTTTCAGCTGACCGTGCCGTAGGCGGCTCGGTCTCCTTGCGACGGCGGGCGAAGCGCGCCGAACAGCGCTCAGCCTCGAGCTGCCTGAGCAGTGAGACGAGCCCGAGCGAAGCCTATTGAGCGATGCAATATTGCTGCATCGTGGCCCAGATCGCTTCGGCGGTCGCTTGTGCGCCTGCGTCGCTGGGATTGAGCTGATCGGTTTGAAGGTATTCGCCGTAGTGCCCGGTAAAGACGTCGCGCAGATCGAGAAAGTGACAGGGCAAGGGCGCACTGTCACATGCGGTCTGAATCAAAGGTCTGAGCGCGTCCATTCGGGCCTTCACGTTTAGGTCCTTGGGATCGGGATAGAATGCGTACACGACGTGCTCGACGTTGTCCGCCGCCATCTTCGCAAACAGCGCCTGCGCGGCGGCCTCGGCCGCAGCAATCACGGCGCAGCTCGCGTTCGCACTGTCACACGAACCGAGCAGCACATCGGCGCCGCCGCCGTTCATGATGACGACCTTGACCTCGGCCTCGGCGGCGCCGCCCGTGTATTGGTCTTCGATGCCATTGCCGCCCAAGGCGAGGGCATTGGACGACATCAAGGTCGAGCGGTCGCGGTAGCGTTCGCCGATGGACACCGCACCCGCGCCGCGGGCCAAGCTCTCGAGATAGGCCGTGATCTGGTGAGTCGTAGCGAAGAAGCTGTCACCGACGACGAGCACCTGATTGGCCGACACGGTCCCACGATCGCAGACGTTCGCGGCGCCGCCCGCGCCCCCGTCGCTCGCGCCGCCGGCGCCGCTCTCGGCGAGCGGCCCCGCGTCGACCGCGCTGCCTGTGCCAGCTGCACCACCGCTGGCGACCGTGCCCGCGCGACAGACGCCCTGCTCACAGCGATGAGAGCGAGACACGACCGCGCAGTCTCCGTCGACCACGCAGGACACCTCGCACACGCCGGGCGCTTGAACGTCATGCGTCACGCACCCGGGCACGCACTGCGCTGCCGGCAGAGTTTCACACGTGGCACGCTCTGCGCACAGGCGAGTACACACTCCGCACACGCACGTCAGCCGGTCGCCGCAAGTGCTCTCGCCCGGCACGCAGCGGGTCAAAAAGTGGGTCTCTCCGCCGGTCGGGTCAGTGCTTTCTCGTGTGCAGCTGAGCGCCCAAGCGAGCGCGGCGAGCAGGACGATCGCCCGCCTTCGGGCTTTGCTAAGCATGATCTTCGCTATCGCCGTCTTCATGAAACAAGCATTGTCCCGCATAAATCACGACTCGAGTGTGCGCTTGCGGAACAGGCTGATCGCCATTGAACTTGACCACGCGCTCGCGCATTTCCGTGAGCGTGTTGCGCAGGCGGGCGAGCGTGCCGAATACTTCCTCCTCCAAGGGATGTCCGGGCCACACGTCGATGGTGTAGGTGCCTCCGCCCACGCGATCATCGAGCGCGGTCGCTCGATTTTCATTGAGACGACTGAGCACGGTGGTGACGAGCGCTTTGAAGTGATCGTAGACGGCCGCTTCCCACCCCACCGCGGCTCCCACCGGAACGACTAGCGCCTGCGCGCTGTAACGAATGACGCCGTTGGTCTCCGCCTGCTGGATTCGACCGTCCGCGAGCAGACGTTGAATCGTGCCTTCGAGCGCTGCGACCTCCGTTTGCGCGCGTACTGCGATCTCTTGGAGTGTGAGCGGGCCTTCGCGATACATCAGCGAGATCACCAGCTCTTCAGCGCCCTCGGCGCCCAGCTTGCGTTGCAGCAACGCGAGCTCACCGTCCGTCGCGGCGCGATAGGACGGATTCGAGCCGGAGCCGGTCCAGAACACCAATTCGCTGTCACACAAGTCACGAATGACCGACCGGACCTGTGCTTCGTCGTCGTGGGGAAAGCGATTCAGGATGTCACGCCGCGTGACCACGCTTTGCGTCTTGATGTGTTCGAGGACGACCTCCCAGAGCGAACGACCGCGCTCGGTCGAACTCTCGCTGAGGCGCTGGATCTTGCGCCGATACGTGCGAAGACCCAAACCGAACATGTCGGCGCTCACTTTGCGACTGATGCCCTGACGCTCGATCTCACGCACGAGCTCGATGAACACCTGATCGGCGATTTGCGCGAGCGGCGCCCGAACTCCCCTCGATGTGGCCAACTGCGCAATCAGGATCGTCGTTTGCCGCACGATGGCGTGGATCAGGAGCTCGATGGTCATCTTGCCGGGAAGTCACAGTTAAACACTGCGCCTACTCGCTGGGCAGGGGACCAGTTTGTCCTCCCTTGCAAGGGGAATGACACGGTCTTTTCCAATGATGTCGAGCGCTACGACGTCACGGCCATCACGATTGGCGCGCTGCCATAAACCCCGGCTCGCGATGATCTCGATTCCCCCGCAGCATGCGCTGCGTCTCGAGTCGGAGCTCTTCACGCGCTTTGCGCAGGCGTGAATACACTGTAAAGAGTGGTATGGACAACGTTGCTGCGACCTCGGTCACCGGCACGCGATCGAGCTCGTGCATCACGAGCACGGTGCGCCTCGGCAAGGGGATGCGCTTCAGCGCTGTCTGTACCAGCGCGCGGGTTTGCTTGTTGCTGAGCACCTCTTCGGGTCCCGGTTCGTCGTCGCCCAACTCCAGGTTTCCGAGAGCGACCTCACGCGCGCGTTTGCGTTGATTGGCCAGGGCAATGCGAACCGCGACGCCAAACAGGTATGGTCGAAGGGGGCGGCTCTGGTCGAACTCGGACCAGCGCCGATGCAGAACCAAAAATACTTCTTGCGCCAGATCGTCCACTTCGGACTGATCAGTGCCCAGGCGACGCAAGGTGCGCTGCACGTACTCGAACTCGACGCGAAAGCCCCTGCCGGAGCGGACTACACTCGAAAGTACCGTTGGTTCGGATAGCATCGCGTTCATCGCTTGGCTTTCTCGGCCAACAGACGAAAAATCGTCGAAGGCGCCGAGGGCGGTGTCCAGTCAACGAATGCAATGTGGGCACCCGGCTAATCCCGTCGAGTAAACGCTGTCGCTGTTCCAGCCCCGCCGCTGATCGCTCGACGCTACAAAAGGATGCTGGACCTCTATCGGAGGTTCACTACCGCGCCGTAGAAACCTGCTGAATAAACAGCCACGCAATCGCAATAGGAGCAGTGACCAATTTCCGTCTGACAATCGACATGCCCGACCGTCACTCCGGACGAATGGCGCTCCGAGCCCGGGCGGTGTCGGGCGCCTGACCGGCCCGTCGGGGTATGTGAGGAAAATCAGGACTTCCCGGCCAGGCAACCGCCGGGGCAGAGTGGGCGCCGTTGGTAACCGATGCTAGTCATCAATTGGCGCAATTTCTTGCTGCATCGCCGCGGTGGCCCTTCGGCGATCTCCTTCAACACCCGAGATTAGTCGTGGGCGCGTGTTTTTTTTCAGCTGGACAAGGCTGTTCTGATGAGGAAGCCGCACGCTCGTTCGTTGCACACTTGCGCGGGGTCACAGGCGTTGGTTCGCTCTCCATCTTGCTCGCACTGCCGGTTCTCGGCGCGTGCGCGCCGAAGGTGAGCGCCGGTGAGTGGGAGTGCCCGGCTGAGCGCGGGCCCGACGGCGGAGTCATAGAACCGCCTGCCAAGACGGACCCGGTGACCGTGCCGTGGTCGACCGGCTTCGAGGAAGGCTTTTGCGCCTACCCGAGCCTCGACGGCGCTGGCTTTTGCTACGGGGACGGTCCGTACTTGCTCGTGTCCGAACCGCACCGCCCCGGCGGACATCAGGCGGCCGAATTCAAGGTGGTCGGCGGCGACTGGAATCAGACGCGTTGTGTGCGCCAGGGTGCCTTCCCGGACTCGGCGTATTACGGCGCGTGGTACTACATTCCCGAGGCTCTGGAGGACGCGCCGAATTGGAATCTCTGGCACTTTCAGGGCGGAGATGCGCCGGCTCCGCGCCTGCGCGACCTCTGGGACGTTACCTTGTCCGAGATTGCCCAATCCGGGGAGTGGGAACTCGTGGTCAAGGATTACCTCGTCGCTGCTCCCGATGTCACCGTGTATACCGGCGCCGATCACAAGCCCATTCCGATCGGCAAGTGGTTTCACATCGAGCTGTTCTTGAAGCGCGCGGCGGACTCGACCGGCAAGCTCGCGTTGTACCAAGACGGCGTGCTGCTGTTCGAAAAGGCCAATCTGAAGTCCGATCTTTCGCCGTTCACTCAATGGTACGTCGGTGACTGGGCCGAGAAGGCCACACCCGCCAACTCCAGCTTGTTCGTGGATGACGTCTCGATCAGCACGATGCTCAGCTCGACCAGTGCGACCCTGTGAGCGATGCGAGCGCTGAGGCGATTGTCTGCCGTTTTGCTGTGTGCGTCGGGGATCGCTTTGTCCGGGCGGGCCAGTGCGCAAGGCGCTGCTCCAATCGAGCTGAAGTGGAGCGCGCTCGAAGGCTGCCCGAGCGAAGACAGCGTGCTGGCCCGCGTACGCAAAATCGCTGGTACGACTCGAGCAACGGCCAACACGTTGCGAGCGGAGGCGTCAGTCACGCAAGCGAGCGACGGCTTGTTCCGTCTGCGTCTGGAGATTCACTACGGAAACCTGGCCGCGGTGCGAAACATCGAAGGCAAGTCGTGCAAGGATCTGGCTGGAGCCACTGCGGTCGCACTGGCGCTGCTTTTGAGCTCGGAAGAGCCGTTGAGTGAGGGAGACCTCGCGGGCACCTCGCCCACGAGCACGGGCTCCGCTTCCGCTAGCGCCGCGGCTGCCAGCGGCGTGACCGCAAACAGTCAGGCATCCGAGAAGCCGACGGCAGCGCAGAAGGACGCGGCAACCACTTCGCCGCCGAACTCAACGACGCCTGCGGATTCTTCCTCGAACACCGAGCCCGAGCCCGAGCCCGGACCTCCGCGTCGCTGGCACGTGCTGCTGATGGCGCCGCTCGGGTCGCTCAGTTTCGGTCCCATGGGTCAAGTGAGCTCAGGTTTGGGGGGCGGTGTGGGCTATTCGTTCGATCGCTGGCGGTTCCTGGCCGAGGGCCGGTATTGGGCGCCTCAGCACGAGACCACCACCAACTTGGGTTACGAGTACGACGTGGAGATGAAGCGATTCACGGTGGGCGCGCGCGGTTGTCGGGCCATTTTCGGCGAACGCTTCGAGTTCGCTCCATGCGCGCTGATGTCCGTACACCACCTTTCTGCGCGCGGTAGCGGCCACAGTCTCGTGCCGGGCACCGATGCGGTGACGTGGGCAGCTGTCGGGATCGGCGCACAGTCCCGCTTTTTGATCACACCCTGGCTCGGTGTGGTTGCCGCCCTCGATGGCGAGGTCGAGTTCGCGCGTCCCGAAGTGAGCGTGTCATTGCCCCCCGCTGGAACAGGCGAGGCGACGCCCGAGCCGACGCCTGTCGTCGTCGAGCGCCTCGCACCCGTAGCGGCTACACTAACCATCGGCGCGCAGTGGATTTTCTGACGGAGATCGCAGGGTACCGCTACTGCATGACGAGCTGAAGTATGGCAGGTCGCACCATCGAAACGGCTGGCCTCCCAGGGGGCGAACCTCCGATGCCTAGCCGCGCGCCCACTTCGTCGGAAATACCCCCCTTCAAAGAGGTTTACCGCGAGTATTTCGATTTCGTGTGGTCATCCGCACGGCGCCTCGGAATTCAGCCGAGCGGGATGGACGACCTGATTCAGGAAGTCTTCCTCGTGGTGCACTCCAAGCTGTATACCGTCGAAAAGAGAGAATCGCTGCGCAGCTGGATTTATAGTGTCGTTCGCCGTACCGCGAGCAACCATCGTCGCGCAAAGCGAGCCCATGCGGACGCGAGCTCGGGGCCGCCTGGCGATGGAGAAGCGCTGTCGCGAGAACCAACGCCACTAGAAAATACCGAGCGGAGTGCTGGTTTTCAGTTGCTCATGTCACTGCTCGACCAGATGGAACCGCCGAAGCGTGAAATCTTTGCGCTGGTAGATGTCGAAGATTTTTCGGTCCCCGAGGCGGCGGAAGTGCTCGGGATACCGCTGAACACGGCTTACTCGAGGCTTCGAGTAGCGCGGCAAAATTTTGAAGCTGCGTTGGCGCGCCATGAGGCGCGGACCAAGGGAACCTGATGCTTATGTCCGCTCTCAGTTCAAAAGCTCGAGTCGTCATCGAACAAGCCCGTGAGGAAATGCGACCTCCGGCTGGTGAAATGGAGCGGCTCGAAACGTTGCTCGATGCTCACGTCGGCGCGTCCGCCGCGAGCCCCGCCCTGCAGTCTCGCCCCTTGCCAGTTCGTCACGTCGGCAGCAGCTGGCGTTTGGTCAGCTCGCTGACGGTTGGTGCCGTGCTGGTCGGCGGAGCGGCCATCTGGTCGCTGCGACCGAGCTTCAGCCAAACGCACACTGCGTCCGCCGTCAGCGCCCCCGCGCCAGTCACGCCGCCGGAAGTGGCGGAAACGATAGCGCCAGTGGTCGACGCGCCCGCTTTGGTCGCGCCGGAGCCCGCACCTTCGGTGAAGCCAGCACCCGAAGCGAAAGCACCGGCTCAACCCGCTCGAGACGCGCTCGCCGAAGAAGTGGCGCTCCTCTCGCGCGCCACCCGTGATCTTCGCGCGGGCCGTGCGGCAGCTGCATTGAAATCATTGGATGAGCATCAGCGGAAATTTCCGCATGGCATGCTCGCGGTCGAGCGACGAGCAGTGAGAGCGCAGACCCTCTGCACCTTGAAGCGCGTCAGCGAGGGCCGAGCCGAACTCGCGCAGCTTGCGCCGCAATCACCCGCGGCAGGGCGCGCCAAGCAGCTGTGCGACGCGGCGTCTCAGCAATAGCGAATTCAGCCGATAACGACTCAGCCGGTCGATGCCTAAAGAGGTTTAGTCGCTTTCGACCTTGTGCGACAGACTCGCGGTATTGGCGCGCTTCCAAGCAGAGTCGCATTCCTCTTTCACGCGCGCCGCCGAGGGCGTTCCGGTTGCGAACAGAGCGAGTGCGGCACGCGCCTCATCGAAGCGATGCAGGACGCACAGAGCGCGAGCCTTCGCTAGGTTGCGTTCATCGCTCAAGGCGCCGTGTGAAAACCGTCGCTGGTGCTCCTCGAGCGCCAAGAGTGCCGCGGTTGCCTGGCCAGAACTCAATTGGCTTGCGGCGCTGGTCAGCAACGCGAGCTCTTGGGCAAGCGTGTCAGTCGCGGACGGTGGCGGGGCGACCTTCTGCTTCGCGGGTCGAGAGGCAAGCGGGCTCTGCGCGGGTTGCGCCGGCGCGGGCGTCTCGATGGCCGCTGCTGGGCTGGGCA
>DASSMT010000015.1:0-33330 GCA_035688655.1 Polyangiaceae bacterium | reverse complement strand
AGCCCCTTCAACACCCCCAAATCTTCCAGCGCGTGATGGGCCGAGCCCATGATGCCGTAACTGTAGCCGCCACCATTACCCACGATGCGCACCGGCAGCCGATGCAGGCAAATGTCATTTCGAATCTGCTCCAGGCAGCGTAACGTCGCAAAAGGGGCGATCGAATACACCCATGGGCGCAGGCCAGTGAGCGCGATGCCAGCCGCCAGGCTCATCATGTTCTGCTCGGCCACGCCGGCGTTGAGGAAGCGCTTGCCGAACCTTTCGACCAAGCCTTCGAAGGCGTTGAAGCCGAGGTCCCCAGTGATGAACAGGGAATCCGCGTCCAGAGCCAGGGCACGCTCGACGGCGCTGACGAACTCGCTCCTCATCGAGACAGTTCACTCTCCGCGCGATCGAGCTCGGCGATGGCGTTTCGATACTGCTCCTCGCTCATCGACCAGTAGTGCCAGTCGATCGTATCTTCCATGAAGCTGACGCCTTTGCCCTTCACGGTGCGAGCGATGACGCAGCCGGGGCGCTCGCTTCGCAGCGCACACACCGCGCCGTGTAGCGCGCCGAAATCATGGCCATCGCACTCGCGCACGTCGAAGCCGAACGCTCGCCACTTCTCCGCCAAGGGCTCCAGGCCGAGCACGTCTGCGCTGCGGCCAAAGCCTTGAATGCCGTTGGCATCTACGAGCACGAGCAGGTTGTCGAGCCCGTGGTGAGCCGCGAACAGCGCTGCTTCCCACGTGGAACCGGCGTTGCATTCACCGTCCGAGACCAGGCACGCCACGCGCGCGGCGGTCGGGCGCAGGTATTTGTAGCTGTGCGCCATTCCGGTCGCAATCGAAAGGCCATGTCCGAGTGAGCCGGTAGCGGCGACGATGGCCGCTACCCCGCGCGGCGCGGGGTGCGCGGGTAACAGCGTGCCGTCTTGGTAGTAGCTGGCGAGCTCCGCTTCGGACAACCTGCCGAAGTGGTGCAGCGTGGCGTATAGCGAGGAGGCAGCGTGACCCTTGCTCAGGATGAACTGATCCTTGGGCTTTAGCCAAGCCGAATACAAATAGGTCAGGATATCGATGGCCGACAGGCCGCTGCCCAAATGACCGGAGCGCGCCTGGAAATGCATGCGCAAGAACTGGCGACGGATGCCGAGCGCCGCGCGCGCGAGCGTTGCCGGCTGGAAGGCTTCGCTCATGATTCATGCTCCAGCAGCGACGTTTTTCGGCCTTCGGCGACGAGCGCGGGATTGTCCGCGAGCCAGCGAGCCGTGGCGGCCAAGCCGACACGCATTGAAGTCGTGCTGAGCCAGGGAATCACGCGCGCCGCTTTTGCTGGGTTCGCGAACCATTCGCGGTGATCCCAGCCGCGTTCGGGCATGCTCCGCCAAACCGGGTCGGCCTTTACGTTGAACAGCTCACGCACCAGCTGGACGAGAGCCGAGAGCGTCGTCTTGACGCCGCTACCCACGTTGAACACTTCGCCCGGCGTGAGTCGCTCGGCGTTTGCGAGCACGGCCTCGAAGGCCTGCACCGCGTCCGCCACGTACACGAAGTCACGCGAGATGTCGGGGTCGACCAACGGCGGGAAGCCGCCTTCACGCGCACGGCCGAGCAAAGTCGGGATCAAGCGACTGAAGTCTTCATAGGGGCCATAGAGCGAGTACAACCGCAGCACGAAGCCCGGCACGCCGTACTTGCGCGCGTACATCTGCACGAGCTGCGTCGCTGCCACTTTCGACACGGCGTAGTCGCTGTCCGGTGCAGTGACGCCATCTTCAGCGGGCGCGCTACAATTGAAGCCGTATTCCGACGAGCTTCCCGCCTGCACGAATGCGCGAAAGCCCGGCACTCGACGCACGGCTTCGAGCAGGTGATGCACGGCAAGCAGGTTGACGGCGAAGATGCGCTCTGCAGCCCTTTGAACCGGATAGGCGCCGTACGCCGCGCAGTTGTAGATCGCCTGGGGCTGCACCCGTTCGATGAACGCGAGAACCTCGGATTTTTGGCACAGATCCAGGCGTTCGAGCTCGACCCCAGGCATACTGCGGGTGCGCCAATCGTTGGCCGAAGGGCTCTCGACACCGATCACGCGGCCGCCGCGAGCCACCACGCAGGCCGCCAAGTTGGCTCCGACGAAACCCGAGCAGCCCGTGATGACGACCGGACGTATGTGCAAACCGGACATATCAACGCCGCACTTTGTGCGCCCGCATGGGCGGCTCGCAAGCTAGCTTGCTGGATTTCGACCGTCAATCGCGACGCCGGCAACCATGACCGCTCACTCCTCTGATTCGTCTGCCTCGCGCGGCTCGGCGGGCTCGTCTGCCTCGCGCGGCTCGGCGGGCTCGTCTGCCTCGCGCGGCTCGGCGGGCTCGTCTGCTTCGCGCGGCTCGGCGGGCTCGTCTGCTTCGCGCGGCTCGGCGGGACGCGCGCCCGGCTCGGTTTTCGGGTTCGAGCTGTGCGAGCGGCCATGCCCCGGTTGCGGCGCGAACGATAGTCGGCCATTCGCCGCGGCAAACATCGATCCTCTTGCGCTGAACGCGTTCGCTTTTTCCGCACGCAAGCTGCCCGAGTACATGCACCACGCGCTCGTGGTTTGTCGAAATTGCGATCTGCTGTATGCGAATCCCGCACCCGATCGCGAGTCGCTCGAGGCCGCCTATCGCGACGCAGCCTTCGCGGCCTCGGATGAATCACGCTACGCCGCCGCGACCTACGGAAGCTTCTTGCCGGCCATCGCCGCACGACTGCCGACACGGGACGGCGCGCTCGACATCGGCACCGGAGACGGCGCGTTCTTGGCGCAGCTACGACTCCATGGCTTCACGGGAGTGATCGGTGTCGAGCCCTCGGCCGCGCCAGTCGCCGCCGCGGAGCCCGAGATCCGCACGCTGATCCGACACGCACCGTTCCGCCGGGAAGATTTCGCGCCCCACAGCTTGGCACTGGTGAGCTGTTTCCAGACCATCGAGCATGTCTACGATCCACTCGCGCTCTGCCGAGACGCTCTCGGCTTGCTGCGCCCCGGCGGCGTGTTGTTCCTGGTCTGTCACAATCGGCGAGCGCTCTCGGCGCGCCTCATGGGTACCCGCTCACCGATCTTCGACCTCGAACACTTGCAGCTGTTTTCGCCACAAAGCGTGCGTGCCCTGCTGGCACGGGCTGGCTTTTCGCAGGTCGTGGTGCACGCGCTCGTCAACCGCTATCCCATCGACTATTGGGCTCGGCTTGCTCCCATCCCAGCTGCGATCAAACCACGCGCGCTCGACTTGCTCCGCCGCAGCGGACTCGGCCGCTTCACGTTGGCGGCGCCGGTCGGAAATCTGGCCGTAATCGCCTGCGAGTAACGGCTCGCGAACAGCCGCTCACGCGCCTTCAACGAGCTTGACCTCCGCGGGGGACACTGCTTTCGTCCGCGTATGTCAGAAGGCGAGTCGACGAAAAACCAGGAGCTCAACGCAGCGCCGGACAAGCCGCGCGGCGTGTGGGCGTACGCACCGCGCATCCTGGTCTCGCTGGCCATCGCCGCGGCTTTCGTTTGGCTGGCCAAGCGCGGTGGCCTACCGCTGATTCCGGACTCGAGCGCCCTCGCCGCCGTACAGGGCTGGGGCATCCTCGGCTTCGCGCTGTTCGTCACGGCGTCCACTTATCTGCGCGTGCATCGCTGGGTGCCGTTATTGAGGCCAGTTGCCCCGGATATTTCCGAGCAACGGGTGGTCGGCATCGGTCTGATCGGCATCGCCACGATCATGTTCGCGCCGCTGCGCATGGGCGAGGCCGCGCGCCCGTACCTGCTGGCACGCGACGGAAAAGTGACGTTTTTCCAAGCGCTTGGCGCGGCTGGCGCGGAGCGCGTGGTGGACGGCTTGGTGCTCACCGTCACCGCCGCGATCGCGCTCGCGCTGTCCACGCCGATCTCGCCCTTGCCGGATCACTTGGGCGACATCGCGCTCCCCGTTTCGATCATCCCACACGCGGTGTACGTGGCGGCGTTGGTCTTCTCGGGCGGCGCGGTGGCGTTGTTGGTCTTTTATCTCGCGCGCAGCTTCGCGCGCAAAGTCACCAAGACCCTGCTCGACCCGATCTCACCCAAGCTCGCAAACTTCGTGACGGGCACTCTGGAGCGCCTCGCGGATGGGCTGAGCGTGCTGGGCTCCCCGGACAACCGACTGCGTTTCTTGGGCGAGACCCTGCTCTACTGGACGAGCCAATTTGCCGGTCAATGGCTGTTGATGCGAAGTTGCGGCATCGAAGCGTCGCTGGCCCAAGCCTGCGTCACGCTCGGCGTGCTCGGCTTGGGTGTGATCGTGCCAGCCGGGCCGGGCCTGTTCGGCGCGTTCCAAATCGGGACCTATTCCGGCCTGGCGCTGTACTTCCCGCTGACGATCTTGCGCACGTCCGGCTCGGCAATCGCGTTCATCAGCTACGCCGGCCAGCTGCTCGCCATGCTGCTCTCGCTCGGCGTCGGCTTTTGGCTGCTCGCACGCAGCAAACCCGCCAATTTGGTCGAGAGCCCCGACCACGCTTGAGCGGGGCCGGGAAGGGTCAGCGCCGGTCCGTGTAGTTCTTGTCGATCCACTCGCGGTACGCGCCGCTCTTCACGCGCGCGATCCACTCCGGGTGCTCGAGGTACCAACGCACGGTGGACAAGAGGCCGCTCTCGATGTCGTGGCGCTGTGACCAACCGAGCTCGGATTTCAACTTGCTGCAGTCGATCGCGTAGCGAGCATCGTGCCCAGGGCGATCGGCGACGAAGGTGATCTGCTTCTTCAACACCTCGGCATCGCGACCCGTCACCTGGGCGACGACGGCAATCAACTTGTGCAAGAGTGCCAGATTCGCCCACTCGGCCTCGCCGCCGATGTTGTACGTTTGGCCGCGTGCGCCGCGCTGCACGATGGTCCAGATCGCTTCTACGTGATCGTCGACGTATAGCCAATCACGCACGTTGGCGCCGGTGCCGTAAACGGGCAGCGGCTTGCCGTCGCACAGGTTGGTGATCATCAGCGGAATCAGCTTCTCGGGGAACTGATAGGGGCCGTAGTTGTTGCTGCAATTAGACAGCGTGGTCGATAGCCCATACGTGCGCGCGTAGGCGCGCACCAGGTGATCCGAAGCCGCTTTCGAAGCCGAGTAAGGCGAGCTCGGGTCGTAAGGCGTGGTCTCGAGGAATGCGCCGGTCGGGCCGAGCGAGCCGTACACCTCGTCCGTGGACACGTGGTGAAAGTGGATCTGCGGCTGGCCACGCACCACTTCCAGCAACTGATACGTGCCGACGATGTTGGCCTGAATGAACGCGCCGGGACCCAAGATGCTGCGATCGACGTGGCTCTCTGCTGCAAAGTGCACGATGGTGTCGACCGCGTGTTCGCGGCACAAGCGCGCCACGGTCTCGGCATCGGCGATGTCCGCTTGCACGAACGTGTAGCGCGGACTCTTCGCGGCGTCGGCCACGTTGTCCGGGTTGGCGGCGTAGGTCAGCGAATCCAGATTCAGCAGGCGACCTTCGAAGCTCGGCTGCGCCAGCAAATAGCGAACGAAGGCCGAGCCGATGAAGCCGCAGCCACCAGTAACGAGCACGCACTTCGGTTGTCTGAGCAACGACATGAATCGATTAGTTCTTTTCTTCCAGCGCCCGGCGCATGGATTGCGCGTACTGACTCTTGCCGCATTTGGCGGCGAGCTGCTCGAGCTGCGCGGCGTCGATGAAGCCCATGGTGAAAGCGATCTCCTCGATGCAGGCGATCGACGTGCCTTGCCGGCGTTCGAGAGTGGCCACGAAGTGGGCTGCGTCGAGCAGGCTCTCTTGCGTGCCGGTATCGAGCCAGGCCTGGCCGCGCCCGAAAATCTCCAGACGCGCTCGGCCAGCCTTGACGTACACGTTGTTGACGTCGGTGATTTCCAGCTCGCCGCGCGCCGAGGGGCGTAGATTCTTGGCGATGTCGAGCACCTGGTTGTCGAAGAAATACAGGCCAGTGACTGCCAGCCGGCTCTTGGGGTGCGCCGGCTTCTCTTCGATGCCGAGCAGCTCGCCATTGGGGCCGACTTCGGCCACGCCGTAGCGTTGCGGATCATCGACGCGATAACCGAACAGGGTTGCGCCATCGAGCTCGCCACGAGCTCGCCGCAGCTGCGCTGCCAAGCCCGCGCCGTAAAAGATGTTGTCACCCAAAATCAAGCAAACCGGATCCTGACCCACGAACTCACGACCGATGATGAAGGCTTCGGCCAGGCCATTCGGTGCGGCTTGCACGGCGTAGCTGAAGCGCATCCCGAGCGCAGCGCCGCTGCCCAGTAAGCGTTCGAAAAGCGGCAGATCCTGGGGGGTGGAAATGATCAGCACCTCCCGAATGCCGGCCAGCATGAGCACCGACAAGGGGTAATAGATCATGGGCTTGTCGTAGACAGGGAGCAGCTGTTTGGAGATGACCCGCGTCAACGGATCGAGCCGCGTCCCGCTACCACCCGCCAGAATAATGCCCTTCATGCTCGTCGCATTTTTCACTATCGAGCACGATAGCATCACGAAATCCGGCGGCCAACAGAAACACCACCTGGCGCTCCGCTCGGCGGGCGCGGCGCTCGCCCGCATCAGTTGCTGATCGCGGGAACCGTCCGGTGCTAGCCTCGAGCCAAATGGCGCTCGATCGACAACTGGCCCAGCTTCCCCCCGACGTTCAGGCCCGACTCGCGCAGTATCGCTTCGATCCCGAGCGCTTCAAGCGCCTCGCAGGGCGACTCGGCCGCGAGAGCGCAGAGGACAACTTCGTCAAAGGCAAGCTCAGCCCGCCGAATCCGCAAGACCTGCAGCAGCTGCCGGCCGCAGACAGCGCGGAGTACGCGCGCCTGAGCGAGCTCGGCGCACAGGCGCTACGCCAAGGTCAGGTCGCACTCTTGGTGTTGGCTGGCGGTATGGCGACGCGCATGGGCGGCGTGATCAAGGCCCTGGTCGACGCGATCCCCGGCAAGAGCTTCCTCGATCTGCGGCGCGCCGAGATGCGCGCGCTGGAGCGGCGTTACGGCGTCGCACCACCCTTGTGGTTGATGACCAGCCACTCGACCGACGCGGGCATCAAGGCTGCGCTCGGCGACGATTTGGACGGCTACGGCATCGCCACCTTCACCCAGCACTTGTCCCTGCGCGTGACGCCTGCCGGCGCGATCTTCTTCGACAAAAATGGGCAACCCAGCGAGCACGCCCCAGGTCACGGCGATCTGCCGGACGCGCTGCGCGAGAGCGGACTGCTCGGAGCGTTCGTAGAGCGCGGTGGCAAGCTGATCATGATGACCAACATCGACAACATGGGCGGCACGCTCGACCCGGCGATCATCGGCTTCCACCTCGCCGCCGGCACACCGGTCACTGCCGAGGTCGTCGACAAACTGCCCAGCGACCGCGGCGGCATCCCCGCTTACGTGGATCGCACGTTGTGTATCTTGGAAGAGTTCCGCATCCCACCGAGCTTCGATCCCAAAGTGGTGCGCGTATTCGCGACGAACGTCTTCTACTTCGATGCGAAAGCGCTGCTGGATCTCGACATGGATTGGACGTACTTCACCGTCAACAAGAAGGTCGACGGTGAACCGGTCGTGCAATTCGAGCGCCTGGTCAACGAGATCACCAGTCATCTGCCCACCTCGTACCTGCATTTGCCGCGAACCGGCACGGTCTCTCGCTTCCTGCCAGTGAAAGACAACGACGAGCTCACCCTGCGAGAACCCGAGATTTTCGCGGTGGCCAAGGCCCGAGGCATCATTTGATGGCGCGTTTCACTCGCGGCTCGGCGCGTGTCGCCACGGGCGTACTGCTGTTCGCATTGGCTTCGCTCGGCGCGCGGCGCTCGGCCGCGCAATTTCCGGCGGAGCAACCCACGCGCTTGCCCGCGCTCGGCCGAAGCGCCGTGAGCGACGACGACTCGACCTCTTTGGTCGTGAACCCTGCGAACCTGGGCTTCTTGCCCGGCGCAGAGCTGCGTTGGACGGGCATGTTCCTGAACGAAGAGGCGCTCGCCACCTACCAAGGCCATGCGTTCGCGCTGGCCTTTCCGATCCCATTTTTGTCACTGGCGACCGGGCTGCGCCTCGACTTGGTCGCTCCGCCACACGCTGCGGCCCAGGTGCTGTTCAACCAACCGACCGGCAATTACGAGTGGCTCACCTGGGGTCTGGCGTTTCGCCCGAGCAATGCCTTCTCGTTCGGTACCTCGTACCAACATTCGTATTCGAATCGAGCGGCCACCCATGGGCTCTCGTCCTGGTCTCTGGGCCTCACCTCGCGACCGACCGATTACTTTGGCTTGGCGGTCGTGGGCCACAACCTGAGCGCCCCGACCAGCAGCGCGGGCGGGCACGTCGACCGCTCCTACAACTTCGCCACCGCCGTGCGCCCCCTGCGCAGCCGAGCCCTGGAAATTGGGCTCGAAGCGCAATTCGTGGACTCTCACAAGGACTATTGGGTGCCGAAAGCCACGCTGGGCGTGGACATCCCCGAGCTCGGCCGTTTGCGCGGCGACTTTTCCTACTCCGACCCTGGCAACGAAACGGGCCAAAGACAATGGCTGGCATCTGCTTCCATTGCCTTCAATTTGAACGGCAACACCGGCTCGGCAGAGCTCGCCGGCGGCAGCTTGTTCGGCGATGGGCTCGGTGACGCAGCAAAGGACAAGGCCCAGCAAAATCTCGGTTTCGAGGTCGCGGTCAGGGGCTTCCGCGAGAGCGCCGCGGCGGGCTCCCCGGACTACGCCTTGCGCTTGCGGATCGAGGACACACCGAACACGCGCGGCCATACCGCGCTCTTGCGCAAGCTGTGGGACATTGCGGACCACGAGCCCGCGGTCGCGGCCGTCGTGCTCGAGCTGCGGACCTCGCCTGCCAACTCGATGGCGCACACGCAAGAGCTGCGGGACGCTCTGTTCCACCTGCGCCAAGCGGGCAAGCGCGTGCTCTGCCACCTGGAAGATGGCGACGGCTCCTCGCTTTACTTGTGCTCCGCGGCCGATCGCATCTTGCTCAACCCCGCCGGTGGGCTGCGCTTTGCCGGCTTGAAGTCGCGCTACATGTATTTCGGCGGTCTGCTCGAAAAGCTGGGCGTCCGCGCCGATTTCGTGCGCATCGGGGCTCACAAGAGCGCCCCTGAGTCGTTCCAACGCAACGACGCGACAGAGGTCGCGCGCGCCGATCACATCGACCTTTTGCAGCAAGTGGAGAAACACTTCACGCTCGACGTCTCCGCGGGGCGTCACATCGACGCAGTGGAGCTGCGCAAACGCATCGCCAAAGGGCCGTTCGTCGCGGCCGAGGCCAAGTTTGCCGGGTTGGTCGACGGCTTCGCGTTCGACGATCAGCTGGAGAACGAGGTCAGCACCCTGGTCGGTAGCCCGCTCCACCTGTACGACGACCGCCGCGCGCCACGCGCGCCCGATTACTTCGGGGACAACAAAGGCCTGGCGATCATCTACGTGGATGGCGACATGGTGGACGGCCGCAGTCAAACCATCCCGCTCTTGGGCATGCGCTTGGTCGGCTCGTACACGATCGCGGAGAGCCTGAAACAAGCCCGCGAAAACCCGAAGGTCGGCGCGGTCGTGCTGCGCGTCGAGACCGGCGGCGGCTCGGCCATGGCAGCCGACGTGATCTACCGCGAGATTCAGCTCACCACCAAAGTCAAACCGGTGATCGTGAGCATGGGCAGCGCCGCTGCCAGCGGCGGCTACTACATCTCCGCGCCCGGGACGCACGTGTTCGCCAACCCGCTCAGCATCACCGGCAGCATCGGCATTTTCTACGGCAAGGCAGACGTGGCCGAGTTGATGCGGCGCATCGGCGTCAGCGTGGAGGTCTACAAGACCGCGCCGCGCGCCGACGCAGAGTCGATCTTCCGCCCCTTCACGCCGGAGGAGCGCGCCGAGCTGCACCGCAAAGTCGCGCAGTTCTACGATGTATTTTTGACGCGCGTGGCCAGCGGTCGGAAGCTGAGCAAAGCCGAGGTGGACGCGATAGGTCAGGGGCGCGTGTGGACCGGAGAACAAGCGCAAGAGCGCAAATTGGTCGATGAATTGGGCGGCTTGCGCCAAGCGATTGCGCTGGCGAGAAAGCTCGGCAACGTGCCCGAGCACGGCCCAATCGTCGAGCTCCCACCGCCGGATACGACGCTGCTCGGACGCTTGCTCGGGATCGAGGGCGTCAAGGCAGAGCCCGCCGCGGCCGCTCTGCTGCCCTCGCAATTCTTCGATTTGGTGCGAGCGCTTTCGCCGTTCGTGGTCCACGCGGGCGACAAGCCATTGGCGTTGATGGAAATGACGGCGGTCGAGCCGTGAGGCAATGAGCGCACCGGCCGCGGTTCAAAGCGACGCCGCGCCCACGCTCGAGTTGCAGCAGCTCGCGGTGCGGTCGCCCAGCGCGAGCTGGACCGCGCCGCTCAGCCTGCGCTCGGATTGCCGACGCGTGGCTTTGGTCGGCGACTGGCAGCCCCTGCTTCAAGTACTCAGCGGGCGCGCAGAGCTCGCGAGCGGCAGCGCGACCATCCTCGGCTGTCCGCTGGAGTCCGCGATTTATCGCGGGATCCTGGGCTTTTCGGCATGTGATGTCGAGCTGCCAGCGGCGTTCACCGTCAGCGAGTACCTGCAGCACGCCGCGCGCTTGAGCCACGGCTCCGTGAGCCGCGCGTCGCTCGACGCCAAGCGCGCACTCGAGCGGTATGGGCTCGCAGCCCTCGAAAAGCGCAAGCTCGGCGAGCTCGTGCTCTATCAACGGCGCGCGCTCGGTATTGCGCTCTCCACACTCACCGCCCCTGCCGCCGTCTGGCTGGAAGCGCCCTTGCGTGGCCTGGACGCGCCCTCGGCCGACTACATTGCGCGCCTGTGTCAGGAGGCGGGAGCGCACGGCAGAGTCCTGCTGTCCGCCGACTTGCCGAGCTCACCGAGCCCCGAACGCAGCTTGCTGGACTCGTGCGAAGAGCTGTTCCTGCTCGAGCGGGGCAGCCTGATTGCGCAGGGTGCGCCGAGCGCAGTGTTCGCCCAGGGCCTACGTTACGCGCTGCGCGTCAAAGGCGAGAAAATCCCAGCCTTCGCCGCAGCGCTTGCCCGCGCGGGCGTGCGCCTCGCCGAGCGCAGCGAGCCGGGCAGCTTCAGCTTGGAGCTTCCGGCAGCGAGCAGCGAAGGCGCCGATCTCGTGCTCGACGCGGCGCTCGATCATGGCTTGATCGTGCTTTCGCTCGAGCCGCTCTTCGCTGCCTGAGCGTGGTCGCTCGCCGGCGCTTTGCTCGACCCAGGCCCGGGCTTTCGACGGCTTCGGTGGCGCTCGCGCCGAGCGCGTTCAACTCTCGCCAGGCGGTCCGCCGAGCGGTCCGTCCCCCGGCCCGTTCGGCGCCTGATCGGCGGGCAAGTGACTCACCAAGCGGAACAGATCCGTGCGCCGATCCAAGCGCGGAGTCACCGAGCCGCCGGAGCGCGCGCCGTGCAGCGCGTTGAGATCGACGTCGCAGATCAGCACGGTTTCTTCGTTCGAGTCCGCCTCTGCGGCGATGCCATCGCGCGCGAACGCGAAATCCGAGGGCGTGAGTACGGCGGCTTGGCCGTAGTTCACGTCCAGGTTTCCGACCGAAGGCAGATTGCCGACCGTGCCTGCCAGCGCCACGTACACTTGGTTTTCGATGGCGCGCGCTTGCGCGCAATAGCGCACACGCAGGTACGCCTGACGGCTGTCCGTGCAAAACGGCACGAAGACAATCTCGGCGCCATCGTCGGCCAAATAGCGCCCGGCTTCGGGAAATTCGACGTCGTAGCAGATGAGCACGCCGACTCGGCACTTGGGCGTGTCGATCGCTTGCAGCGCATGCCCGCCCGAAATTCCCCAATGCTTGCGCTCGCTGGGCGTGATGTGCAGCTTCGGCTGCCGCACCACTTCTCCCGTGGGCAGACACACGCAGGCCACGTTGTACACCTTTTCGCCGTCCGCGACGGGGTGGCTGCCCGCGATCAGCGTCAACCCATGACGCACAGCTAGGCTCTGCATCAACTCCACGAAGCGCGCCTCGTAACCGGCGAGCAAGCGAATGCCCTCCAGCGAAGAGACGGCCTGTTCCTGCGACAAGAGCTGCGCCGTGACCAGCTCGGGCAAGAGCACGAAGTCGGCATGGTAGCCGCCCGCCACGCCCACGAAGTAGCTGATTTGCTGCGCAAACTCTTGGAAGCTTTCGATCTTGCGCATTTGATACTGCACGCAGGCGATGCGCGCCTTGCGATCGCTCGAGGCCGGGGCCCGGTAGTCCGGGTTCAACCACTCGATCAGGCTCGCGTGGTTGTGGCTCATCGAATCGCTCAAATAGTGCGGCATCACGGAGCGGAGAACGAACCCTTCGCGCAGCTGGAAGCTCAGCACCTTGTCCTTCAATTCGCCGGCAGCCACGCGCTCGGCGTACTCTTCGGGCGACATGCGGTTGGCGAGCTCGTGATAGTTCCAGAGCCGGCCGCCGGCCAGAATGCGCCGCTTGTTCAGGCGTCGACAGAGCTGGCGCCGTGCCTCGTACAAGGCCGCGCCGATGCCGCGGCCGTGGTGCTTTGGGTCGACGTACACGTCTGCGCCGTACAGCGTGTCGGCGCGCGCATCGTGATTGGTGAAATAGCCGCTGTCGGTGATGCCCGGCCAAGTGTGGTGACGCAGCGGGTTCGCGCCCAGATCGACGATCAGCGTCGCCACCGCGCCCACGACCTCCCCGGCAATTTCCGCGACCAACTGGCCCTGGGGGAAAACCCGTTGATGGCTGATCAGATGCCGCTCGCCCCACACCACGTCTTCTTTGGCCATCACCGGGTAGGCGTCGCGGTTGATCTCCACCAAACGCGGCACGTCCGCGCGCGTCGCTTCACGGATCAGGATGCTCGGTCGAGTCATGGCCACGGTTTTAGCGCGTGCGGCCAGCGCGCGCGACGCCTCAGCACCACTTCACGCGCACTTTGTAGCTCAGCTTGCTGCTACTGCGCGCCGGAACCTTGATCGTGAAGGTGAACGTATTGGCGTCCTTCTTTTCCGAAGGTCGACTGGAAGAGAGCATCGTCCAATCGCCGCCGATCGGCTCGTAGTCTTCGACCTCGACCGCGGTGTCCTTGTGATTTCGGACTTCGATTTCCCATGAGCTCTCGGAGGCGCAGCTACCGAGCTCCCGCCATTCGGTCTGTTTGCGGTCAGCCACGACATCGAAGGCTTCACCCAACTTGACGCGGAACTTCTCGTCGCGCGGCGTGTGATCGATGGCATCTTCGCCCACGAATTGCTTGGCGCCGCTCTTGTCTGCCTTGTACACGCGCAGCGTGCCTTTGGGCAGCGGCATACCCAAGTGGTTTTGCTCGCTGTTTTGGATGTCCAGATATACCCCGACCTTTTGGTTCGAGAGCACCTGCCCATACTGCCCGCGGAACCAATATTGCTCGCCGAAGAAGATCAGCTTCTTGTTCACGCCGATACCAGCCGCGCTGAGTAGGCTGACCTGCTTTTGCTCGTTTTGCAGCACGTTGGTCGGGCGCTGCAGCGAGTACAGGTGGTACTCGAACAGGGCCTGCTCTTGAAATTGCGGCGGAGGGGCGGCCGGCGCTGCGGTTTTGGCAGCGTACATGCGCACGGGCCCGGCCTGCAGGCGATTCACGTCGCCGGCGACCAGCTTGAGCTCGGCGTTCTTGTAGCTCGTCCCGGATTGATTGACGAGCGTGACCCAGCCGTTGAAATCACCCTTCTTTTCCGCATCGTCTACGACCAAAACGTAGTCTGCCGACCAATTCAGGTTTTGCGTCAGGTACGTCACCTCCACCGTTTGCTTGGCGGCCGCGCTATCCACCAGCCAGACCAACGTCGGCTTGGCGATCAAGTTGTCCGGCACTTGCGGGAAGGCCAAGCGCGCTGGATAGCCGAAGGTGATCTCGTTGTTGAAGCGCAGCATGGGACCGCCCTCGATCGAGAGCAGCTCGGCTTCGACCACGTCTTCTTTGGCGGTTTGCTCATGGTAGCGATAAGCGCGCACGCGCTTGCCGACGTATTTCTCGAGCAGCGTCTGCGGCGTCAAAAGATCATAGCGGTAGTTTTGTTCGAGCACGTTGAGCCCACCGCCGCCGACCGCTTTGATGCTCACGGTTTCGGGCTGGATATTGGCCGCGACATCGCGGAACTCCAGCTCGACCTTGCCGCTGCCCAGCGCGGGCAGCTCTCGCACCTCGCGCACAAGGCCGAAATTCTGATTGTACACGGTGATGCTGACGGCTTTGCGGTCTTCGGCGCTGGAGGCGCTGTGGGCGGTCGCTGCGCTCGGCTTCGGCGCGGCATTGGTCTCTGCCAGCGCGCGCTCCGGAGCGAGCGCGAACGCCATCAACGCGAGAGACAGCGCACAGCCAGCGATCGATTGCTTGGTCTTCATGTTTTCAATCCTTCTCAACACCAGCGCACGCGCACGCGATAAGTCAGTTTGGTCTCGGAGCGCGGCGCGAGCCGCACGTCGAAACTGAAGGTCTGGGAGTCTTTCTTGGTCGCAGGCAGGCTCGAGGACACGATCTCCCAATCGCCGCCCGCGGGCTCGTTCACTTCGACACGCTCTTCCGTATCCTTGTGATTGCGCAGCTTGATCTCCCAGTCGCTCTCGCTGCTGCAGGTACCGAGCGCGCGAAAGGCGAGCTCACTGCGGTCGGCCACGACATCGAACGCTTCGCCCAGCTTGACGCGGACCTTTTCGTCGCGCGGCGTGTGATCGATCGCGTCTTCACCGATGAACTGCTTTTGGCCGGCTTTGTCGGATTTATAGACGCGCAGCGTGCCTTTCGGCAGCGCCATCCCCAGGTGGTTCTTTTCCTCGTTCTGGAAGTCCAGGAACACGCCCACCTTCTGGTTTTGCAGCGGCTGGCGAACCTGAACTCGGAACCAATACTGCTGGCCGAAGAAGATCAGCTTTTTGGCGAGCGCGATGTTCGCGGCCGAGAGCAGGCTGACTTGCTTCTGTTCCTTGTCGCGTAAGCTCGTGGGTCGCTCGAGGGTGTACAGGTGGTACTCGAACAGCCCTTCCTCTTTGAAGGGCCGCGGCGCCGGCTCCGGAGCGACGGGCGCCGCCATGTCCGCCGCCATCGGCTGGACCTCGGGTGCGACGCGTTGCACGTCACCGGCGACCAGCTTCAGCTGCGCGTTCTTGTAGCTCGTGCCGGTCTCGTTCTTCAGCGTGACCCAGCCGTTGAGATCGCCGAATTTATCGTCCGCGTCGATCGACAGCACGTAGTCCGCGTGCCAATCGAGCCCTTGCGTGAGGTACGCGACCTCCACGCGCTGCTCAGCCGCGGTGCTGGCCAGCAGCCAGACCAAAGTCGGCTTCTGCAGCAAATTCTCGGGCACTTTCGGGAACGCAAATCGGCCCGCGAAGTTGCTCGTGATTTGATCGTCGATCTTGAGCACGGTGCCGCCTTCGACCGAGAGCACCTCGGCTTGCTTTTCTTCTTCTCTGCCCGTGTGCTCGTTGTAGCGATATACCTTGATCGTCTTACCGAGATATTTCTCGAGCAGCGTGGCCGGGCTCAACAAGTCATAGCGATAGTTTTGCTCCAAGATCGTGACTTGGTTGTCTCCGCTGAGACTCTTCAAGTGCACGGTCTCCGGCTGAATGTGCGCGGAGACGTCCGCGTACGACAGCTCGACGTTGCCCGTGCCGAGGTGCACCTTGCGCACTTCACGCACCAGGCCGAAGTTCTTGTTGTAGACGGTGAGCGAGACCTGCTCGCTGGCGCTCGAGTCGGAGCTCTGCTGGCTGACGGGGCCAGTGTTCGGAGTGGCGGCCGGTTTTTGACCGCACGCGGTCAACAGGAAGAGCGCACCCGCGAGCGCGCCACAGGCCGGCCGCGGCCAGCGGCAGAACGATTGGAATCGCATGACTTTCGCCTTTGAAACTCCCCGGGACGGCCAAACCTTACAGGGCTCGGGGCGCCGGGCAACGCCCTGCAATGCCCCGCCCGCTGCGGCTTGCGGCCAGGAGGCCGCTCCGCGGATCGCTTTATGCTAATGAGCGCGCGTGGCCGTTCGTCCCGAGCTCCTGAAGACCCGTCGCTTGATCGTCAAGATTGGTTCGCGCACGATCGCGAACGATCCGGAATTCCCGGCGCGTCTCGCGCGCCAAGTCGCCGACCTGGCGCAAAACAAGTGTGGCACCGTGGTGGTCACCAGCGGCGCGATTGCTCTCGGCTGGAATCGACTCGGCTACAAGGCCAAACCAAAAGAGGTCGCGCAGCTGCAGGCCTCTGCCGCTGCCGGTCAAAGCGTGCTGATGCGCCGCTACGACGAAGCCTTCCTGGCCGTCGGCCTCACGCCCGCGCAAGTGCTGCTCTCGTATGCGGATCTCGCCGACCGCGAGCGTCTGAACAATGCGCGCGCCGCGCTCGGTGCGCTGCTCGACGCGGGCGCCGTGCCGATCATCAACGAGAACGACACCGTGGCCACCGACGAAATTCGCTTCGGTGACAACGATCAGCTCGCGTCCATGGTGGTGCCGCTGGTCGGTGCTGATTTGCTGGTCCTGTTGACCGACGTCGAAGGCGTGCTCGACGAAAGCGGGCAACGCATTCCCACCATGACCCCCGAGCAACAGATGGTGGTGCTCGCCCCCAAGTCCGACCGCATGGGCTCGGGCGGCATGGGCAGCAAGGTGGAAGCCGCGCGCAAGGCCACGCGCTCGGGCGCGTCCGTCGTGATCGCGCCGGCCGCGCGCGACGGCGTGCTCAGCGAGATCGTCGCTGGCGCCGATGTCGGCACGCTCTTCCCGCTCTTGGGCACGCCGCTCAAAGCGCGCAAGCATTGGATTGCTTTCACCCTGCGCCCCAAAGGCGCGTTGCTCTTGGATGCGGGGGCCGTGCGCGCGATGCGGGAAGGCAAGAGCAGCCTCTTGCCGGTAGGCGTGGTCGGCGTGAGCGGTGAATTCAACGCCGGAGATGCCGTACGCCTGGTCGGGCTCGATGGCGTGGAGGTTGCCCGCGGGCTGACCCGCCTGGGCACCGCGGACGTGGCGCGCGCCGCGGGAAAGAAGGGCGCCGAGCTCAGCGCCAGCTTCGGCGACGACGCAGCCGAGCTGGTGGTCGTCCACAAAGACGACCTCGTGGTCTCGCTCTGAGGCAGTCGGCTGTCTTCGGGAGCGCAGCTCCCGCCCCGCACGAGTAAATCGAGCGGGGCCCCACGCCGTCGCGACAGAGTTTTGGGGCCCCAACCCAAAAAGGAACGTTGACTTGAGGGGGTCGGTCGCCGACGACGGGTAGGACAAGCTGCGACAAATGCGACAAGGGTGGGCGGTCGGGCGTAAAAAGAGTCCAACTGGAGCCAAGGAAGAGCCGAGTTCTTTTGTCAGAACTTTTGGGCGCGCGAGCTGTCAGTAATAAACCACGTGCTGCAATTGGGCCGAACTTGGGCAGTCTGCGTCGCTGGGGGAGCGCTCACGCTCTCGCTGTCGGGCTGCGCGTCCGGCTTTGGCGCTCGAGCGGGCGCCAGCGCAGCCGCTCCAGTGCCGGCCGCGTTGGGCAATCAATCCGCGCCCATCTTGGACGAAGCCATGCCGCCCGCGTTGGCCGAGGACGACGACTACGTCGTGCGCATCGTGGTCGGGTCGGTCACCTGTTCCGGTGCGCTGATTCAAGACGATCGCGTGCTCACCGCGCACCACTGCGTCGCGGCGCGCGACCGCGAAGGCGCAGCGCTCGGTCGCGATGTTCGGCCGGAGCAAGTGCGGGTCGAGCTGGGCGGCGACTATTTGCCCTGGGGAGAAGTGGGCGTGCGCGCGGTCCTGGCACCGAGCTGCGGCTATAGCTCGGGCGAGGGTGATTTGGCCGTTCTGGTACTGGAGCGGCGGCTGGTCGGGGTCGCGACGCGGGCCGCGCGCTTGGAAGCGCCACCCGGCATGCGCGATCAAATCGAGCCGATCGGTTTTGGGCGCTGCGCGCTGTCGGCAGACGGCGTACATCGCAAGCACCGCATTGGCGGCAGCATCGAGCAGGTTTCGGAGGGCCGGTTCCGCCTTTCCGCTGCGATTTGCCCTGGGGATTCAGGCGGCCCGGCCGTGAGCAGCGAGGGCGGCGAGATCCTCGGCGTGATCTCCGCGAGCGCCATGGATGGCGACGAGCGGACGCGCGATCGCTCGGAGTTCGTGCGCGTCGATCGTTGGCGCACGCTGTTCGCGTATGCCGCGTTGGTGTCGAGCGGAACGAGCCCGACGGAGCTACCGCCGATCGAATGTAAGTGACCCGCGCTCGCTGAACACCCGGGGCGCAGGCGAGCCGGGCTCGGATTTGTCACGCGCACACGGGGCGGCTAGATTGCAAAAACGATGTCGAAGTTCCTGCGCGCTCTGGCCTGGACTTTGATCATCGTCGGCGCAATCGTCGGTCTGTTGCGACTGACGGTCATCCGTTGGTGGCGGGTGCCGCTCGGTGATCCGTACCTCGAGGCCTCCCTCGCTCCCAGTGTGCGCGGCGGTGATTGGCTGCTGCTGTGGCGCGGAACGGCGCCGCTCGAGGGCGATCTCGTGCTTTGCCCCGAGCCCAAGGCGGCAGGTCGCCTGGTCGTTGCGCGCATCCTGGCTGAGGCGAAGGACCACGTCAAAGTGAGCAACAGCGTGCTCGTCAACGGACGCGAATTCGAGACCGAGAGTGGCTGCGACCCGTTCAGCGTTCGCGATCCAAGCACCGGCCAAGACGCGCAGCAGACGTGCCGACATGAAGTGGCAGGTAGCCGCACGCATCTGCGCGGAGAAGTTCAGGCCGCGCTACCCGCGCCGAAAGAAGACGAGATCGATGTGCCGAGCGGGCATGTCTACTTGGTCAGTGACAATCGGCAGTTCCCTTGGGACTCGCGCGAGTTCGGGCCGGTCGAGCGATCCACCTGCGCGGAAACGGTGGTCTTCCGCGTGGTGAGCAAAGACGGCTTCTTCGATGTACCGAATCGCCTGACACTGATCCGTTGAGCGCGGAACGCGAGGCACGCGAGCGAATCGCGGGCCCAGGCAGATCTTGAGCCGCTGCTGGCGCGAGTGCTAGCTTTGGCGCGAGTTCGATGGGTCACGGTTCGCTGGAGGTCGGCATTGTCTGCGGTCGGTGCGAGACCTTCTCACTGATGGGTGAAGCCCGGTGCATCGCCTGCGGCCACGACTTGTCGCTCTTTTCGGCCACACAACCGAGTGCCCGGCGGCCCTCGATCGTGCCCGTCCCCGTACCGCTGCCGGTGCTGATCGAGAAAGCTCGTTCCCATTCGGCCGAAATTGAGAGAATCTCCGGTCTAAAGGCCGACGCTCGGTCGGAGCCGCCAGTAGAGTCTCAGGAGGAGCAGATGGATCAGGCAAGGTACTACGTGTGCGAGTCGTGCATGACTCCCGTGCCGAGCGGGCACAAGTTCTGTGGGCGCTGCGGCGCGCCGGTACCCGACACGATCTTGCACATGGCTCCGTCGTTCTACAGCGACATGCAAGACGCCGCGAAGGCGCGCCTGATCCTGATTCGCGGCGAAGGGATGGATGGGCTCAGCTACCATCTCAAGGCGGATCAGCACGTGATCGGCCGGCAAGGTCAGCTGGAGTTTCCGGACGACCCGTTCATCTCGCCGAAACATGCGAATTTCTTCTATCGCGACAACCGCCTGATCGTGCGCGACGAAGGCTCGCTGAACGGCGTGTACTTTCGCGTGCGCGGCTCGGTCGAAATTTCGCCGGGGGACACCTTCCTCGCCGGCGAGCAGTTGTTCCGCCTCGATCCCACGCCCAAAGCCTCGGACGGCGCGGATCCGGACGGCACGTTCTTCTACTCGTCGCCCAAATACCCGAGCGCGTTCCGCCTGAATCAAATTCTGGAAGGCGGCGCGATCGGCATGACCGTGTGCGCGCGCGGCGCCGCGTTGCAGATTGGCCGCGAAGACGGCGATCTCAACTTCCCGAGTGACGTGTTCTTGTCGGGCAAGCATTGCACCGTCGAAGAAAAAGACGGCAAATTCGTGCTCACCGATTGGGACAGTCGCAACGGCACCTACGTGCGCATCAAGACCGATACCGCACTCACCCACGGCGACTACGTGTTCATCGGCCGCAAACTGCTGCGCGTCGAACTGAACAGCAACTAGCTGGCGCACTCCGTCCGTCCAAGGACGGAACCATTGCAAAGCGGAGTTCGCATTCGAACTCCGCTTTGCATTTTGGGATGGGCGCTCGCGACCCAGCCACGCACCTCACAGCGAGCCTTGTTCCCGCCAAGTGGTGTCAGCTCGCTTCGACGCGTGGGCGGCGGCGGCGACGGCGTTTGCGAGCGGGTTTGTCGGCGGCGTCCGGCGCGCTGCCGACGCCCCCCGCGCTGGGCTCGGAGCCTTCGTTCGGTTCGCGCTCACGCTCGCGTTCACGTTCACCGAGTGCGGCCGCACGCAGCTCGACCACGTCGCGTAGCGCGGGATAGAGCGTGGTGCGCGCGAAGCGCCCGCTCCGGCCTGCCTCCACGCGCGGCATCAGGGCCACGATGCGGCGGACCGAGTCCGCAATGCGCCGCGGCACGTTCAAGCGATCCACGATCGGTTCGAGGAACGCGTAGGCCGCTTCCACGCGGTCCTTCTCGCCCGCGCACGCCTCGCGCATCGGCTCGAGCAGCAGCATGGCCCACAGCACCACGTCGTCGAGCGGCGCTTTGCGCTCTTGGGTGGTGCGGTCGACCTCTTGCAAGATGCGCCACACGCTGTTGTCGTCTTCCGGCAGATCCGCGAGGTACGTCGAGAGCTCGGGCAGCAGCACATCCAGCACGCCGGTCTCCCAGGCGAGCCAAAACGCCCGCCGCGAAGCGCCGCTGCGCAGCAGCCGCAAGACCTCCTCGAACAAGCGCGGGCGCGCTGCTTTGCGCAGCGCGCCACGGCACTGCACCATCGCGTCGTAAACCTCGGGGGTGACACCGAGATCCAGCTGGGCGGCGAACTTGATCGCGCGCAAGATGCGCACGGGATCTTCCTGAAAGCGCACGACCGGCGTGCCGATGGTGTGCACCGCGCGCCGCTCGATGTCGGCCATGCCGCCCACCCAATCGAGCACCAGGTTGTGCTCGAGATCGTAGAACAGGCCGTTGATGGTGAAATCTCGACGATAGGCGTCTTGGTGTGCGTCGCCGAAGACGTTGTCGTTGCGGATCAGCAGGTCTTCGTTTTCACGCTGACTCTCTTGCTCCGGCGGGCGACGAAAGGTCGCGGTCTCGATCACCTTGCCGCCACCGAACAAGACGTGCACCAGCCGAAAGCGTCGACCAATGATGCGCGAATTGCGAAACAGCCGGCGCACGTCGTCCGGGCGCGCGCTGGTCGCGACGTCGAAGTCTTTGGGAGCGCGCCCAATCAGCAAATCACGCACCGCGCCGCCGACCAGGTAGGCCTCGTAGCCCGCGCGCGTCAGCCGCTTGACCACCTTCGCGGCGTCCGGGTCGATGCGCCCCTCTTCGAACTCCACCGAGTATTGCTCGGGCTCGGGCGCGCCATCCCGCCCGAAGCGCGGCAGCGGCAGCTCGTCCTCGAGCTCCGGGGCCTCGCTGTCGGGCGCTGCTTGGTCGCCACCGGACGCGTGGCTGGGGTCCGGATTTACCGGCTCATCTGGGGCTCGTGCCCCGCCCTTCGCGGGACTGCGTGAAACCATGGGCCGAATGTTCCGTGTCTCCTAGCACAGGCTGCGCGCGGGGCGTGCGGCGGGTATGGGAGGGAACCGGAATTCCGGCCCGCCCGCGGCGCACCGGGACCCCGGTTCCGAGCCGGGCCAGCGCCCGGCAGACCACCGGATCTTCGCACGGACCGACCCTTCCGTGCGCGGAAGGCCAGGGGACACTGCCCATTACGGCCCGATTTCGCACGTCCGGCCCCGTGACCCCTTTGGGCGACCCTTCCAGATCGGACTCGTGCTCGTCCACCACCGGTAGGCCCAGCGACCACTCGGGTTCGAGCCCCACCTGTTGCAAAGCGCTCCCGTCGGGCAGGGCGACCAACAGCGTCGTCAGACGCAGGACCCCGGCGCCCGAATGGTCGTCGAAGTACTCTTGCACGCAGCCTTTGCCGAAGGTGTGAGCGCCGAGCAAGGGCCCGCGGCCGTAGCTGTCGATGGCGCCGGCGATCATTTCGGCGGCGCTGGCGGTGTAGCCGTCGACCAACACCGCGACCGGTCCTTTCCATACGGCGTCGGCGTCGGGCGCGCCCGCGTGCAAGATCTCGCTCACGACTCCGCGATGAATCAGCGGGAAGCTCGGCGCGCCCGGCAAGAACAGACCGATCGCAGCCGCGGCCCCGTCCGTCGAACCACCGCCATTGCCGCGCAAGTCGAGCACCACGCCGAGCGGTGGGTCTTCCTCTTTTTGCGCCGCCAAGCGATCGGCGAGATCTTCACCCAAACGATCGCCGACCTCATTGATCGTGATCACGTCGACCCAGCCGTCACCATAGCGAACGCCCGTCGCAGGTAAGCCGTTTTCGAGTTCTTCTTCGACCGCTGGAAATGCCACCTGCAGCTCGCGCGCGCTCTCGCTCGGACCGCGAAGCACCCGCACCGTGCGCACGCTCTGCCCGTTGGGCGGCTCGACGCGCGCGAGCTGCTCCACTTGCTCGACGCTCAGCCCAGCGGTTTGCGTGCCGTCGACCGACAGCACCAGATCATCGATCTCGAGCGGAGCCCGGGGCGTTTCGACGATGCGCACGCCGAGCGGCGTGCGCAGCATGTTGGCCCACAGGCTCGGCTGTTCGCCGTCCAGCGGATCGCCGGCAAATAGCGCCCATTCTTCGTCCAGCGGCGCCCATTCCCCGTGCGGATCGATGGCCGGCACATACGCGCGCACGGCAGCGGCGAGCGCGACCTCCGACCAAGCCTCGACGCTCAAGTCGGGAAAGAAACGAGACAGCGCGCTGCTCGCCGGGCCGTCGGCGAGCTCGGGGGCAACACTCGAGAACTGTCCAATCCGCAGGCCGAGCTCGGCCGCCAGCTGACGAGCGGGGTGAGACACGGATTCGTCTTCGAAGGCAGGCTCGTTGATCGCGAGCAGCGCACGCTGCAGCTCGGAGCGCGGCGCTTCCACGCGCGCGCGTTCGAACACCGCGCGCAGGCCGTCCACCCAGCGCTTGGAGTCCGCGCCGAGCGAGAGCGCGACCGAGCAAGGCGCGCTGGCAGTGCCGCCTTCGAGCTCGGCCAAGAATGCCTGCGCCCGCTCGTGCGCCGCGGCCGAGAGCGGTGCGTCCGGCGCGGCTGACCACAAGCCGTGGGGATCGAACCAATCAGACCACAAGTCGGCGAACAGCACAGGGCTGACGTTGGGCGGCAAAGCGGGCAAGCGGCGTCGCACCTCGGCCACGATCGCGCGGGCTTGTGCGCAGCCGAGCCGCGGCGCTTCGCCATTCGGCACCTTCAGCGGACGCTCTTTGTCCTCGCCCGAAGCGGCTGGAGAAATGCCCGCGGGCGGCTGGGCGGACTCGCGCGGCGCGACCCGTTCTATGGCCGGCGGCGCAGCCTGCGAGCGTGCGCTCTCTCGACAACCGCCGAGCGCGAGCAGCGCGGCGAGTGGCGCGACACGAGAAAACGCAGACCTAGCGTGGCTCGCCAAAGTGCATGAGAGCATGCGGGAGCGCCCCGGCCCGCGCAAGTAACCTTCTCTCTTCTGCTCTCTTCCCCTCTCGTTTCGTCCGCGACGCCGAAGGCTGCGCCGCGCCGGGCCGTACTTCGTGACCATCAACCCCCTCGGATCGAGCTATGGTGCGAGGGTCGTGGAGCCAATGTCGCTGGTTTTGCTGGGTTGCCGCGTCGTTGGACCTGCTGCCCTGTCGCCACCGGCACAGCGACGCGCGTTGTGCGCGGCGCGAGCGCTGCGCGAAGGCTTGACCGAGCACATCGTCGCGTGCGGTGGCAAGAGCTGGAGCGGCGTGCGCGAATGCGACGCGCTGTGTGCGTTCTTGATCGGGCAGGGGGTCTCCGAACGAGCGCTGGAGCGCGAATCGCAGTCGCATTCGACGCGTGAGAACGCACGCTTCGCGGCCGGCTTGTTGCTGCCGCGCGGGCTCAGGCGGATCTGGCTCGTGACCTGTGACTTTCACATGCCGCGCGCGTTGCGCTGCTTCGCGGGCGCGGGCTTCGAGGCCGAGCCGCTGCCCGCGCAGTCTCCACCCAGCGCGCGGGGCACGGCGTTCGTGCGCGACGCGCGCGAGCGCGTGAGCCTTGCGCTCGATATCCTGGCGACGCGAGGTTTTTCGAGGGTGTGATGCGCTGCTCGAAACACTTTGGCTGGCTCGTGCTGCTCACGGCCTGCCACGATCCGCGCACCGATCCGCACGCTCAGCCCGCTCCGCCCGCGCTAGCCGCGAGCGCGGTCAATCACCAGCGCCAGCTGATCGCTGTCGCCGAGCAGCGGCGTGAGACGGGGCCGATATTCAGCGACGCGCTGTCCAGCCGCGACGTGAACGTGCGCCGAAGCGCTGCCCGCGCGCTGTCGCGAATCGCCGATGCGCACGCCGCCGAGTCGTTGCTGCTCGCGCTGTCGGACGAAGATCCGGAGGTGAATACCTGGGCCGCGTATGGGCTCGGCTACGCCTGCCGCGGCCGCGAGCCGAAGATCGTGCGCGCGCTGGTTGCCCGCGCGGCTTCGTTGGGCGGCAATGACGCGCGTCCGCCGCTCTTGGCGAGTCCGGTCGAAGCCATTGCCGATGCCGCCGGGCGCTGCGCGAGTCCGGAGGCAGAGAGCACGCTGCGCGCCTGGCTGCTCGGACCGAAGCCGCGCGCGGAAGCCGCGGCGCTCGCGCTCGGCAGGCTCGCCGCGCACAGCGGCAAACTCGAGGACGCGACCTTGGTGGCGCTGCTCCAGGCCGCCGATCGCGCGCAAGAACCGCTGCAAAATGCGCTATTTCCGCTGACGCGCCTGGCCACCCTCAACGCCTCCAGCGCCGAGCGCACGCACGCGCTCGCTCTGCGTTTGCTCGCCGCGCGCGCGCCCGGTCAGGAATTCGCGCTGCGCGCGCTCGGCCGAACCGGGGATCTGGGCCGCGAAGCGCTCGGCGCCTTCGCCGTGCAGCACGAGCTCGCGCCGGGGCTGCGCGCACAAGCCGTGCGCGAGCTGGCGATGCAAGGCGAGCCGGGCCAGAAATTCCTCTGGAAAGCGTTCGCTGCAACGCTCGCCAGCTTGCCCAGTGACGATACGCTGCAAAGCGCGGAGTACGGCCCGCTGAGCGCATTGCTCGATGCCCTGACCCCGCCGATCCAAGCTGAGCCGAGCAAGCTGCGCGCGCTCAGCGAGCTTGCCCTGGGCGAGCACGATTCGGCGACGCTCACGCGGCGCAAGGTGCATGTGCGCTGCGCTGCGGCCGCATTGCTGGCCGGCAGCAACTATCAGAGCGGGCATCTATTGACCTGTGATCCCGCGCCCCAGAGCCGAGCGCGCGAGCTGTTCGTGCTGCGCGTGCTCAGCCGCGAGCGGCTGCGCGGCGCACGAAAAAAGGCTTTCTTGGCCAAAGCCCGGGGCGAAGACGTGCTCGTGCGTGAGGCGGCGCTCGAGCGCTTGGCCGATCACCCCGAGCTCGGCGAAGCGTACGCGCTCTTGGCCGAGGCCTTGAACGCGAAGGCGCTCGGCATCGTGGCCAGCGCCGCGCACTTGCTCGCAAGCTACCCGGAGCGCGCCGCGCGCACGTTCGACGACAGCGGCGACGCGCACGCTGCGCCGCGCCCCGATGCGAGCGTGATTCAGGCACTCAAAGCGGCGTACGCGGCGGCCGCTGCCCGGCACAGCGTGGAGGTCCAAAGCGCACTGCTCGACGCGATCGGCGCGCTGCAGATCTTGAGTCTGAAAGACGACGCCAACCTCGCCTGTAGCAGTGACAATCCGACCTTGCGCGACCACGCGCAGAAGGCCCTGCGCTTGCTCGGCGAAGAAGCGCGCCGCTGCGACGAGTTCAAGCCGAGCGAGAGTGCCACGCTGCCCGGCGCCGGGGAGAGTCGCAGCGTGCTCACGCTCGAGACCGACGCGGGTCCGTTGACGATTCAGCTCGATCCACGCTTTGCGCCCGTGGCCGTCGCCCGCGTGCTCGGTTTGGCCGAGCGCGGCTTCTACGACGGCATCGTCGTTCACCGGGTGGTCCCTGGTTTCGTCGCGCAGTTCGGTGACCCGGGCGGAGACGGCTACGGCGGCGACGATCAGCCACCGCTACGTTGCGAAACCTCGCCCATCGCCTTTGGCCCGAACACCGTGGGCGTCGCGCTCTCCGGCCGCGACACGGGTTCGAGCCAGCTGTTCGTGACCCTGGGTCGCTACCCACACTTGGACGGTGAATACGCCTTCGTCGGCGAAGCCGGGCCGGGCTGGGATCGCGTGGCAGCCGGCGATCGCATCTTGCACGCGCGCGTCAGCTCGCTGCCCTGACGGCGCGCGCGAGGGCAGTGCGGGCGCGCGCCGGCGCGCGCCGGCCATGGTCGGAAGATAGCCCGACTGACGGTCACGCCCTAGAAGTGCTAGAAGCCCGTGACATGCTGCTCGCCGTCGACATCGGAAACACGAACATCGTGTTCGGCCTGTACCGCGGCCGTACGCTGGAGCAAACCTTTCGCGTCTCGACCGTGCGCACGCGCACGGAAGACGAATACGGGGTGATGCTGCAGCAGCTGCTCGCGCTGCGCAAAGTGCCGAACGACGCCATCGACGCGGCAATCGTGGCCAGCGTGGTGCCGCCGCTGACGGACGTGATGAGTGAAGCGATTCGCCATGCCTTCGCGCGCGAGCCGCTGGTGGTCGGCCCCGGGCTCAAGACCGGTGTGCCGGTGTTGTACGAGAACCCGCGCGACGTGGGCGCCGATCGCATCGTCAACGCCGTGGCCGCGTTCGAGCGCATCAAGGGCGCGGTGATCGTGGTCGACTTCGGCACGGCCACCACCTTCGACTGCATTTCGCCCAAGGGCGAATATCTGGGCGGGGTGATCGTGCCCGGCGTGCAGGTGAGCCTCGACGGCTTGCTCACGCGCGCCGCAAAGTTGACTCGGGTGGAGCTGGCTGCGCCGCCGCACGTGCTCGGCCGCAACACGACGCACGCCCTGCAGTCCGGCGTGGTCTTCGGCTATGCCTCGATGATCGACGGTATGGTCGGCCGACTGGAGGCCGAGCTCGGCTACCCGTGCCACGTCATGGCCACTGGCGGTCTGGCCACGCTGATCGCCAAGCACACGACGCGCATTCAAGAGGTCGACGTCAACCTCACGCTCGACGGCCTGTGCCTGCTGCACGAGCGCAATGCCAGCGCGCTGGAGGCGGCCGAGGCCAGCGCAGCCAAACGACGCGCCGAGCGAGCCCGGTGAAGCGCCGCGCGCTGCTGCAATTCACGCTCTCCGCTGCTGCCTTCTTTGCGCTCGCTTGCGACCGCGAAAGGCAGCGCGCGGCCGCGCGTCCGGGCAAGCAGCGCCTGGTTTCGCTGTCACCGGCGATCACCGAAACCTTGTTCGCGATCGGCGCGGGCCCGGAACTGGTGGGCGTGAGCGACTATTGCGATTACCCGGAAGCGGCCAAGAAGCTGCCACGCACGGGCACCGCCCTTTCGCCGGGCTACGAGGCGATCGTGCGGCTCGAGCCGAGTCTGATCCTCAGCGAGGGCGCGAACAGCGCGCCGCGCCGGGAATTGAGCGCGCTCGGCGTGACCAAGTTCTTGCCCTGGCTCTCGCTCGAGGACATCGTGGCCAGCACCCGTCTACTGGGCGCGCTGACTTCACACTCCGAGACTGCGGGCGAGCTCGCGCGCAAGCTGTGGGACGGCTTGGCCGTCGCCGAGTCGGCGAACGGACCGCGCGTGCTCTTGGTGCTGGGCGAAACCTCCGGCAAGCTGAACGAAATCCTGTTCATCAAACGCAACTCGATTCACGGCGCGGTGCTGCGCGCCGCGGGTGCTCGCAATGCGGTCGCTTCCGACGTCGCCGGCGTGCCGCGCCTTTCGTTCGAGGAGCTCTTGCGCCTGGATCCGGACGCCATCATCGTGCTCGCACGAGCCCGGCCGAACGCGCCCAGTGAAACGCAGATCTTGCACGACTATCAAGCGCTCGAACCGCTGACCGCGCGCAAAAATGGCCGCATTTCCCTGCTCCAGAGCGAGGCCGCGTTCAGCAATGGGCCGCGCATCCTGGAGCTCGCCGAGGCGCTCAAACGCGAGCTTTCGCGGCTCTTCCCAAGTCCTGCGCCCGCGCCTGAACGGCCATGAGCGAGCTTTCGTTCGTCGACCTGAGCGTGCGGGCGGGCACGCGCACTTTGCTGGATCGGGTCACGCTGCGCATCGCAAAAGGCGAGTTCGTCGCGCTGATCGGGCCGAACGGCGCGGGCAAGACCACGCTGCTCCGCACGGCTCTCGGCCTGCGCACGCCGAGCTCGGGCAGCGTGAGCGTCGCAGGCGTGCCCATTGCTGCGCTCGACGCGCGCAAACGCGCCGCGCTGATCGCCTGGTTGCCACAGCACATCCGCGCCGAAGAGCCGGTGACCAGCCTGGAGTCGGTCGCGGCAGCGCGCTACCGCTTCCGCGAGAGCCACGCACAGTCACGGCGCGCAGCGGAGCGCGCGCTCGCTCGCGTCGCCGCCAGTCAGTATGCCGAGCGCCGGGTGACGGAGCTCTCCGGCGGCGAACGGCAGCGCGTCGCATTCGCCTGCTTGATCGCTCAAGAAGCGGACATCCTGCTCTTCGATGAACCAGCAAACCATCTGGATCCGGGCCAGCAGCTGGACGTGTATCGCTTGCTCGGGGACCTGTGGCGCGAAGGGCGTACGATCTTGTGCATCAATCACGACGTGAATCTGCTGCATCAAGTCGGCACTGCCACGCGCGTGCGCGTGGTCGGCATGCGCGCAGGAAAAATTTCGTTCGACACGCCGTTCGAAGCCGCGACGCTGCCGGCGCAGCTCGGCGAGCTGTTCGGTGTGCAGATGGACGCGCTCGCGGACAATGACCAGCGCTTCTTCGTGCCGCGCTCGCGGAGCGCGTCTTGAGAGCGCGAGCGTTGCTGATGATCGCGGGCTGCGCCTTGCTCCTGTTCGCGGCAGCGCTGGTCGGGCCGCGTCTCGAAGGGGCTCAGGGCCAATTCATCCTCTGGCAGTTGCGCGTGCCTCGCGTCCTGATCGGCATGGGCGTCGGCGCCACGCTGGCGCTGGTCGGCGCGGTATTTCAGGCGCTATTTCAAAACCCGCTCGCCACTTCGGACACCGTGGGCACGACCGCCGGTGCCACCGTGGGCGCGCTGTTCGCGTTCGTGCTCGATAGCTCGCGCACCGTGCAAGGTTTGCCCTTGGTCACGGTCTGCGCGTTCGTCGGCGCGCTCGCCGGCAGTCTGCTGGTGGCAAGCTTTGCCTCCTCACGCAGCGCGCATTCGAGCGATATCTTGCTGGCGGGCATCGCAGTCACGCTGGCGAGCAGTGCGCTCGCGTCCGGCATTCAATACGCGTCCGACAGCCGTGCACTGTTCGCTGCCACGCAGTGGGCCCTCGGTCAACTGCCGCAGGTCGGCTACCGCGGCGTGCTCTTGCTTGCTCCGCTGTGCGCCGTCTCCTGTACGTTGCTCTTGCTGCTCACGCGGCCACTGCAGGCCTTCGCGCTGGGTGAAGATCTGGCGCACAGCCAGGGTGTGAACGTGCCGCGTCTGCGCTGGTTCGCGCTCAGCCTCGGCTCGCTCGGGGTCGCGGCGTGCGTCGCTTGGTGCGGGCCGATCGCGTTCGTGGGTCTGATCGTGCCGCACCTGGTTCGTCGCTCGTTGGGCGCGAACTACCGCACGCTCTTGCCCATGTCGTTGTGCGTGGGCGCGGCGTTGCTCGTGACCTGCGACGCGTTTGCGCGGCTGATCGTGCCCGGCCGCGAGCTTCCCGTGGGCATCGTGACGGCGGCACTCGGGGCGCCCACCTTGATCTTGCTCGTGGCACGCGGGCGTCGCTGAACGCCGCTCACAGCGCCTGAAAATACATGGACGCGCCGAAGGCGATTCGATACGCCTGCCACTCGAGGCGCGCCGAGCCGGACGCAGGATTGGGCAGCAGCCAATGATCCCAGGCGAAGGCCGCGCTGAAATCGAAGACCTTCGAGCCGGCGAGCAAGCTGTAGCCAGTGCCGAACCCGAGCGGCACGGTCAGCCCTCCTTTCACTGCCAAACGATCGTAGGCGACGCCGCTGTCTGCCGAGACGAAGAAGCTCGGCACGATGTTCCAAACCACGCGCACGGGCGCGTTCAGACCGACGATCGGATCGATCTTGTTGCGCAGAGTGCCCACCTCCAGTGGCACCATGAATCCAGTCCGCAGAGCGAGTCTTCGGCCCGGCACGGACAACAGCACCCCGGGACCGAGCCCCCAGCCGATGTCGCTGATGGGCGTGGTGAACGAGGCTCGAAATGCCAAATCGACGCCGGAAAAGCGCACTTGTTGCGTGAAAGCAATCAGCACCGGGTCGAAGCGGAACTTCGGCTTGAACTGCAGCGCCAGGAACAACGCCCCAATCTCGAAGTCATCGAACACACCCACCCGCACGCCGCCGCGCACGTTCCAGACCTCCGGGGGAGCGCCGGTGATGGCCGTGAGCTCTTGGTTTTGGTGCGTGTAGCTCGCACCGCCCTCGACGATCCGCGATGGGTAACGCTGACCGAAAGTGGTGGTCGTGTGCGGGCCGAGAGTGATCGACACCACGTTGCGCGGCAGCGTCAGGTGGCGCTCGCTCACCACGCCCTCGACACCGCGCGAGCGCCGATTCGCTTGAACCGAAGCGGCTCGTGTCTCGTCGAGCTGGCGCAGCACGGGCAGCGCCAGCACCTCGTCTGCGATGCGAACGCGCTCCGGCTCGGTGACTACGGCCTCGTACTCGCGCCGCGCGACCCCCAGGCTCTCGCTCAAATGCGCGCGCTCCTTTTCGAGCGGGCCCCAGCAGGCAGCGTAGTCCTGCTCCGTGACGCCGTACTTTCGGTCCGCCGCAGCCACGCAGGACTTGAACTCGAGCAGCTGCCGGCGATACTCCGCGAGCCCCGCCTCGAAGCCGGAAATCGCGCGCAGCGCGGCTTCGCGGCGCGCCGCATCGCTCACGTCTTTGGTCGTGGCCTTGCGCAGTGCCACCAAGAACTGCGCCAGAATTGCGCCTTCATCGGCTTCGCGGCTGAGCTCCCCGCTGAGCACCATGATGGCTGTAGCAAGCGCGACCCACAACATGCCGTGCCGATCCCGTCCGCGCCTCAGCGCATGCGAGCGAGCTTGTCGAACTCGCGTTGGGTGAGCTGACTCCGCGCCTCGACCATCAGCCGGCTGTAGGCGGCGAGCGCCGCCCGGTCCTTTTCACCGAGCGGCGGCGCGATCAGGCACTCGAGCGCGCCCGAGGCGATCGGATCGGAAGCGGCGGACGCCGGCTTCTGTCCGGCCGCAGCCGCGCGGCATTCTGCGCGCGCGGCGGCACGCGCCTGATCGAACTCGCGACCCAGCCGCACGACTTCCCTGTAAATCGAGCGCAAACGCGCGGCGCGCGTGGGATCGGAGACGACCAGCGGCACCACGCTGGCTTTGGCGTTGGCGCGCGCCGTGAGCTCGACGGACAAGCGTGGCGGCGGATGGGAGCACGCCACGAGGCCGAGTACGGCACCGACCCCGACCAGCGCTCGCCAACGCGACATCACGCACAGGCTCGCATACTGCCCACGCAGGTTCAATCGCGGAGACCGGCCCGTCCCAGCAGGACCAGCAGGGCCGGAAGGACGAGCACGCTCGCCAACAAGCTGAGCGCGATACCCAGGCTGAGCAAGAAACCGAGGCCCTGCATCGCGCGATAGTCGGCGGCCATCAGCGACGCGAAGCCGATCAGGTTCGTCAACGCGGCAACGCTGACCGCGGTGCCAGTACCTTGCACCAACGTTTCCAAATGGGCAGTGCCGGGGCCCTCGAGGGAGCGGTGCACGATGTGCACCCCTGAATCGAGGCAGATTCCGAGCAGCAGCGGCAGCGCCACCATGTTGGCCGCGGTGAATTGAATGCCCAACGGCCGCATCAGCGCCAACATCCAAATCGAGCCGAGAATTACCGGCAACAGTGCCAAGAGCGTGTCGGCAACGCGTCGGAACATCAACCACAGGGCCAAAGTCATGAGCACGAGCGAGTAACCGGCCGCGCGCCGGAAGCCCTCCGTGATGTAGCGCTCGTGGGGCAGTAGATTCAGCGCAGTACCCGCCGCATTGGGATCCAGGGCGCGCAAGCGAGCGGCAAAGCGCGTGGCGAACCCCTCTTCTTCCACGTTGCCGGACGGATAGGCGTGGAGCGCGAGGTGCGCGCCATCCTTCGACACGAAACGCGCCACGAACACGGCCGGAAGATCTGTCGGTGCGTAGTGGCCCCGTTCGGCAATGCGACGAGCAGTCGCCAAAGCGCGGCGCGACGCGCGCTCGAGCGCTTGACCCAAGCGGTTCAAGGCCGGCGCGCCGGCCTCCGGTTGCGTCGCGAGCCAACTCGCCAGCTCTCCCAGCTCGTGCGCGGCGCGCGTGGCGTCGCTGCCATCGCGATTGGCCTGGCGCTGGGCAAACGCGATCTCGTCGAACGCATCTGCCAAACGATTGAATGCGGCCAGCCGCGCCGGCCCCTGTGCGGCCGTCGCCTCGGGCAATGCCGGATCGTAGTCGGCGAGCTGGGCGACTGCCTGCTTGATGGCGGCGATCCGCTCCGGGGTCTCGGGCGGCATGAGATCGCTGGGGCTCTGAACCAGCGCCACCTCGGGTGTCTGTCGAAGTTTGCTCGTGAGCTCACGCGCCTCTGCGAACGACGAGACCATGAAGTGCGCGTCGAGCGGCGGCGTGCCGGATTCCTCGATTCGCTTCAAGCCGCGGTAGCTCTCGGCATGTGCCGGTAGAAAGTCGAAGGTGCGCCCGTTGAATCCGGGCTGCCTGACGAGCAGTGAGCCAATCGCGACCAGCGTGGCCAGAGTCGCAATGCCGATCACCCAGCGCGCATGGCGCCCGACCACGCTGAGCACGGTGGAGAGACCGACGAGCTCGTGCATGTTCGGTTGGCGCTTGCCCGCGAGCAGCGGCAAGAGCGCGGGAAAGCCCGCGATGGTGCAGACCAGCGTCACGCCCAGGCCGACCGCGGTGATCACGCCGAGCTGAGCGAACGCCGCAAACTTGGTAGCGGTAGTGGTCAAAAAGGCGGCCGCGGTGGTGCACGCGCCAAGCGCCACCGCGGGCCCGTCACCCGCGAGTGCCGTCCCGAGCGCGGGGCGCACGTCTTCTCCATCGACCCGCGCTTCCGCGTAGCGATGCAAGAGATGAACGCCGAACTCGATGCCGAGGCCGAGCAGGACGCTCATGAAACTGGAGGTGACCAGGTTCAAGCCACCGTAGGCCAGC
>DASSMT010000452.1:0-18249 GCA_035688655.1 Polyangiaceae bacterium | reverse complement strand
ATCACCTACCCTGGGTACGAGCACCTGAAGCTCGAAATGCAAATCGTCGAGCTCGTGCCCGAGCGCTACTTTTCCTACCGCTGGCGGCCCAACGCCATCGACCCCAACCATGACTATTCAGCAGAGCCGATGACACTCGTGGAGTTCACGCTGGAAGAAGCGCCGGGGGGCACGTGGCTCACCATCGTCGAATCGGGCTTCTCGCGCCTGCCGCCGGAACGCCGCACGGAAGCGTTCCGGAACAACGCCGCTGGCTGGGCCGAACAATTGAAGAACATCGAACGCCATGTCGCTCAATCGTAGCTCTGCGCTGAAGCTCAGCGAGGCCGCGCCACTGTTCGCCGCGCTGGGCGATGAAACCCGCCTCAAACTCGTCTCTCGCCTGAGCAGCGAGGGCCCACTGTCGATCGTGCGCCTGAGCGAAGGCAGCGAGGTCACGCGCCAAGCCATCACCAAGCACCTGCGAGCTCTGGCCGACGCGGGGCTCGTTCACGATACCCGTCGAGGGCGCGAGTGTATTTGGGAATTGCGCCCCAAACGCCTGGAAAAGGCTCGCGAACACCTGGATCACATCTCGCGCCAATGGGATGCTGCGCTCGGCCGCTTGCAAGACTTCTTGCGCGAAAATCCCTAGCAATGCGCGCCAGGAAGTCGATCGCGCTCAGCGCCCGACGTGCCTCGCCGCCCGGTCGAGAAAATAAAGCGTGCGCGCACGCTGTGTTTTTTTCGCGAACACCCGTCCCCCTGCTTGGTGAGTGCTCGTAGCGATGAAATTCTGGCTCGTGCACGGCGTGCACGAAGCACGTGTTCGGCGCTACACTCGCGGTACTTCATGTCTCGGAGTCCCCGCGCGTGTTTTCTAGTCACTGTCTTGCTGGCTCTTTGCGCTGCATGCGGCGCGGTCGTGCGGCCCGACGGTGGCCGCGGCCTGTTGCCCGTGGGTGCGATGGCACCGGAGGTGGTCGGCGAGGCCCCGGACGGCAGCGCGACTCGACTCACGGGGGTCCGCGGGCACCCCGCCATCGTCTATTTCTATCCCAAGGACGGCACACCGGGTTGCACCAAGGAGGCCTGCGCCTTTCGAGATGCCTTCGCTCGTTACCAGCAACTCCAGGTGGCAATCTTCGGTGTATCGCGTGATTCGACCGAGATCCACGCGGAATTTCGCAAGAGTCACGGCCTGCCCTTTGCTCTCGTCGCCGATCAAAGCGGCGCGATTGCCGAGGCCTACGGAGTGTCCAGCCCGCTCGGCATGTCCGCGCGAGTCACCTTCTTGGTCGATGAAAGCGGCAGGATCGCCCGCGTTTGGCCCGACGTCGACCCGGCGCTGCACCCACGCGAAGTGCTCACGGCTATCGAGGCTCTCGCCCCAGCGCGGTGATGCGCGCGCTCTCCCTCTCCCCGTCCGCGACGCCGAAGGCTGGGACGGTTGCGACGTGGCGCGTGACCATCAACCATTAGCCGGCTGCGCGGGTGGCGTGACGCGATCGAGGATCACGATCTTTTGCCAGATCGCGCGCGAGAGGTTCACCGCGAGTTCTTCGACGGCGTTGGCCGCGGCCACGGTCACGGGGTCAGCCAGCTCTTGCACGTAGAGCGCGGCGACTTTACTGATGATCGCGAGCAGCTCGGTCGAGTAGTCGAGGTAGCGCGTGAGCTCGAAGGCGCTCATCGTGCGTTCGGGCGACGAAGGCGTGCGCGGTCCGCCGCCGACGGTGCGTTCCGGATCTTTGGTCAGCTGGTGCATATCGACGATGTGCGCCAGCGAGCGCAGGACGTGCAGAGCTGACAGCGCGCGTGCGCGTTTTCGACGGACTTCGAGGCCGAGCAAGAAGTAGATGGCGATGCCGACGAACACGCCGTCATTGACCAGCGCCTCCAAGCTTTGCACCCAATCCGCCCAGTCGTGCGGTCCGTTTTGGCCGCGCAGCGTCGTGGCTGCGGCCAAGACGATCGCGAGCAAGCCGAGGATTGCCACGCTCACGCCAATTCGCAACGCTTTATTCGGTGCGGCCAACCACAGCGAGAGCGCGCGGGCTTCACGCGTGACCTGAGTCAACTCAGCAGCCAATTTCGCGAGGCCGCCGCCGGGGAAGCGTTCTTCGATGCGGCGCTCGAGGCGACTCGCCGTTTCCACGATTTGCTCGGGATCGAGCTTTCTGAACATGGCCGACGCAGCGTACTCCAAACGTCCCGCGGACATGTAGGTCTGTGGCGGCTCGGCCCGAGGGGCGGAACAGCGCGGAAGGGCGTGGAACGGGCGTGGAACGGGTGAACTCGCGCGGAGGCGATTGTCACTTGCGGCCTTTGCCACTGGCAACGGCCTTCGGCTAGCTTCAGTCTTAGAGGCAAGATGGCTGAACGAATCCAAACCGCAGGCGTCATCGGGGCAGGCGTGATGGGCAGCGCGATTGCTGCGCACTTCGCGGGCGCGGGCATTCGCACGCACCTGCTCGACATCGTACCGCCCAACTTGAAGCCGGAAGAGAGCGAAAGTCCCAAGGCGCGCAATCGCTTCGCCGATGGCGGCCTGGAAAGAGCGCTCAAGGCAAAGCCCGCGCTGTTCTTCACACCGGATGCGGCGCGCCTGGTGCTCACCGGCAATCTCGACGATCACTTGGAGCGTTTGAGAGAGTGCGACTTGATCGTCGAAGCGGTGGTCGAAGATTTGGAGATCAAGCGCAAGCTGTTCGAAAAGATCGCGCCCTTCGTGCAGAGCAACGCGATCTTGGCTTCGAACACCAGCGGTCTCAGCATCGCTCGCATGAGCGAGGTGCTGCCGCCGCAGCTCAAGTCGCGCTTCTTGGTATTACACTTCTTCAATCCGGTGCGTTACATGCGCTTGCTGGAGGTCGCCAAGGCCCCCGAGACCGACCCCGCCGTGATGGAGCGCATGACGGAGTTCGGGGAATTCTTGGGCAAGGGCGTGATTGACGCCAAAGACACGCCCAACTTCGTCGCCAACCGCATCGGCGTGTACTCGATGATGCTGACCATGCATCAAATGCTGGAGGCGGGCCTGAGCCTTTCGGCCGTGGACAAGATCACCGGCAAGCCGATGGGCAGGCCGAGCAGCGCCGCCTTCGGTACCGGTGATTTGGTGGGCATCGATACGCTCGTGCACGTGGCCAAGAACTGTCTGGATTCGCTCACCCAGGACGAAGCGCGGAGCACGTTCGAGGTGCCGGAGTTCGTGCGGGATCTGGTCGCGGCCGGCAGGCTTGGACGCAAGACCTCGGCGGGCTTCTACAAGAAGACCGCGAGCGAGCTGCTCGTGTACGACGTGAAGAGCAAGGACTATCGCAGCCAAGAAAAGGTGCGTTTCGACTCGCTGGGCGCGATCAAGAACGAAGAAGATCCGAAGAAGCGCTTGCTCAAGCTGGTCAATGCGCCGGACGCCGCGGGAAAGTTTGCCTGGGCCGTGCTTTCGCGCACGCTCGTGTACAGTGCGCGGCGCTTGGGCGAGATCGCGGACGACATCGTGAGCATCGATCGCGCGATGCGCTGGGGTTTCAACTGGGATCTGGGGCCGTTCGAAGCTTGGGATGCGATCGGCGTGCCCGAGTCCGTGGCGCGCATGAAGCAAGAAGGGCTCAGCGTGCCAGAGTGGGTCCTACACATGCTCGAAAGCGGGCGCGCCAGCTTTTACGCGGGCGGCCCGGCGGCGCCCACGTTCTACGATGCCCGCGCAAAAGCGGTTCGAGCCATTGTGAGCGACGCGAAGCAAATCAGCTTGCCTGGGCTCAAGAGCGAGCCAACGCGGCTGGTCAAGAAGAACCACGGCGCGTCGCTCGTGGATCTGGGCGACGGCGTGTTGTGCGTCGAATTCCACACCAAGCTGAACACGCTCGATAACGACGTAATCGCCATGCTGGGCGAAGCCGCGAGCGTCGCCGAGCAGAATTTCCAGGCGTTGGTGATCGGCAATTCGGGGGAGCACTTCTGTGCCGGCGCGAACTTGATGCTGATCGCGATGGCCGCCCAGCAGAAGGCCTGGAGCCAGATCGAAGGCGTGGTCACGAGCTTGCAGAACGCGATGCAGCGTCTGCGTTACGCCAAGGTACCCGTCGTGGCAGCGCCCTTCCAGTACACGTTGGGTGGCGGTGCCGAAGTGGCGATGGCCGCGGATGCCTGTCAGGCGCACGCCGAGACCTACATGGGCTTGGTCGAGGTCGGCGTTGGCCTAGTGCCGGCGGGCGGGGGTTGCCTGCGCATGGTCGAGCGTTACACTAGTGAGCTCGCCGGCGTGAGCGGCGTGGATCTGCTGCCGTTCATCGGTCAGGCCTCGCTCAACATTGCCATGGCCAAGGTGGCCACTAGCGCCGAAGAAGCCAAATCACTGAAATATCTGCGGCAATCCGACGGCATTTCGCTCAACCCCGCGCGGCTCTTGTTCGAGGCAAAGCAGCGCGCATTGGGGCTCGCGCGCTCTGGCTATCGCCCGCCCCTGCCGCCACTCTTGCCGGCCGCCGGCTACGACGCCGAGAAAACAATCGGAGCGCGCATTTGGGCAATGGTCGAGGGCGGTTTTGCTTCTGCCCACGACGCCTTGATTGCCAACAAGGTCGCGCGCATCTTGTGTGGTGGCCCCGTCGCTGCGGGCACGCTCTTGCCCGAGCAGCATTTCCTGGATCTGGAACGTGAAGCGTTCCTATCGCTGTGCGGCGAAACCAAGAGCCAAGAACGCGTGCAGTTCATGTTGATGAACAACAAGCCGCTTCGGAACTGACCAGAGGTAAAAAAATGGCATTCCCTCTCAACGTGATGATCGCATCTGCCGTGCGCACCCCCGTCGGTCGCGCACTGAAAGGCACACTCCGCAGCACCCGGCCGGAAGACTTGGCCGCGACGGTCATGGCTGCCGCGCTCGCGCGCGTGCCCGGGCTGAAGGCAGAAGACGTGGACGACGTGATCCTCGGCTGCGCCATGCCAGAGGCCGAACAGGGCCTGAACATTGCGCGGAACGCGGTATTTTTGGCGAAATGGCCGAACAGCGTGCCGGCCGAGACCATCAACCGCTTCTGTTCCAGCGGGCTACAGGCCATCGCGCATGCGGCGCTCAGCGTGCAGGCCGGGCTGACCCAGGTCTCGGTCGCGGGCGGCGTCGAATCGATGTCCATGGTGCCCATGAGCGGCAACAAGGTCAGCCTCAACCCGAAGCTGATGGACGAATACCCGGAAGCGTACATTGCCATGGGGCACACCGCCGAGCGCGTGGCGCAGCGCTTCGACGTCAGCCGCGCCGTACAGGACGCGTTCGCCGTGCGCTCGCACGAGCGCGCTCTGTCCGCGATTGCCGCCGGTCGCTTCAACGACGAGCTCGTGCCGGTCAAAGCCAGGCTCCTGGAAGGCAACGCGGTGTCCGAGCTCGAGTTCAAGATCGACGAGTGCCCGCGTCCCGGCACCACGCTCGAGGTGCTGTCCAAGCTGAAGCCGGTGTTCAAGCAGGACGGCTCGGTAACCGCCGGCAACAGCTCACCGACCAACGACGGCGCGGCCGCCGCGGTGTTGCTTTCGGATCGCAAAGCGGCCGAGCTCGGCGTCAAGCCGCTCGGCCACATCCGCGGCTTCGCGTTGGCTGGCGTCGATCCAGACATCATGGGCATCGGCCCAGTGCCGGCGATTCGCAAGCTGCTGACTCAGACAGGGCTCAGCATCTCGGACATCGATTTGTTCGAGCTCAACGAGGCGTTCGCCGCGCAAGCCGTGTATTGCGGCCGCGAGCTGGGCATTCCCGACGACAAACTGAACGTGAACGGCGGCGCGATCGCACTCGGGCATCCGCTCGGTTGCACGGGCGCCAAGCTGACGGCCACGCTGCTGCATGAGCTGCGTCGTCGCGGTGGCCGCTTCGGCGTCGTGTCGATGTGCATCGGCGGCGGTATGGGTGCCGCCGGCCTGTTCGAGGTCTGACGCCCGAGCGCGCGCACTCACCAGCTGCCCGCCCCGAGGGACAGCGCGGCATAACCACCGCGCAGCCCAAAGGGCGGGTCCCCGGTGACCTCTTCGCCATTCGAGCGCCAACCGCGCAGCGGAAAACCATACAGGGCGCCGAGGCGCAAGCCGAGCGCCCAACCGGTGCGCGCGTTCGGCGTGTTCGTCGTGGGCTTGCCCAGCAAGACGGTCTTGGCCACCACGGAAATACCGGTCAAAAAGCCGCTGTTACTCAGCGTGAGGCTGCGCGTCGGGTTGGCTAGCGCCTCGTTGAAGTCGACGGGTGTTTTCGGCGACACGGTCACGTGCATGCCGTATCCGCCGAGCGAGAGCACCGGTGCGATCAAGAAGCCGTTCACCCGCAGCAGTTGATAACCGAAGTCGAACGTTCCCCAGGCACCGCTGGCGCTGATTTGACGATCGTTGGCGGCGTCCACGCTTCGGGAAAGCAGCCCGGCGCCCGAGCCACCGATCAAGAAGTGGCTGAACAACCCGAAGCCCTGGCCGCCCAAAAGCGGAAAGACCATGGGTAAGTCCGAAGGGTAGAGCGCGCGCTGTTCCTGCAGCCGATCGTTGACCGGTCCCATGCCGAGGATGGCCACGCCCGCGAAAGCGCTCAGGCCTCCCAACTTCGGCGTGACGCCCGTTGCAGGTGCAGGCGGATTCAGCGGCTTGCCCTTGGTATCGAGCGAAGGAGTGGTGACGGGCTCCTCGGCCGCCGCGCTGCCGACGAACGAGGTACCAATCGAGAATGCAATGAGTGCAAAAGTGCGTTTGATCAGCCGGTCCATGGGTGATGACCGGAGCAAAGCAAGTCCGGGGCCGTCGCGTTTCCATGGCAAAACCCGCACAAAAAAGGCGGTCTGAGGCGAAGCTGCCGGTGCCATTCCGCCCCGCGCCAGCGAGCCGCTGTGGCTGGCAGCGACTCGCCGGGCTGCGCACGAGCGACTCAGATTGTCGCGGACGCGACGTCGCGCGCACGATAGAGCTCCCAGAACTTCTCGGCGATGGTCGACGGCTCGAGCGTCGCATTGCCGGAGTCGAACGCAGTGCCCTTCACCAGCCCCGTGACCACGACCTCGCCCACGTATACCCCATCGGGTTGCAGGCTCTTGCTCAGTAAGCCCACGGTTTTGTGCTGCGCCGCCTTGCCGACCGCGAGCCCTTGCGCGCCCCATTGCGTGGCGGCCGCGTTCACGGCAGGCTCGTAAAAGGCCAAACCACCACCGGTGACGAGCAGCGCACCGCGCTGGCTTTTGAGATCGGGCAACGCGGCTTGCAACGCGGCCAGCATTCCGTGCACGGATACGTCGAGCACCGCGCGCAGCTCGTCGGTCGCGGCGGTCTTCAAATCGCCAGCGCCGCGCGCATAGGCGTTCCAATGCAGTACCTTGATCGGGCCGAGACTATTCTGCACGTCGGCAATGAGTTTGCGTACCGCGTCGACGTCGCCCAAGTCGCAAGCAAACGCCTTCACCTCGATCTTCTCGGCGCTCAGCTTTTGCGCCGCAGCGCTCAGCCGCTCGGCGTTTCGCGCGACAATCGCGACCTTGTACCCCTCCTTGGCAAAGCGACGCGCGACCGCATCCGAAATCCCGACCCCGTACCCACAAATGACGATGGTTTCAGCCATACACCAGGGTTAGCACTGGTTCGTGTAAACTGACGAGTGAGACCGACGAAAAGGAGCCCGCGTGAGCCTTTTGGAACGTGCCCGAGCGTATCTTTCTGCAATCGAAGCACGCGCCGACACAGCACGGTATTTTTGTCCTGACGTGGTGCAACGCGAATTTCCGAACGCGCTGGTGCGAAACGGCGCCGAGCGCGATCTCGCCGCACTTTTGGCAGGCGCCGAGAAGGGCAAGCGCGTGCTCTCCGGCGAAAAGTACGAAATCGTCAACGCGCTGGAGGCGGGTGACCAACTCGCCATGGAAGTGATCTGGACAGGCACGCTCGCCATACCGCTCGGCACGCTCGCCGCGGGTGACACGATGAAGGCGCACTTTGGCGTGTTCTTGACGTTTCGCGACGGGCGAATCTGCCGTCAGCACAACTACGACTGTTTCGATCCGTTCTGAAGGGGCCACCGGCTCGTGGCAGTGGCCCAGCGGCGGCAGATTGAAAAGCCGATTGAAAAAAAAAAGATGCTCTGCTTGTCGATCGCGCCCGCCCTCGTTCGCCTTGCTGTCGAGGTGAAAGCCCGAGCGACAGCGCTCGGTCCCTCGTGAAAGGAATGACGATGAAATACCTACTTTTGATCTATGATGCCGAGAAGCGCTGGGAAAAAGGCTACGATCAGGCGGAGCTTGCCGCCTACGGCGCGTTCGGCCAGGAGTTTGCCGCGCAAATCGTGGGTGGGCACGCGCTCAAGCCCACCTCTACCGCCACCACGGTGCGCGTGCGTGACGGCAAGCGCATCACGACGGACGGGCCGTTCGCCGAAACCAAGGAGCAGCTCGGCGGCTACTACCTGGTGGAAGCGAGCGACCTGGATCAGGCCTTGGCCATCGCCGAAAAAATTCCGGGCGCCCGCTATGGCTCGATCGAGGTGCGCCCGCTGATGATCTTTTCGTGATTGATCGAGCACGGTGTAGGCAATCTTGGCACGCTCGGATCGACCAGAAATTGAGCGCCTGTACCGTGCGGAGTGGGGTCACCTGCTCTCGTCGTTGATCCGCGCCTTCGGCGACTTCGATGTCGCCGAAGAAGCGCTCCAAGAGGCGTTCTCGGCGGCCGTGGTCGATTGGGCCGCGGCTCCGCCGAACAATCCGGTCGCCTGGCTGTACGGCACCGCGCGCCACCGCGCGATCGATCGCCTGCGCCGACGCTCGAGGTCTGAGACACTGCTCGCCGAGCTGGCACCTTTCGACGAGCGTCACTTGCAGTCGACGAGCGCCGAAAATGCCGTGCCCGACGAACGGCTGCGTCTGATCTTCACCTGTTGTCACCCCGCCCTGGCAGAGGAGGCGCGCGTGGCACTCACGCTGCGCACCTTGGGCGGCCTGACGACGGAAGAGATCGCACACGCCTTTTTGGTTCCCACGAGCACGATGGCGCAACGGCTGGTGCGGGCCAAATCCAAGATCCGCGAGGCCGCGATTCCGTACGCCATCCCCGAGGCCGGTGATTTGCCCGAGCGCTTATCGGCGGTGATGGCGGTCTTGTATTTGATTTTCAACGAAGGCTACGCGGCAACACAGGGCGAGCAGCTCCTGCGTCGCGCGCTCTCCAGCGAGGCCATCGAGCTTGCCCGCCTATTGCGCGTGTTGCTCGAGGCACGGCTCGGGAGCATCCCGGCAGAGGTCGATTCACTGCTGGCGCTGATGCTCATGCACGACGCGCGTCGCGAAACGCGCATTACCGAAGACGGCGAGCTGGTGCTCCTGGAAGAACAGGATCGCAGTCGCTGGGATCGGGCAGAAATCGACGAGGGACGAGAGCTCGTGCAAGCGGCGCTCGCACGAGCTCGCCCCGGGAGCTACGCCCTGGAGGCCGCGATCGCCGCGGTACACGTGGAATCAGCGAGCGCGGAGGCGACCGATTGGGCGCAGATCGCCGGGCTGTATGCGCGCCTGCTCGAGCTGCATCCGTCGCCGGTCGTGGCTCTGAACCGCGCCGTCGCGGTGGCCATGGCGGAGGGCTACGACGCGGGGCTTTCGTTGATCGACGCGCTCGAAGGCGAGCTTCAGGGCTATCACTTGTGGCACGCCGCACGCGCCGACCTGCAGCGGCGCCTGGGACGCCGCGAGGAGGCCGTGGCGAGCTATCGGCGCGCGCATGCGCTCACTCAGAACGCTTCGGAATTGCGGTTTCTGGCGCGCAGGCTGGCGGAGCTCGGCGCACCCGTGGGAAGCTGAGCGTCAGCTGATGGATTCCGAGCTGACCAGCCGGTAACCCACGCCGAGCGTGGTCAAAATGCGAGTCGGGCGCGTCGGATCTTGTTCGATCTTGGTGCGCAGGAGCTTGATGTACACGCGCAGGTAATGCACCTCGTCCACGTGCTCGGCACCCCAAACCGCGCGCAAGAGTTGACGATGCGTGACCACGCGGTCGGCGTTGCGCGCGAGCGTATCGAGCAAATCGAACTCGGTGCGCGTGAGCGTGATCTCTTTGCCGCGCACGAACACGCGGCGCTGGGTCGAGTCGATGCGTAGATCTCCGACGTTCAAGTCGCGACGTTCAGCGACGGGGACGGGGCGACGGAGTGCGGCGCGGATACGCGCCATCAGCTCGCCCTCGCGGAACGGCTTGGTCACGTAGTCGTTCGCGCCGCTATCGAGCGCGCGTACTTGATGCTGCTCTTCACCGCGCGCCGAGAGCACGATGATCGGAAACTCGTGCTCTTGACGCACGCAGGCCGTGACCACGAAGCCGTCGATGTCGGGCAAGCCGAGATCCAAGACCATGGCATCCGGTGTGCGGGTTTGAATTTGACTGAGTGCTTCGGCGCCCGTGGCTGCCTCGCGCACGTCATAGCCGTAGTTGCGCAGGGTAAACGAGACCACGCTGCGCATTTCCGGGTCGTCTTCCACTACCAGCAAGAGTGATCGATTCATGGTTCGAGCGAGGCCTCTCTGGAGAGCTGCTCTCGGGCAGCGGCAAACGGGACTGTGAACTCGACGAGCGTACCCCCGCCTGCTCGCTCTCGCACGCCGATTTTGCCGCCGTGCGCCCGAATGATCGAGCGGCAGATGGTGAGGCCGAGCCCGACCCCGCCGTCGCTCTTCGGCGCTTGCTGGCCTCGATAGAACTTCTCGAACACCTTTTCGCGCTCGTGCGCCGCGATTCCCGGACCGTCGTCTTCGACCTGGACGAGCACGGAACCTTCCGCCTTGCGGGCGTGCACGGAGATCGCCGAGTCCGAACCGCCATAGCGTGTCGCGTTCTCGAGCAGGTTGACCAGCACTTGCTCGAGCAACACCGGCTCCGCCGAAATCAGCGGCAAATCTGGGTCAATTTCGCTGACAATGGGCGTTTTTCGCGTGCGATCGTTGAAGCGCTCCACCGCCGAATGCACGATGTCGTCGACGGATTCGGGCGTCCGGCGCAGCTCCACCGAGGCGGACTCCAAACGGGTGGCCGAGAGCAGGTTGTGGATCAGACGGCTCAACCGCTCGCCCTCGCCGACCAGCGAGCGCAAGATTTCATCGGCGGCCTTGGGCTCGATTTCGCCGGTGCGTCCGATCAACGCGGCACCCGCGGCGATCATCGTCGCGAGCGGCGTCTTCAAGTCGTGCGAAACGGCGCTCAACAAGGAGCTGCGCAGCCGCTCGCCCTCGGCCTCCAACTGGGTGCGACGCACGGCACCTGCGAGTTGCACGCGCTCGAGCGCGGTCGCGAGCTGGTTCACGCAGGCGGAGAGCAAATAGCCCTGCTCTGAATCCTGCTCGAATGGGACGCTGGGCTTGAGACCCACCGCACCGAGCGAGGAGTGCGCGCCGAGCACCGGCAGCCAAATTGCCGTGCCGGAAGGAGCGCTTTGCTTGACGAACTCGCGACGTACCCAGGCACTTTGTGAAAGCGCGCGATCGCGCGCGGTTTCTGCGGGCTGCAATGTGCCCTCGGCAGTTTGCAACAACACGCTCACCGGCCCACCGAACAGCTTGGTCAAATGGCGAGCGGTGACTGCGGCCAGTTGCGGCGCATCGCGCGAGCTCGAGAGCTCCACGTTCAATTCATAGAGTGCTTGGGTGCGGGCGGCCGTGGCGCGCGCGGCCTGCTCTTGACGCCGCAAATTTTCACTGAGTTTGCTGACCACCGCGGCGACGACGACCATCGCGACGAAGGTCACGATGCTCTCCGCATCCGACCAGGCGAGCGCGTACTTGGGCGAGATAAAGAAGAAGTCGAACGAGAAAATGCTGACGATGCTGGCTACGACCGACGTCCGAACGCTCGATCGCAGCGAGAGAAAGACGATTCCCAGCAGGTGAATCATCGCCAGATCGGCGAGATGGCCATACGGCTGGACGAGGTGCGCGCCCAGGGTGCTCAAAATGATGCAGCCCGCCGCGAGACCGTAGCCGCGGGTCGCTCGAGCAAAATCCCGAAATTTCGAGGCCATTCGTGAGGTGAATGAAGCGGAATAAATTTTGAATCAATTTGGAGTCATATGCGTGTATATGACTTTTTACGCCCAAGCGATGTCAAGGCAGGGAACGCGAAACAGACGCAAACCCTGTTGCTGGGTACCTAGCTGGTGGGCCGTCATCCCCAAGGAGACCAGTGATGCTGAGCAATCTCATAGAATCTTTCACAGTGTGCGCCAGGAAGCGTTTCGCAAAAAGTAAATTTTTGCTAGCGCTCGGCGCCCTCGCTGTGTCCACCGCGGCGATGCCGAGCGTTTCTCACGCGCAGAGCGCCGAGCCGGCAGCAGCTGCACCCGCTGCCGCACCAGCTCCCGCTGCTGCACCCGCGGCGGCTGCCGCGCCTGCCGCAGCACCCGCGCTTGACGCGAAGTCGATCGAAGACCGCCTCGGCGATCTCGAGGCCTACATGAACAACTCCGCGCGCGTCTCCAAGGAGTCCAAGATCGCAGGCCCGGGCCCGGGTCACAACGGCTGGATGATGACCTGCGCGGCGCTCGTCTTGTTCATGACCCTGCCCGGTTTGGCCTTGTTCTACGGCGGCTTGGTGCGCACGAAAAACGTGCTCTCGGTCATGGCGCAGTGTCTCGGCTCGGCAGGCATGGTCACGATCTTGTGGGTAGTGATCGGCTACAGCCTGTGTTTCGCACCGGGAACTCCGTTCTTGGGTGGCACCAAGTTCGCCATGCTCTCGGGCGTCGATACGATACCCAACGGCGACTATTCGCAATGGGTGTCGCACAACGTCTTCTCGATGTACCAGCTGATGTTCGCCATCATCACGCCTGCGCTGATCGTCGGCGCCATCGCCGAGCGCATGAAATACAGCGCGCTGATGCTGTTCATGGGCATCTGGATGTTCGCCGTCTACTTCCCGCTCGCGCACATGGTCTGGGGCGTGGGCGGTTTCATGAACGGGCTCGGCAATCCCGATGCGGGCATCAAGGCCATCGACTTCGCAGGTGGCACCGTCGTGCACATGTCCTCCGGTTGGTCGGCTATCGTGCTCGCGCTGATCGTCGGCAAGCGCAAGGGCTTCGGCAAAGAGAGCTTCGCGCCGCACAGCCTGGTTTTGACGATGATCGGCACGGGCATGCTGTGGGTCGGCTGGTACGGCTTCAACGCCGGCAGCGCGGTCGCCGCCGATGGCGTTTCCGCCAACGCGTTCATGACCACGACCATCGCCACCGCGGTGGCCTGCGCAGCTTGGCCTGCGGCAGAGTGGATCACCCGCGGCAAACCGACCGTGCTCGGCTTCTGTTCAGGCGCAGTCGGCGGCTTGGTCGTGATCACTCCGGCAGCGGGCTTCGTGACGCCAGTCGGTGCGATCATCATCGGCGTGATCGCCGGTATCGTGCCGTTTTTGGCCTGCACCAAGCTCAAGCAAGCGCTGGGTTACGACGATGCGCTGGATACCTTCGGCGTCCACGCAGTGGGCGGCACGATCGGCGCCTTGCTCACCGGCTTCCTCGCCGACGCCGGCATGAACGGCAACCTCAACACCAATCTCAAGGATCTGGTGGGCAAGAGCCTGTGGCTCGAGCAACTCAAGGCGATGGGCTTCACGATCGCGATTGCAGTCGTTGCGACTGCGGCCATCGGCTACGCACTCAAAGCCACGATCGGCCTGCGCCCGAACGAAGAGGACGAAGAGCTCGGGCTCGACCTCTCCGACCACGGCGAGCAGGGCTACCACACCAACGAACACACCTACGGTCACTTGGAGCAGGAAGATCACGGCGCACCGAGCGGAGCCGGCTCGGCTGCGGCGAGCACGACCTGATCTGCAACTGAACTGAATTCGGTCCAAGCGCTGCGTCGTCGATTACCGGGAGTTCTCGACGGCGCAGCGCTCTTTTGTTCGTCGTCGCCATTCCCGGGAGACATTCCGACCCCAGCTAGTTTTCCGGAAGAATCACGAGTTAGCGCTTGCGAAACACAGCCGAAACCTAGGCCCCCGTCAGTATCGAGACATCAAGGAGATCGGATGCTCGAAGAGACGGATGAGCGGGCTCGGCGTGTGTTTCAGCGGATTCGACATGGCCTGACCATTGGCTGGTGCTGCCTTTCGGTACTGCTCGCCTGGGTACCATTCGCACACGCAGCGGATGCAAGCCCGGACAAGACCGGGGCTTTTCAATCGACGCCCACGCCAGCTTCGGTCCCCGGTTACACCAAGCTCGACCCAGCGCACATGACTCCGGAGCAAGTCGCCTCCGGGATCGATGCCGTCGCCCAGTCGTCTTCGCACAACTTCTTCAGCATCAATTTCGTGTGGGTGTTGATCGCTGGGTTCCTGGTGATCTTCATGCAGGCGGGCTTCGCACTCGTCGAGACGGGGCTCACTCGCGCAAAGAACGCCGCGCACACGATGTCGATGAATTTCTTGGTCTACGCGTTGGGGATGTTCGGGTTCTTCGTCACAGGCTTCGCTTTGATGTGTGGCGGCATGAATGGAACCGCGATTGGCGGTCCCGCCACGCTCGGAGGCCTGCCCACGCTCTCGCACATGTTCACCGTCGGCGACTCCGTCAACGGGGATCACGGTTGGGGCTTGTTCGGGACCACCGGCTGGCTGTTGACCGGCGCCGGCTACGACTCCGGGGCGATCGTGATGTTCCTGTTCATGATGGCCTTCATGGACACGACCGCCACCATCGTCACCGGCGCATGCGCGGAGCGCTGGCGCTTCAAGAGCTTCTTCATTTTCAGCATCTTCGTCGGTGGTTTCACGTATCCAGTTTTTGGGAACTGGGTCTGGGGCGGCGGTTGGCTCGCTCAGCTCGGCTACCGCCTCGGCTTCGGCCACGGCGCAGTCGACTATGCCGGCTCGGGCGTGGTGCACCTGCAAGGCGGCGCGCTGGCGGTGATCACCGCGTGGATGCTGGGGCCGCGCATCGGCAAATTCATCAATGGCCAGCCACAGGCGATATTACCGCACCACATCCCGATGGTGCAGCTCGGCACATTCATTCTGGCCTTCGGCTGGTTCGGCTTCAACGCGGGCAGCTCGCTCGCCGGCTCGGACGGTCGCATCGGCATCGTAGCGACCAACACCATGATCGCTGGCATGGCGGCCACTTTGAGCGGGGTCGTCTACATGTGGAACGTGTACGGCAAACCCGACCCGTCCATGATGTGCAACAGCATGCTCGCGGGGCTGGTTGCGATCACTTCGCCCTGTGCGTTCGTGAGCCCGGTGGGCGCCTTCATCATCGGAACGATCGCCGGGGTGCTGGTGGTTTGGAGCGTGTTCTTCGTGGAACGCATGGGCATCGACGATCCCGTCGGCGCGATCAGCGTGCACGGCGCGAACGGCGTGTGGGGCCTGATCGCGGTCGGCCTGTTCTCCGATGGCAGCTACGGCGCGGGCTGGAACGGAGTGGGCGCCGACAAATACATGGGCGTCGCGGGACGCGGAGTCACCGGCTTGTTCTACGGCGACCCGTCACAGCTCGTGGCGCAGTGCTGCGAGGCGGGCGCAGCCATCGCCTGGAACGTGCTCATGGGTGGCTGCCTCTTCTGGCTCGTGGGCAAGCTGATCGGCGGCAACCGCGTTTCATCGGACGTGGAGGTGGCGGGGCTGGACGTGCCGGAGATGGGCGTGCCGGGCTACCCGGAGTTTGCGCTGCAAGCCGACCTGGAGCGCCCGAATTGAGCTAGCGGTCAGCCGCCAGCCGAGCGCCCGCGAACGAGTCTTCGAGCTTCGCCGAAGAGTCATGATTCTTGCGGAAAGATCGCCCAGTAGGCTTCGGCTTCACGGACCACTCGCGCAAACGACGGGCGCTCGTACAAGCGCTTCAGATACGCGCTTGCGCGCGGATGAGCAGCGCCAATCGGATGCACGACGTTGGCGTAGTGCAGTGCCGGAGCCGCCGAGCAATCCGCCATGGTGAAAGCATCACCCATGGCCCAGGTCTTGTCGCGCATTTGCTCGTCGATCATGGCGTAGGCCGTATCCAATGACGCCCGAGCCTGCGCGACGCCGAAAGGATCCTTCTGATCGGGCGGGCGCAAGCGATTGCCCACGATCTTCTGCATTGGCTCACTGACGTACAGGTCGTAGAAGCGATCGAGTAAACGCGTCTGGCGAGCGAGCTCGGGATCTTCGGGCACGAGCACGACCGGGCCGGGATAGTACTGCGACAGGTATTCGATGATGATGCTCGACTCGGGCACGTTGCACTTTCGCGCTTCGTCGAGCAAAACGGGGAATTTCGCGATCGGCCAGACTTGCAGCAGGCGCGCGCGATCGGCCTCACTGGCCAGATCGATCAAGACGGCCTCGAAGGGCGTCGCGTTCTCGTACAGAGCGACCAGCACTTTCTGACAAAAAGAAGCGAATGGATGGCTGTACAGGCGTAGCGTCATGGCTCCATCTCTATCACGTTGCCGCTGCCCTCACGTCGCCGCGCTCGCCGCGCAGGCCCGGGCCCGTTCCGAGAGCAGCGCGCGTTCCCGCGCGTTGCGCGTCAGGGAGGCAGCGCGTTCGAACTCCTCGCGAGCCTCCGGGAGGCGCCCGAGCTTGTGCAAGAGATCACCGCGTACGCTGGGCAACAGGTGGTACCCGCGCAAGGAGGGCTCCGTCAGCAGCCGATCGATGATCACGAGGCCCGCGGCGGGACCTTCGGCCATCGACACCGCCACCGCCCGGTTCAGCTCGACGATCGGCGAGGGCGTGCGCTCGGCAAGCGCGGCATACAGCTGTGCGATGCGTGACCAGTCCGTGTCTTCTGCCTGTGTCGCCCGCGCGTGACAGGCGGCGATCGCCGCCTGCAATGCGTACGGACCGCTGGCACCGCCGAGGGCTTCGGCACGAGCCAGCGCCGCAAGTCCACGAGCGATGGACATTTGGTCCCAGCGCGCTCGGTTCTGTTCCAAGAGCAGGATCGGCTCGCCGTCGGGCCCGGTGCGGGCTTTGGCGCGTGAAGCCTGGATTTCCATGATTGCCAAAAGGCCATGGACTTCCGGCTCGCTCGGCGCAAGACCAGCCAGAATTCGCCCCAAGCGCAGCGCGTCCTCACACAGCCCGGGGCGCATCCAATCTTCGCCTGCAGTCGCCGAGTACCCTTCGTTGAAGATCAGGTACACGACCTCCAGAACCGAAGCCATGCGCGCCGCGAGCTCCGGCCCGCGCGGCACCTCGAACGGCACATTGGAGTCAGCGAGCTGGCGCTTGGCGCGCACGATGCGCTGGGCGATGGTCGCTTCGGGCACCAAAAATGCGCGCGCAATTTCGTCGGTGGTGAGGCCGCCGAGCAAGCGCAGCGTGAGCGCCACGCGTGCCTCGGTGGAGAGGATCGGGTGGCAAGAGGTGAAGACGAGCCGCAGCAAATCGTCGCCCACGTCGTCGTCGAGCGCGGCGTCCAGGTCCGGCGCGCTGAACTCGGCACGGGCTTCGATCTCGTGAGTGATCGCGTCTTGCTTGCGCTGCCAGCGCTTGCCGCGCCGCAGCTCGTCGATCGCGCGCCGCTTGGCGGTCGCCATCAGCCAAGCACCCGGATTGTCCGGGACGCCCGACTCGGGCCAGCGTTCGAGCGCAACCACGAGCGCGTCCTGTGCCAACTCTTCGGCCAAGCCTACGTCACGCACCAAGCGCGTGAGCCCCGCGATCAGCCGCGCAGATTCGATGCGAAACACGGCATGCACGGCGCGCTGAGCGTCTGAAGCGGTCACGGCCATCGATAAAACCGAATCGGCCAGCGCGGCAAGGCACACGGCTCCTCATCGCTACAAATAGCCAAAAAGGAAGCGAGCAGCGCGCAGCAGGAAATCTTCCGAAACATCCAGGGGCGCGACCCGCCGGAGCACCACCGCGGCCATCATCGGCAGAGTGCGAGCTCCGGCTGGCTCAGCGTGGCTTGGACGTGACGGCGGTCAGCGGTAGCGCCAACTGCGGCCTGCCGCCCCGCCCGAGACAAGATGCACCAAGGCCACGAACAGCGAGGCGCCGATGATCGACCACAAGATCGGGAACGGGTGGTTGTCGATCGTGACCATGAGCAGCTCCGGCAAGCGGAAATAGTGGGCGACGAACGTGCCCAGCAACGCGCCCACGAATCCGACCGCGATCGACACGAAAAATCCGCCGCCGGTTCCCCCACCGATGGCGCGCCCAATTCCGCCGCAGATGCCGGCGATGATCAACAACACAATCAAACCGGTGATGGAGATCGTCATGCATTGACCGACTGCAAAACGCGCGCCCAGTGCAGACGATGCGAGCGGG
>DASSMT010000412.1:0-63068 GCA_035688655.1 Polyangiaceae bacterium | reverse complement strand
GCAGAAGCGCAGCATCGCCCAGAAGATCGCCACGCTGAAGAACAGCGACATCCAGACCATGAACTCCCAGAGCGCGTCGGTGTTGCCGGTCGTGACGGATGCGCTCGGGGGCATCCAGAAGTAGGGCGAGTCTGGCAGCTTCGGCAGGGTCGGCTCGGAACCGAACCATGTCGACGCGCCGAACGCGCTTGAGGCTAGGGTCGAAATACCAGCGGTCATTGCTCTTTTCTCTCGTTCTTGCGCTGCTTGTCGCGCTTCGAAAGAACCGTCAGAAAACCAGCCAATAGGAAGACGGTCGCGCCACCCCCCGCGCGCATGATGTTGCGCGCGACAGGGGCGTAGCGTCCCTCATTGGCGTCGTAATGGAAACAAAACAAAATCAGTTGATCGACCGTGGTGCCGATCTTGCCCTCGGACGATTCGACCAGCGATAGGTGCAGGGTCTTTTGCGGGTAATCGAGGCCGTATAGGTAGCGGTCGATCTTGCCGTTCGGTGTGCTCAAAACGACCGTGGCCGGGTGCACGTACTCTTTGCGTGCCTCGTTGTAGTGGTAAGTGATGCCCAGGGCCTTGGCCATCGCTTGCACGTTGTTCTCGGAACCGTGCAAGAAGTGCCAGCCGCCTTCGGAACCCGGGCGTCCGTACTGCGCGAGGTAACGGGCCTTCGTGCGGTGCGCGAGCTCCGCCGTCTCGTTCGGGTCGTAGCTGACGGTGACGATGCGGTATTCTTTGCCGATCGTCCAATCGACCTTCTTCAGACCATCGACCAATGCGTTCAGCTGCAAGCTGCACAGCATGGGACAGTTCGAATAGTTCATGGTCAGGATCACCGGCACACTGCCGTCGAAGTAATCCTTCAGGGTGACCGATTTGCCGTTCTCGTCTTCGAAGCCGAGATCCATCGGCACCGGCGCGGAGAGATGCTCCTTGACGTCGATGCCCAGCAAGCGCCGTGGCAGCGGCTCCTTACGCTCGATCTGCTCCGACGGCGGGACGAGGTCCGCGCGTGCGACCCGCGGGGCCGCGACGAGCGAAAGACCTGCGATCAGCGCGGTCAGAATCGAGGTTTGGAGCCTGCTAGCCATGGTCCTTCGCTCAGCGCCTCACTTTTTGATCGGGCCGGGGGCTTGTGCGCCCGGGGTGGCCGCAGTGGGCGTGGGCGTCGGCACGGGCGTCGGTTTGTTCGCGCTGCCGGGCGCCGGTTTTTGCACGTCTCGGCCCGGTTCGGCCTTTTCCGGCGCGCCCTTGGCGCCGCCGCCGGCAGGAGCGGCTTCGTTCGCCGTCTTGCCTGCGCCGCCCGCGCCGGCAGTACCGCCGGCGCCGCCCGCTGCTGCTTCCGGAGCGGCGCTGGCTGCGGGCGCTGGGGGGGTCGCGCTGTTCGGATCGCGTGCCAGCTCGGACACGACCAGGCCCTGGGCGAGATCGATCGGCAAGGACACGACGCCCTTGCTGCGGTCGAGCAGCTTGGCTGGGCCGGTCAGCGCGGCGCGCTGAGAAGCTTTCAGGTCGACGACCACCTTGTTGGCGTCCACGTCCTTGATGGCCTCTTCGGCTTCGATGTCGTGTCGCACCAAGGCGGTCACGGCGGCGGTGATCGTGAGCATCGCGAACAGGCCAACCGTGACCAGGGTGCCGAGAGCGCCGGTGTTGATTTTGTCGGCCTCGGTACCTGCGACCTCGGCTCCAGTATCTACGCTCGAGTGATCCGTGGACATCCGAATCTCCTAGATATTCTCGAAGGCCAGCGAATCGGGCAGGCGCGGATCGTTCTTGGCCACGAGATCCAGCCCCTTGGCGCGGTAAGCAACGCCGGCGATGAACAGCGCGAACACGCCGATCCAGCACGTGATGTCGATCAGAGCGAACGGCACTTCATCCACACCCAAGGTCGGCATGACCAGCCAGTACATATCGGCGTAGATCATGACCAGCTGCCAAATGCACCAGAAAGCGAGCGACTTCTTGTTGCGCTTCACGTGCCGCGACAAGAGTCCGAAGAACGGGATCACGAAGTGCCCGAAGACCAGCACCCAAGCAAGCGAACCCCAGCTGTTGGCGAAGCGGACCTTGAACCAGAGCGTCTCTTCAGGAATGTTCGCGTACCAGAGCAGCATGAACTGCGAGAAGCCGACGTAAGCCCAGAAGATGGTGAACGCGAACACCATCTTCCCCAGATCGTGGAAGTGGTGGACGGTCACGCTCGAGGTCAAACGGCCCTTGCTCTGCAGCCACATCAAGCCGAGGGCGAGTGAAGCATTGATGGCTTGCACGCAGCTCGCGAAGTAGTAGACGCCGAACATCGTGCTGAACCACTTCGGATCCAGCGCCATGATCAGGTCGATCGCGCAGAACGTGATCGTGATCGCGAAGCCGATCATCGCCGGGCCCGCCAGGCGCCGCATGGTGACCACGGTCTTTGCTGCGGTCTCCGGGTTCTCCTTGTCCTGACCGAGGCTACGCTTCAGGAAGAAGCGCGAGAGTAGCGTCCAGAAGCCGAAGTACACCACGAAGCGAATCGCGAAGAACGTGGTGTTCAGGTAGCCGATCTTGTTGTGGAGCTCGTGGCTCTTGTTCATCAAGTCGGCGTCGGCCCACAGATACATCACCGGGTTGCCCATGATCAGCGGCAGCACGACCGGGAGCGACAGCACGGCGAGCACCGGCGCGTTGGCGGCGATCAGCTCGCCCACGCGGCGAATCACCGTGCTCCAGTGGGAGTTCACGATGTTTTGGATGGTGACCCACCACAGCGCGCCGGCGCCGATGGTCATCACCCACACGAACGCGACCAGATACGAGTGCGAAAAGCGGTTCCAGCCGTCGTTCTGGTTCATGCCCAGGAAGGCGCTGATGCCCAGCGCGACGACGCCGACGCCGAGCGCCTTGATGAACAACGCCTGCCCGACCTCGGCCAAGCGGATGTTGTCACCGCCCGGCCCGTCGCCGTTGCCCTTAACTACTTTGCTGCCCTTTGCCATTTTCCGTCAGGGTCCTTTACGGCTCACTTGAGGCTTGCCCGCGCATCCGGCGGGAGGTCGTTCACGCTGCCACTGCGGCTGCGCTGCAGTGCGCGCAAATACATGATGATCGCCCAGCGATCCTCGGTTTTGATCTGGGGCGCGTAGCCCGGCATGTTGCGAACGCCATTGCTGATGCTGTTGAACAGCTCGCCCACCGGCATCTTGCGCAAGTATTCCTGCGTCACGTTGGTCGGCGGAATCCAGGTGCCTTGCGCCAGAGAATCTGCGCGCTTGGCGACCATGCCGTCGCCCGCGCCCACTTGGCCGTGGCAGGGCGTGCAATAAATGCCGAAGCGCTGGCGACCGCGCTCCATCGTTGCCTCGGTGAGCGCGATTTGGCTCGGGAAAGTGCGCGTCCAGGCGTCGCCGTCTTTGCCCTTGTAGAATTTGTCGTCGTCGCGGGCGTCGTCCACTGCGACCGTGCCGTCGATCGCGGGGCGATCGGCGTGGCCGTCGGCGAAGAACGTGTTCTCGCGTTGCGCCTTGTACTTGGGCTGCGAGTCCATGTCCTGGATCAAGTGGATGCGCGGCGTGGAGTTTTTGGTGTAGCGGGCCTTGGCCGCCAGCGCGAACGGAACCACCGAGGCGACGGCCACGATGATCAAGCCGTAGACCAGACCGATCGGCAGCTTTTCCTCCGTCACGCGGTCCTCGCGCACGACTTCGATCGCGTGCGCATGCGTGCTCTCGAGCAGCTCGCGCGTGTCGGTCTCGTCGAACTTCGGATCGCTGGCTTCGATCAGCAGGAAGAACTTGTCGTCCGTCACGCGCGCGAAGCGCCGGACCTGATCCAGCGGGTGCGACGGGTGCGGCAAGTTGTTGAGCATCAGCATGCCGACCAGCGTGGTGATTGCGCTGAGCAGCACGGTGAGCTCGAACATGATCGGCACGTTGGCCGGGATGCTCCAGAACGGCTTACCGCTGATGATCCAGGGGTAATCGAAGGCGTTCGTCCACCACTGCAGGGTGATCGCGGTGGCCAAGCCGACCAAGCCGGCGCACAGCGTGAACCAGGGCAAGATGGTGGCTTTGATGCCCATCGCCTCGTCGATGCCGTGCACGGCGAAGGGCGTGTACGTGTCCCACTTGGTGAAGCCGGCCTCGCGGATTTTGCGCGCAGCGTGCAGAATCTGCGGCGGCGTGTCGTACTCGGCGAGCAAGCCGTGCACGGGGGCGGGGCCGGGCTTTACAGACGGTTTCTTGGCGTCGCTCATGGTCGTGCTCAGTGGTCGCCGTGGGCCATGCCGGCAGGGCTGAAAGCTTTGACTTCGGCAATCGCCACCATCGGCAGGTAGCGGCAGAACAGCAAGAACAGGGTGAAGAACAGCCCGAAGCTACCGCCCAGGGTCATCAAATCCACGGGGGTGGGGATGAAGTAACCCCAGCTCGAAGGCAGGAAGTCTCGGCTGAGCGAGGTGCAGATGATCACGAAGCGCTCGAACCACATGCCCACGTTCACGATCAGACCGATGGCCAGCGTGCACCAGGGATTGGTTCGGAATTTCGGGATCCAGTGCAGCTGCGGGAACAGCACGTTGCAGCTGATCATCGTCCAGTACGCCCAGCCATAAGGGCCGAACGCGCGGTTCACGAACGTGAAGACTTCGTACTTGTTGCCCGAGTAGTAGGCGACGAAGAACTCCATGCCGTAGGCGTAACCAACGATCAGGCCGGTAGCCATGATCACCTTGTTCATCAGCTCGAGGTGACGAATGGTGATGATGCGCTTGAGCCCGAAGAACTGACGCGCCGGCACGGCCAACGTCACCACCATCGCGAACCCGCCGAAGATGGCGCCCGCGACGAAGTAAGGCGGGAAGATCGTGGTGTGCCAACCCGGCAACTGCGCAGTCGCGAAGTCGAAAGAAACGACCGAGTGCACGCTGAGCACGAGCGGCGTGGCGAGTGCGGCCAAGATCAGATACGCCCGCTCGTACACGTGCCATTGGCGCGAAGAGCCGCGCCAACCCATGGCCACGATGCCGTACGCAACGCGCCGCACGGTGGTCGTAGCGCGATCACGGAAGGTGGCGAAATCCGGGATCATGCCCATGTACCAGAACAGGATCGAGACCGTGGCGTAGGTGCTGACCGCGAACACGTCCCATTCCAGCGGGCTCCGGAACTGCGGCCACATGTTCATCTGATTCGGGATCGGGAACATGTAGTAGGGCATCCACGGGCGGCCGATGTGCAAGCCCGGGAAGATGCCTGCGCAGACCACGGCGAAGATGGTCATCGCTTCGGCGAAGCGGTTGATCGCGGTGCGCCAGTTCTGACGGAACAGGAACAGCACGGCGCTGATCAGCGTGCCGGCGTGACCGATACCGATCCAAAATACGAAGTTTACGATCGGGAAGCCCCAGGCGACCGGCATCATGTTGCCCCAGGCGCCGATGCCCGTCCAAATCACCCAACCCAAGCTACCCAGGAACATCACCAGCAAGAGCTGCGCGAAGCCGAAGGCGATGTACCAGGCGCGCGGCGGCGTCGGGGACTCGGCGATGCGCGACACGTTGTCCGTGATGCGCGCGAACATGTTCGCGCCCGCTGGCGGCGCTTCGTACGGGTTTACGTCGCTGATAGCCATGAATCAGCCATGCTCCGATTTCGGGGCTTCCGCGTGGGCTTCGGCCGGGGTGAGAGCGGGGTTCGGGTTCTTGATGCGAGCCAGATATTGCACGCGCGGTCGATTGTTCAGCTCGCCGAGCAGCGCATACGAGCGGGGCAAGCGTTGCAGCGCGGTGACCTGGGCCTTGCCGTCGTTCAGATCGCCGAAGACGATCGCCCCGGTCGGACAAGTCTGCTGACAAGCGGTCTTGATCTCGCCGTCTTCGATCGGGCGCTTCACGTTCTTCGCCTTGATCTTCACGTTTTGGATGCGCTGCACGCAGAACGTGCATTTTTCCATCACGCCGCGCGAGCGCACGGTGACCTCGGGGTTGAAGACCATGGCCTTGACCTTGGCCTTGGGATCGTCCGTGGGCGTGAACGGCGTGATGCCGATCGTGTCCATGTTGTAGTTGAAGTAGTTGAAGCGCCGAACCTTGTACGGGCAGTTGTTCGAGCAGTAGCGCGTACCGATGCAGCGGTTGTAGACCATGTCGTTCAGGCCCTCATGCGTGTGCATGGTGGCGCCGACCGGGCAAACCTGCTCGCAGGGAGCGTTTTCGCACTGCTGGCACGGCACGGGCTGGAACGAGACCTCCGCGTCTTCCGGCTCACCCTTGTAGTAGCGGTCGACGCGTAGCCAGAGCATCTCGCGGCCCTTGGCCACGTTCTCTTTGCCCACGACCGGGATGTTGTTTTCCGCTTGGCAAGCGGTGACGCAGGCAGAGCAACCGATGCACTTGTTGAGATCGACGCTCATGCCCCACTTGTGGCCGTCGTACGAGACCGGCGGCACCCACAAGCTGAGCAGCGGATTGTGCTCGACGATCTCTTGCGCGAAGTGCGGCTCTTTCTTGAACTCTTCGAGCGTGCCTTCGCGAACCAACTCGGGCAGGCGCTCTTGCGTGCCTGCTTGCCCGATCTCGCCGACCGTGTAGACGTCCTGCGTGCTGGGCACGCGGTACGAGACCGTGCCGTGGCTTTGCACGCTGACGTTGCTCGCGATTTGGTAAGCTTCGGAGGTTCGCACCGCGTAGGCGTTCGCGCCCACCGGATCGATGTTCTCCGAGACCAGACCGCCCACGTGCCCGGCCGCGGTGCGACCATGACCGAGCGTGATGCGCAGCGAGCCGTCGGCGTGGCCCGGCGCGATCAGCGCCAAAGCCGTGATTTGACGATTGCCGACGCTGACGGTGATCGAGTCGGCGTCGCTCACGCCGAGCTCCTTGGCCGTGCGCGGGCTGAGCAGGACCGCGTTGTCCCAGGTCAGCTTGGTCATCGATTCGGGCAGCTCTTGCAGCCAAGCGTTGTTGGCGTAGCGGCCGTCGATGATCTTCGGGTCGATGGCGAACACCAGCTCGAGCTTGCCATTGCCGCCGCCCAACCCGCCCAGCTCGCCCTCGGCGAACGCGAACTTGGCGAGCGGGTTCAGCTTCGGCTCGACGCGGCTGGCGGCGGTGCCCTCGAGCACACCGGCTGCCAGCGCCCGGCGCCAGGCGTGTTCGGCTGCGAGCTCCGGATGCGCCGCGCGCACCAACTCGAGCGCGTTCGGTGCGGCCGTGCCCGCAAACTGAGCCACGATTTCCAGCGCGCTCTTGCCGCCGTGAAGCGGGGCGATCAGCGGCTGGACGATGCTGAGCGTGCCATTCCAGGAACGCGCGTCGCCCCAGCTCTCCAAGTAGTGCGCGGCGGGCAAGTGCCAGCTCGAGCGTTGCGAGGTTTCGTCCTCGTACAGGCTCAGATGAATGCTGGTCTTGGCCTTGGCCAGCGCGTCTCCGAACGAGAGATCGGCGGGTGCAGTGAACACCGGGTTGCCACCCAGGATCAGCAGCACCTCGACCTTGCCGCCGTTCAGCTCTTCAGTGAGGGCTTTGAGCGCTGCGACGTCGCTCTGGGCTTCGGCCGCGGTGTCCTCGGTGTAGAACACCGTGCGCCCGACATTGCCGAGCACGGCGTTCAAGCGCTGCGCCAGCGCGTGCACCTCAGCGGGTTGATGCTGGCCCGGAACGACCACGCAGTGCCCGACGTTCTTGAGCAGGTCGGCTGCGACGCTGTCCAAGAATTTGGCGACCTTCTCGTCCTTCAGGAACTCCGCGGCGGGCTTGTCTTGCGCGGCTCCGAGCTCCGGAAGCGCATTGGCTTTGGCGCTGACGGCTGCGTCGAGGTAGGCAGCCACCGCCTTGATCAAGCCGGCCTTCACGGCCAAGCGATGGTCGGCGATCCCACCCGTGAGGGTGACGCACGACTCGATTGCGTACACGCGGCTCATCTCGCCGGGCTCGGGCACGCGGTTCTTGGTCAGCGCGCGCGCGTTGGCGAGGCCCGCGGGGAACGTGGGGTGCACCACGTCCGCATCGAGCGTGACCACCACCTTGGCGGCATCCAGGGCGTAGTGCGTGCGATACGCTTTGCCGAAGGCGAGCAGGCTGCCCGCGCGCGGCCCGTCGGCAGCGATGGGCTCGAAGGTGACCCACTTGGCTTGCGGGAACGCCGAGAGCAACTTGCGCTTTTGTTCGGCGAGGGTTGCCGAAGAGCTGCGTTCGGAGAGCACGCGCAGACCGGCGCCCCCGCTCGTGCGCAGCGCGCCCGAGAGCTCGGTCAGCGCTTTGCCGAACTCGGCCCACGAGCTCTCTTTGCGCGCGGCGCCAGCGCCGCTGACCACGCCCGTGCTGCGATCGGGATCGTACAGGCCGAGCACGGTCGCTTGCTGGTAGGCAGCCGCAGCGCCCAAGCTGTCCGGGTGCGCGGGATTGCCTTCGAGCTTGATCGGGCGGCCGTCGTAGCTCGCGGCATGCAGGCCCACGGCGTTGCCGTCGAGCTCGAAGGCCGTCGCGAAGTAGCGGCTGGAGCCCGGGATGGTGCCTTCCGGGCGGCGTGAAAGCGGCAGGATCTTGTCTTCGCGCCATTTGCAGGCGTCGAGGCCGGCGAGCGACAGCGAAGCGCCCATGATCTGCATGAAGCGTCGGCGACCGGGCGAGTTCGGCGGTTCCTGCTCGAGCGGCGCCGCGAATTCACGCGCGGCGAGCTCCAGGAACTCTGGGCTCTGTTCGAGCTCCGCCAAGCTCTTCCAATACGTTGGCCTCGAGGTATCGCCGCCAGCGACCGACGCAGACGCGGCGGGCACGGGCGACGCATTGGACAGAACGCTGAGCCTCTTTTTGGACTTATCGCTTATCGATGACATGTCGAGCAGTCAGTTGGAGGAGCAATGTGGTTCTTCTCGCGGAACTCTTTGCCGAATTCGGGACTCGGCTGGGTCCAAGTCATGTTCGTGACCTCTTCGACCGGCCTCAGGTTCGGCTCCGGGTTGCGATGGCAGTCCAAGCACCAGCCCATGCTGAGCGGTTCGTGCTGGTAGACCTTTTCCATCTGATCGACCCGACCGTGACAACTCACGCAGCCGATGCCGCGGGTCACGTGGGCGCTGTGGTTGAAGTAAGCGTAATCGGGGAGGTCGTGGACCTTCACCCACTCCACGGCTTTGCCGGTTTGATAACTCTCACGGATTGGTGCGAGCTTCGGGCTCGTCGTCCAGACCTTGCTGTGACAGTTCATGCACGTCTGCGCCGCTGGGATGGCGGCGTGCGAGCTGTCCTCGACCGTGTTGTGGCAGTAGCGGCAATCGATGCCGAGTTGCCCCGCGTGCAGCGCGTGGCTGTAAGGGACCGGCTGCTCGGGCATGTAGCCCACGTCGGTCGTCTTGGGGGAAGCGCCGTACCAGATGAGCGCGATCAGGTAGATCGGCGCAACTCCAAGCACGACTCCTGCGATCTGCCGAGTTTTGTTGGCCCAGCGCGGGAATACGAACAGATTCATCACCAAAAACCGAGGCTGGTCGCACGTGCTTCGCCGAGCGCCGCGCGAATTCGTAGGGGAGAAGGGAGCATTGGCGAGGCCGAAACTGGTTCGGACGGATCCCTGCACCCGCGGGCTACGAGACCGAGCCTGTGGGATTTGCCCGTGGTGCCGCAAAGAGCGAACGGGTCCGGCGCCTTTGGAGGAATCTCCGCTTGCGCGTGCGCGCTTATGCGCTCGACTCCCAAAAATGTAAAGAGAAGCTCGTTTCGCAGTCGCCTTTTAGGTCTAAGCGACTGAAATTACGATGCTTTATTGTTCGTGCAGCAAGCCGAAACAAGTTTCAGGACCGCTTCGACCGAGGCACATTTCCCCGACACAAAACCGAGAACCCCCGGGCCCATCTTGGGCCGGGGGTTCGGTCGGTAGAGTCGTTGTTACCGGCGGGCACTCAGGGGTGCCCGCCGCGCTCTACTTCTCTCTTAGAAATCACGCATTTGCCGGCGAATCTTGCCGATGGCCTGCTCTTGCAGCTGGCGGATGCGCTCGCGCGACAGGTTGTACTTGTCGCCGATCTCCTTGAGCGTGAGCTCGTCCTCGTTGTCGAGGCCGAACCGCCAGCGGATGATGCGCGACTCGATCGGGGTCAGGGTGTCGAGCAGGCGCTTGACCTCCTCAGCCCACTTTTGGTTCGCCAAGCTTTCGTACGGAGACAGCGAGTTTTCCTCGACCAGGAAGTCGATGAAGCGGCGGCCGTCTTCGTCGCCCACGGGGCGGTCGAGAGAGAAGGGCGTGTCGGCGTACAGGTCCCGAACTTTGTCGAGCTTGTCGCGCGGAACGCCGGTTTCTTTCTCGAGCTCCTCGACCGACGGTTCTTTGCCGGTACGGGCGATGATGGTTTGCGTCGCGCGCGCCACGCGGTTGTACGTGTCCAGCATGTGCACGGGGATGCGAACCGCGCGGCCCTTGTCGGCCAGGGCCCGGCTGATGGCGTGCCGGATCCACCACGAAGCATACGTGGAGAAGCGGTAACCGCGCGCGTGGTCGAAGCGCTCGACCGCCTTCATCAGGCCGATGTTGCCTTCCTGAATCAGGTCGATCAGCGGCAGACGCCCGCGGTTGTAGCGCCGGGCGATGCTGACCACGAGCCGCAAATTGGCCTTCACGAAGCGGTTCTTGGCCAAGCGCTGCGTGCTGTCGGTCGTCTTCACGCGCTCGACGTAGCGGCGATACGCTTGCGTGTCGGGCACCACCACGCGCTCCGGATCTTCTTCCGGCGCGTCGTTCACCACGTCACGAGCGGCGCGGTTGGCGTTGGACATCCAGACGCGATCCGAGTCCGGCAGGCGAATGTCGCGCGCCAGCGTCTCCGTCAATTCATTCCACTGACGCAGCTGATCGGCGTGCAGCTTCGAGCGCTGCTTGCGATACAGCTTGGTCAGCTTGCGCAGCTCGGCGACCTGCGACAGCTCCGGGCGCTCTTCCGGATTCATCGCGGCCACGTCGCGCTCGAGCTGCTCGAGCACGTGCTCTGCAGCGGGGATATAGGCGAGCAGCGCAGACCAGTGCTCAATCTCCGCATTTTCCACCGCCTGCGCGGCTTGCAGCTCTTCGTCCGGGCCCATCACCTGATGAGTCGCCATTTCCCGGAAATAGCGGGAGAGCATCGAGTCGCTGGAGCCGTCGATCACGCCGGGGGTGGGGACCTCGGACGCGAAACCGCCCGCATCCGCGCCCAGCTCGGCGCTCTCTTCGGGGCCGTCTTCAGCCGACGGCGGCTCCGAGGAGACCCCTTTGGGTGAACGACGAACCGCGGTATCCTCGACGGATTCCTCTCGGTACTCTTGAGTCGTGTCTTTCGCGGGAGCGGTCTTGTTGGACATGGCTGCCTTGCGGGATGAGGGGGAGGGACTGCTCGATGCCGTACCCAGCTGAGTCGCTGCGCGTGACGCTGCGTGACGCTCGGACGATTTTTTTCCGGATGCGGTCATCAGCGAGCTTTTGAGCAAGTTGCGTGCCGGTCGCTTGACACTCGCCGGAGCTGCTTCCCTACTGAGTTGCGCAGGCGCGCTCAGTTTTTTCGCGCCCGACGGCGGGGCGGGGTTTTTGGTTTGGTGAGCTCTGGAGGTCATTGGCGGGCCTGGGTTGGAAAAAAACGCTTCGATTAACAGTACGGTCAACTCACTGAAACAGATTCATCGAATTCACTGGCCTCTGGGCCGATTTTCAAAAAACCTCAAAACTGGCTTGACTGAGGCTTGATCTGGCGGCAGGCGGCCTTGATTTCTTAGACAAAGTCTACGGTCGGTTTGTTCCTTGCCCTTAGTTCTGCCCGAGAAATTTCACTCAATTCATTTCAGGCTCGCGCGCCAGTGCGTCAAGGCTCGCCGGCCAGAAACACCAAAACCTGATGTAGGCGTGACCCGCGGCGCGTGGGGCATGCAAGATTTGCGATGTGGGCCAAGCGGCACATCAGTTGGCGATCCCATCCACACCCAGGATCTGAATGTCGCGGCCGAGGCGGTGCGATCAAATCTCGGGCGCCATTCTGTCCGGGTTCGAGACTGCAGGCGTCTCACCCCAAGAAGACGAAGTCAGAAAGACGTCCATTCTCCTATTGGGTACCCGCAGGGCCCGAAAGCAATTCAGGCGAAGTTCGGGACTTCTGTGTCGGTTTATTGCAGGGGCGGCGCTGCCCGAAAAATACCTCCGATGGGTCCTCAGAACTGCGCGATGAAACGCGGGTCGTTCTCGAACAACAGGCGAATATCTGGAATGTTGTAACGAAGCATCAACACTCGCTCGACGCCCATGCCAAAGGCGAAGCCCGTGTAGCGTTCCGGATCGATGCCGCAATGAGTGAGCACGTCGGGGTGGATCATGCCGCAGCCCAGGATTTCGAGCCATCCGGTGGCTTTGCACACGCGGCAGGTCGCCCGCGTCCCGTCCTCGGTGCTGCAAAATACACAGCCCACGTCCGCTTCGGCGCCCGGCTCGACGAACGGGAAGTAACTCGGGCGGAAGCGCACGGGCGTACCAGGACCGTAAAGACGCCGTGCAAATTCGGTCAATACGCCCTTCAGCTCGGCAAAACTCACCCGCTCGTCGACCAGAAAGCCTTCGATCTGGTGGAACATCGGCGAATGGGTCACGTCGTCGTCGCGCCGGAACACGCTGCCACCGCTGACGATCGCCATCGGCGGAGTGTGCGTGCTCATCTCGCGCACCTGCACGTTGCTGGTGTGGGTGCGAAGCAGCACGCGGGCGTCGGGCGGGGCGCCTTCGACCTTCACCCAGAAGCTGTCTTGCATGTCCGTCGCCGGGTGGTCCGGGGGGAACGCGAGCTTGGTGAAGTTGTGTGACTCGAGCTCGATTTGCGGGCCCCAGGCCACCTCGAAGCCGAGCGAGCGGAAGATATCCAGGATCTCGTTGGTCACCTGGGTAATCGGGTGATGGTGCCCGCGCTCGGCGACGCGACCGGGCAGGCTCATGTCGAAGGGCGGCGCGTTCAGATCGGCGGCGCGCAACGCACCGAGCAACGCACGGAGGCGTTCCTCGAAAGCGGCTTCTACGTCGGAACGGACGCCGTTGACGCGCTCACCGAATTCGCGGCGCTTGTCTGCGGGCACCTGGCCCAGAGAGCGCAGAATTTCGGTGAGCTTGCCCTTTTTTCCCAAAATCTCCGCGCGCGCGTTGCGCAGCTCCTGCTCGCTGGCAGCAGCTTCGAAGGCGGCGCGCGCGCGGGGCCCGAAGGCCGCGAGGCCCGCCTCGAGATCGAGCGTCGGGTCGGACACGGCGGCTCGGGCGGCGGGCTACTTGGCGACTGCCAGGGCAGCGAGCTGAGTGAACGCGCCTGTGTCGTTCACGGCGAGATCGGCGAGGATCTTGCGGTCGAGCTCGAGACCAGACTTCTTGAGACCGGCGATCAAACGGGAGTAGCTGGTGCCATTGGCACGAGCGGCCGCATTGATGCGCGCGATCCAGAGCACGCGAAAATCACGCTTGCGGAGCTTGCGACCCGCGTACGCATACTGCCAGGACTTCCACAGAACGCGCATCGCTTGGCGATAGCGGTTCTTGCGGCCTCCGAAAAAACCTTCGACCTGCTCCAGCACGCGCTTGTGGCGGCGGCGGGGCGACGGACCTCGTTTGACGCGCGACATTCTAAACTTCTCCTAGACTTCCCGGCTCACCCGTAGGGGAGCATGATCTTGACTCGGTGCTCCATGGCCGTATCGACCATGTCGTTGTCGCGCAGGCGGCGACGGCGCTTGCGCGACTTGCCGATCATCCCGTGCTGGGCGTTGCCCTTCGGGCGGCGAACGCGGCCGCTCCCCGTCACTTTGAAGCGCTTGGCAGCAGCGCGATTGGTCTTCATCTTCGGCATGGGAATTTCGACTCCGAGAGGCGAAGGGGCTGAGCGCCTTCGCAAAGCCGGCGCGCGCACAAGCGCAAAAAAGGGCCGGGGGGCGGACTTATGGACGAAGCTTCGAGCCTCGTCAAGCATCGGCCGCGGTTGAATTGGCGTTTTTTGGCTGCCCCGCCTCCATCTTCGCGGGCAGGCCCGTAGGCCGACGGTCGTGCTCTGTTTCAGACTGCTTCGTGACGGTTTCGTGTAGGTGCTGTGAACGGAATTTCAGCGCCGGCCGGTTTCGGAGAGTGCCCGGTTTTTCGCGTCAGGCCCAGGCAGGCGTGTGCTAAGGGCGCACCTCGATGCCGCGTCGGAACGATATCCGCAAGATTCTCCTTCTAGGTTCTGGCCCGATCGTCATCGGGCAGGCCTGCGAATTCGATTACTCCGGGACCCAAGGAGCCAAGGCGCTCACCGGGCTTGGTTATGACGTGGTGTTGGTCAATTCCAACCCAGCGACCATCATGACCGACCCGGAGCTGGTCAGGCGCACGTACGTCGAGCCGCTCACCGTCGAGACCGTATCGGCGATCATCGAACGCGAACGCCCGGACGCGCTGCTCCCCACGCTGGGTGGGCAAACCGCGCTCAACCTCGCGCTCGAGCTGCACGATCAGGGCGTGCTCTCGAAACACGGTGTGCGGCTGATTGGCGCGCAGGTAGGAGCGATTCGCAAAGCCGAAGATCGCGTGCTGTTCAAGGACGCGATGACGGCCATCGGCCTCGAGTCGCCGGTGTCTGCGCATTGCGAGAACTTGGCTCAGGCGCAAGCGGTCGTCGAAAAGACCGGCTACCCGGTAATCCTGCGGCCGAGCTTCACCATGGGTGGTTCAGGCGGCGCGGTGGTCGAGAACGCCGACGAGCTCGCGCCCAAGTTGGAGTGGGCGCTGCTGCAGTCGCCCACCCACCAATGTCTGGTCGAAGAGAGCCTGATTGGCTGGAAGGAATACGAGCTCGAGGTGATCCGCGACGCCGCGGACAACTTCATCGTCATCTGCTCGATCGAGAACCTCGACCCGATGGGCGTGCACACCGGTGACTCGATCACCGTGGCCCCGTCGATGACCCTGACCGACCGCGAGTACCAGCGCTTGCGTGACGCCGCGCGCGGCGTGATGCGTGAGATCGGCGTCGAGACCGGCGGCTCGAACGTGCAGTTCGCGATCGATCCCAAGACCGGTCGCGTGCTCGTGATCGAGATGAACCCGCGCGTGTCGCGCTCCAGCGCGCTCGCGTCCAAAGCCACGGGTTACCCGATCGCCAAGATCGCTGCCAAGCTCGCGGTGGGCTTCACGCTCGACGAGCTCGAAAATGACATCACCGGCACCAGCGCCGCGTTCGAGCCGACGATCGACTACGTGATCGTCAAGTGGCCGCGCTTCGCGTTCGAGAAATTCCCGGGTTCCGACGCGCGGCTCGGCACGCAAATGAAGAGCGTCGGCGAGGCGATGGCCATCGGTCGCACGTTCCCCGAGGCGCTGCAGAAAGCCGCGCGCTCGTTGGAGACGGGCAAAGCCGGCTTCGTCAGCTTGTTCGATCGCATCGACTATCGGAACCTGAAGTTCTCGCCGGATGCTGCGCGCAACCTCGCGCACGACCCGCCGCCTGTGGCCATGCCCAAGCCGACCTTGCCGCCACCGGTCGGCGACGAGCTGTCGGCGGCGCTGGAGAAGGCGGTTCGCGTGCCGACCGCCGAGCGGCTGTTCTACGTGGGCGACGCCCTGCGCCACGGCATCTCGACCGAGCGCCTGAACAAGATCACCGGTATCGATCCTTGGTTTTTGGCTCAGCTCGACCGGATCGTGAAACAGGAGCAGAAGCTCAAGAACGCGACCAACTTGGATGCGGACTTGCTGCGCGAGAGCAAGCGGCTCGGCTTCAGCGACGTGCAAATCGGCGCGCTGCGCGGCCAGCCCGCGACCGAGATCTTCAAGCTGCGCGACCGGCTGGGCGTGCGTGCCGTGTTTGCGCGCGTCGATACCTGTGCAGCCGAGTTCCCGGCCAAGACTCCGTACCTGTACTCCACGTACGAGACCGAATCCGAGGCCGAAGTCTCGAACAAGAAGAAGGTCATCATCTTGGGTGGTGGCCCGAACCGAATCGGTCAGGGCATCGAGTTCGACTACTGTTGCTGCCACGCCGTGTTCGCGTTGCGCGAGCTCGGGCTCGAGACGATCATGGTCAACTGCAATCCGGAGACCGTGTCGACCGACTACGACACCTCGGATCGCCTGTATTTCGAGCCGCTGACGCTGGAGGACGTGCTCGCCATTTGCCGCGAAGAAGCCGCCAAGGGCGAGCTTCTGGGGGTGATCGTGCAGTTCGGCGGTCAGACGCCGCTCAAGCTCAGCGTGCCGCTGGAGAAGGCCGGCATCAAGCTGCTCGGTACCAGCGCAGACGCCATCGATCGCGCGGAAGATCGCGAGCGCTTCGACGCGCTGCTCAGCAAGCTCGGCCTGAAGCGCCCGCGCGCCGGCATCGCGCGCAGCATCGAAGAGGCGCGCAAGATCGTGACCGACATCGGCTTCCCGGTGTTGGTTCGACCGAGCTACGTGCTCGGCGGCCGCGCGATGATGACTTGCTGGTCGGACAGCGAGCTCGACGCCTACGTGCAGCTCGCGATCGACGCCGCGCGTGAAGAGGGCGGCTCGCAGATCCTGCTCATCGATCAATTCTTGAAGAACGCCACCGAGGTCGACGTGGACGTGGTGTGCGACGGCAAGCGCGCCGTGATCGGCGGCGTGATGCAGCACATCGAAGAAGCCGGCGTGCACTCCGGTGATTCGACGAGCGTGCTCCCGCCGCACACGCTGGACAGCCAGGTGGTGGCAAAGATCGAAGAAGAGGCCAAGAAGCTCGCGCTCGAGCTGAACGTGGTCGGGCTGATGAACGTGCAGTTCGCGGTCAAGGATCACGAAGTGTACGTGCTCGAGGTGAACCCGCGTGCGTCGCGCACGGTGCCCTTCGTGGCCAAGGCGACGGGCCGCCCGCTGGCCAAGATCGCGGCCAAGGTCATGGTCGGCAAGACGCTCGACGAGCTTGCCGTGTTCGATCGCGCACTGCCGATGCACGTGGCCGTGAAAGAGTCGGTCTTCCCGTTCCAGAAGTTCCCCGGCGTCGACACCATCCTCGGTCCAGAAATGCGCTCCACCGGCGAGGTCATGGGCATTGCGGGCAGCTTCGCGCTGGCGTTCGGTAAGTCGCTGTCGGCCTCCAGCGTGCGGCTTCCGGACCACGGCGTGGCGTTCATCAGCGTCAAAGACGACGACAAGGAGACCGCCTGCCAGGTTGCGCGGCGCCTGCGCAACCTCGGGTTTTCGATCATGGCCACGGGCGGCACGGCCAATGCCATCGCCCGCTCGCGCATCCCCGTGGAGCGCGTGAACAAGGTGCTGGAAGGTTCGCCCCACGTGGTGGACGCGATTCACGAGGCGCGCGTGCAGCTGGTGATCAACACCACCCAGGGCGCCAAAGCCATCGCCGACAGTTACTCGATTCGCCGCAACGCGCTGCTCTCAAACGTGCCCTACTTCACGACCATGGCCGCGGGCGCCGCAGCGGTGGAGGCGCTGGAAGTGAGCGCGCTTTTGACCAAGCGTGGCGAACTCGTGAAGAGTTTGCAAGAGTGGCATGCGCGCTCCGCCGAGGGTGAGTAGCCACCGGTTGGGCGCGGTCTTCGGGAATCGGTCAGTGTCTGCCAAAACGAGAGACTCGACCCGTTCCAATCAGTCGGGAGGGGCGCTCGCAATCCAGCAGCGCACCTCGAATCACACGCAGTTCGCGACGCGGCGCGTTCGTACGCCGGCGCGCCACCCACGCAATGTTCTCGAGCTGCACGGTCAGCGCTACGCTCGCGCGCCCGCGTTGTTTATTTCGTGGGGCACCGGCACATTCCAGGGGTACGTATAGCGATTTCAGGACCGACGTTGGCGCGCAGGACACCGTGCGACGTCGTGCGCGGGAACAACGCGGACCGCGAGCTGCGATGCAGGCTACCGAGCGCCCCCCTCTTCATTTCTCGAGTGACATCTGTGCTGCGTTGGAGCGACGAATTGCAGGTCGCGATGCGTGAGCGGTGGGCGAGGGCACACTGGGACCGATCTTGAGCTCTGGTGCGACGCTGACCTCGTTCAATTCCACGATCATCGGTGCGGCATCGTTCAGCAAGTCCGGCTCGCTCGATGTCAGCAACAACACGACCAGCTCGGGTCTGATTGGCGGCCTGCCCGCGGGCTCTGGCTGGGTGATTACGCTGTCGGCCACCGCCGGCTGACGGCTGTTCGCGGCTGGCCGCGGAAATTAGCCGTGAAATCGCTGCTGCCCCTGCGCTGCTCGGGCCTTTGCTAGACTGCCGAGCGTGCGTCACCGGTACCCGTTCGAGGCCCTGCATTGGTTGCGTCAGCAGCGGGTCGAGCGCAAAGCTCGCGTGCTCGGCGAGAACGCACGGCGCACGGCTCGCGCGCTGAGCGACGCACAGCGTGCCGCGGCCGCGCGACTCGGCACCGAGCAGCAGATCGCGGCGCTCACTGCCGACGAGGACGCCCGGTTGGCCGAGGGTCTGGCGCGCGCCAGCGACTTGCAGATCGTCGCCGATTGGCAGAAGGCTGCGGCCGCCGAGCTCGCTGCCAAGGTCGAGCACGAAAGCCGCGCGCGCGCGCAACTGGCGACGGAGGCTGCTGCCGAAGCCGCCGCGCGTCGCGCGCTTTCGGCCGCCAGCAACGACGCAAAGATCATCGATGCTCATCGGGACGCTCATCGCGCGCGGCGCGCCGCGGAGCAGGAGCAGAGCGAAGAAGAATCCGCCTTGGAGCAATGGACCTCCCGTCATTTTTCATTGCGGCGCGGCTGATGGCTGCTCGCGCTCCGCTGTGGGCGATGCTGACGCTTTCGACGGTGCTTGCCGGCTGTGAAGCGCGCCACGAGCCGGAAGGGCGAGTGGCCAAAGCGCCGCCCTTTCGCGTCGAGCCGAGCGCGCTGAGCGCGCCGCCCAAAGCTCCAAGCGCGCCGTTCTCGCTCAGTGATTTCCGCCCGCTGCTGACGATTCCCGAACTCTCGACGGTGGCCACTGCGCTCGAGGCGGGAACGCCGGGGGTCGCGGCGCATGAGCTCTCGAGCTGGCTCGACAAAACGCCGCCTGCTCCCGGCGAGCGCTTCCGCTACGACTTTTTGCGAGCTCGCTTGCACGAACAAGCCGGCGAGTTCGCCGCCGCGCTGAACGCGTACACGCGCGTCAGCGAAGGCTCGTCGCCCCTGGCCGGCTACGCGCGCGTCGGTGAAGCGCGCGCGCTGCTCGCGCTCGGTCGCGCGAAGGAAGTCATGGAGCGCTGCGCTGCGGTCCCGGACAGTGAGCCCGTGGCGCGTTCGAAATGGCCGGTGCTCGCGGAGGCGGCGCGCGCGCTCGGTGATCGCCCGCTGGCCATCCAAGCCTACGAGCAGGTCGTGCTGGGGCTGCCAGCGGGGGCCGAGCGCGCCGACAACGAGCTGCGCTGGGCCACGACGTTACTCGACGCTGCGAGTGCTGCGAATACTGCGGGCGCTGCGGGTGCAGCGGGTGCAGCGGGTGCTGTGGAGGACCAGCGTTCGGCGCAAATCCTGCAGGCGCTGCGCCTCTCGCGGCGCATTCAAAACGAGCCCAACGTGCAGCGCAGCGCGCTGCACAGCGCACAGCTGCTCGAGGCGCGGGCGCTCGGGCTTTTGCCGGAGCCGGTCCGGTCCCAGCATCAGGAACGCGATGCGGGGGAACAGCTCGAGCGCGTCCGTGCGCTCTCGGACGCACGCCATTTCGCGGAAGCCGAGCTTTTCGCCGAGCAGATTTTGGCGGGGCTGCCGCCGGTCGAGCGAGGCGGCAACGTGGCTTGTGAGATCCAATTCTTGTCCGGTAAATCGCTGTCCGCGACGCGCGCGTACGCGAAGGCGGGCGAGACCTTCGAGGCGCTGCTCAGCGAATGTCAGGAGCCGGAGTTGCGGGCGCGCGCACAATTTCTGGCTGGCAAGGCAGCGGCCAGCGACGGCCAGCACATGCTCGCGGTCAAGCGCTTCGCGGCCTTGGAACGAGACGCCCCGCACAGCTCGCTCGCCGACGACGCACGCCTGTACGGCGCGCTCTCCTATCTCGAAGCCGGTGTCGAGGCCCGCTTCACGGAGCTCTTGAGCACGCTCCCGGACGACTACCCGGATGGCGACATGGTGGTCGAGGGCTCGTTCCGGCTCGCCTTGCGCCGCTTGGACAAGCAGGATTTCCAAGGCGCCGCTCGCGTGCTCGAGCGCGTGCTGGAGAACAAGTTCAGCGTCAGCGCGCGCGCGGCGGATTTTGCGGGTCGCGAGCGCTATTTCCACGCCCGCGCGCTGGCCGCCACCGGTGAGTCCGAGCGAGCGCTCGGCGAGTACGAGGCGCTGATCCGAGACTTGCCGCTCTCGTACTACATGCTGAGCGCGTACAGCGCGCTGCACGCGCTCGACGCCGAACGTGCCCGCACGGTGCTTTCGAGCGCGCTCGCGGCGGTGCCGAGCGGGCCAGTGGTGGTCACGAACCGCCCCGAATTTTCCGGGGTAGGCTTCACTCGCGCGCTCGAACTGTTCGGTGTCGGTGATCTCGACAGCGGTGCTCGTGAGCTTTCTGCCCTGGGCCTCGACGACAGCTCGCGGCCCGAGATCCTCTGGGGGCTTTCGAAGCTGTACGCACAAGCCGGTTCGGTGAAGCTGTCACACGCGGCTGCGCGCCGCGCGCTGTCTGCCGCGCCCTCGACCTGGCCCGCGGACGCCTGGATCGACGCCTGGAAATTGGCGTATCCTGCGCCATTTTCGCAGATCGTGCAGCGTGAAGCCAAGCGCACTGGTCAAAGCAGTGCGCTCATCTACGCGATCATGCGCGAAGAATCGGCGTTCGATCCGGACGCCGAGAGTCTCGCCGATGCCCACGGCCTGATGCAGCTGATCGTACCGACCGCCAGGAGCATCGCCCGTCCGCTCGGGCTGCCGTCCGATCGCGCGTCGCTCAAGCGGCCGAGCGTCAACATCACGCTCGGCACCGGCGAGCTCGCGCGACTGGCCAACGCTTTCCCCGAAAATGCCCTGCTCGCGATCCCGGCGTACAACGCGGGTCCGGGCAATCCCAAGCGCTGGCTGCGTGAGCGCCCGAATGCCGACTTCGATCTGTGGGTCGAGCTGATTCCGTACGTCGAGACACGTCGCTACGTAAAACGCGTGCTCTCGAGCCGTGCGACGTACGCCTTCTTGTATCAACGCGAGGATTTCGAAACATTCGCGCTGTTGCCGAGCAAAGTTCAGTGACCCGGTTGACGCCTCTGGCACGCAGCGACAGCTTTCGAAGATGGCTCGAACACCCTCTCGTATGCTGCCGCTCGGCACTGATATTCCCGCGTTTTCCTTGCCCGACACGGTCAGCGGGCAGGTCGTCGGTTCGGCGGCGCTGGCCGGTAAGCCCGCGGTCGTGTTCTTCATTTGCAATCACTGCCCGTTCGTGAAGCACATTCGCGCGGGTCTCGCCGACTTCGGTCGCTACTGTCGCGAGCAGGGCGTGGGGATGGTGGCGATCAGCTCCAACGACGCCAGCGCTTACCCGGCGGATGCGCCGGCGGCCATGGCCGCCGAAGCCGCGGAGGCCGGCTACGTGTTTCCGTATCTGTATGACGAGAGCCAAGCGGTCGCCCGCGCCTTCGACGCGGCCTGCACTCCCGACCTGTACATCTTCGATGAGCGCGGAAAACTCGCTTATCGCGGTCAATTCGACGGCGCTCGACCCGGCAACGACGTGCCCGTGACCGGCCGAGATGCCCGTGCGGCGGTGGCCGCGCTGCTCTCCGGCAATTCACCGAGCAGCGACCAGATCCCGAGCATTGGCTGCAATATCAAGTGGAAGGTGTAAGGTGGCGGCGATAACCCTCAGGACTTGATCGATAGCGGGATGCCGGCACATCGTCTGATAGCATCCGACTCAGCGTGGAGAAATCAGCGATGAACTTTCGATTCCGGCGACCCTCCAACCAGGTTCTGTTTGGAGCGGCCGCGCTCTCGCTACTCGGCAACTTCGTCGTTGCCGGTTGCAACGGCAGCAACCGCGAGAGCAAGGTGAGTCCGTGTGAGTCGACGCTCACCTGCGGCGCCTCCTGCTCGCCGCTCGCCCCTTGCGGCAGCGGTCTCTATTGCGGTCCGAAGGACGTCTGCACCGCTGATTGCACGCCCAGCGACGGCAACTGCGGCAACGGTCAAAGCTGTAGTCCGAATGGTCAGTGCATGCCGGGTGGGGGTATCGAGCCGGGCATCGACCCGAGCGAAGACAAGCCGGATGGCTGCGTCAAAGACGAGGTCAAGGTCACCTCACCCATTCCCACCATCGTCATGCTGATCGACCAATCCGGGAGCATGGACCAAAAGTTTGGCACCGGGAATCGCTGGAACGTGCTGCGCGACGCGCTGATCGACAAAAACACGGGCATCATCTCGATGCTGGAGTCCAAGGTGCGCTTCGGCCTTTCGCTCTACACGAGCCAGAACGGCTTCGGCCCGGATACGCCGCCCAAGGTCTGTCCGATCATCACCTCGGTCCCGCCCGCCCTGAACAACTACGCGGCGATTGTCGCCAAGTACCTGCCGGACGATTGGAAGGAAGACACACCCACGGGTGAGAGCATCGAGGCCGCGGTGAAGATCCTGGATGGTGTCAACGAGCCGGGGCCGAAGGCGATCGTGCTCGCGACCGACGGCGAGCCGGATACCTGTAGCGATCCGGATCCGGGCGATCAGAAGGGGCACGACGCCGCACGCGCGCTGTCCGTCTCGAACGTGCAGACCGCATTTTCGAAACAGATCAAGACCTACGTGATCAGTGTCGGCAACGAGGTCGGTCAAGATCACCTGCGCGCGGTAGCAAATGCGGGTCAGGGGCTCGCCGTAGACGTCGATATGACCAACCGCTACTACCTCGCCAACGATCAGGCCGAGTTGGCGGCGGCCTTCGATTCGATCGTCGCCGGCGTGCGCTCCTGCATATTTACCTTGAACGGTACCGTGGCTGCCGATCGGTTCGACACCGGCAATGTGATCCTGGATGGGAAATACCTGGTCTACATGGACAAGGACGGCTGGCGCTTGAACTCACCGTCGGAGCTGGAGCTTCAGGGCGCTGCTTGTGCCACGCTCAAGAAGGCCGGCGATCATGACTTGAAGATCGACTTCCCCTGCGGTGACTTCATTCCCACCATCCCCAAGTAGCCCGTGAAAATGCCCGTCCCCACGTCATCGATTCGCGGTCGCGTCCTGTTGACGACGTGCCTTTCGTGGGCAACCGCCTGCGGCTCGAGCGGCGCGGACGGCTCTCTCCCCGGCACCGGCGGGGCGAGCGCGAACAACGATGGCGGAGGGGCGGCGGGACGCGGCACTGGCGGAAACGGCAACGCCGTCAGTGGGAGCGGCGGCAATGGCAGTGTCGGAATCATCGGAGGCACCAACGCCGGCAGCGGCGCGCCCGGGGCGGGTGCCGCCGGCACTGACACGGCGCACGCTGGCCACGGAGGCGCCGCAGCTGGCGGGAGCGCGGGTGTTGGCGGAGCGGCAGGCAGCGCCGGCAAGAGCTCGGGCTCGACATCAGACATTCTCGTTCCGGCGACCGGCGCTTGGCTCGGCCAGTACTACGGCGATGGCGATATCGCAGCGACCAAGGCCAAGCTCGGTCGCACGCTGCCCATTCATCTGACCTATTGGGCCTGGGACGATGACTGGGCTGCCGGGGCCACCAAAGCGGACCTCGCCGCGGGTCGCATTCCGCTGGTGAATTGGGAGCCCGACGGCATCGATTTCAAGACCATCGTGAACGGCAGTGAAGATGCCACGATCAAGGCGCGCGCGGCCGGCGCAAAGGCGCTGAAGGTGCCATTCTTTCTTGATTTTGCGGCCGAGATGAATGGCGACGAAGCGTGGAGTGGCAACGATGCCAAGCTATATGTGGACGCCTACCGTCACATTCACGACCTATTCGTGGCCGCGGGCGCGACGAACGTCGTCTGGGCGTGGTGCCCCAATGTCGTCGATACCGACGGCACGAACGCGGCCACACTCAGCTATTACCCGGGCGATAGCTACGTCGATTGGACGGGCGTCGATGGCTACAACTGGGGAGGCAGCGACTGGCAGACCTTCCGAGAAGTGTTCAAGGACATCTACCCACTCTTGGCCGGAAAGCAGAAGCCGATCCTGATCGGAGAGATGGCGTCGTCCGAAACGGGCGGTGACAAGGCCGCTTGGATCAACGCCATCATTCCTTCGCTCGAGCAGGACTTCCCCTTGATCAAGGGCGTCATTTGGTTCGACGTGAACAAGGAGCGTGATTGGCGCATCAGCTCGTCGAGCGCGACCGAGAGCGCGTTTCGCACGCTGGCGGCCGATCCGTTCTTCAATCCTTAGGCGGCACCCAGCCCGGCTGCGCCAAACACGAACCCGAAACACCCCGGTCGCGTGGATCTCGCCCGCGTCGCGCTGTGGCATTACGCCCCGCGCGGCTTAGTTAAAGTCTTTGCCTGACTTGCACATGTGCGGGTACTGCCCACCCGTGGATCCTTGTTCGTTGGTTGGAGGATCCAGCTTGGCCCGAGCAGGATTCGGACCGCCATCAGGAGCCCAGAATGAAGTCATTGAAATACGGTATCGCGTCGTTGTTGGTTGGAGGCGTGCTGACCGCCGCATGCGGCGGCTCCAGTAATTCGCCGGGTGGCAGTGCAGCTGGCAACGTCGGGGCGGAGGCTGGCAGCAGCTCTTCGAACGCCGGCAGCAGTAGCGCCAACGGCGGCCACTCCAGCGCGGGAACAAGTTCCTCGACAGGCGGTAGCGGTTCGGCCGGTGCCCCGATGAACGACCCCACGTGTCCGCCCGAGTCGCCCACGCCCATGATGGGCGACGTGTGCACGCTGCCGCCGATGATGATGGGCGGCGGCATCCCGATGGGCTGCGTGTACGGCAGCAACACCTGCTATTGCGTGCAGCCGTTCGGCGGTGGCATGGGCGGCGCGGGCGGTGGTGGCGGCGCCCTCCCGGCGGGCAGCGGCACCCTGTATTGCTCGGCGACACCCACGACCTGCGGCGACACCGCGGCCACCGGGGACTCGTGCACCGCGCCCTGTACGTTCCCGAACAATGGCGGCTACTGCAGCTGCACGATGGGCATGTTGAATTGCATTCTTCCGCCCAAGCCCTGCGCTGATTCGGCGGCCACCGGCGACACCTGCACCGCGGCCTGTACGCTGCCGAACAATGGCGGCTACTGCAGTTGCACGAACGGGATGTTGAATTGCGTCCTCCCACCCATGGCCTGCGCGGATTCCGCGGCTACCGGTGACGCGTGCACGGCGGCCTGTCTGCTGCCGAACAACGGCGGTTATTGTGCGTGTACGGATGGCGCGCTCGCGTGCAGGCCCTTTGGCGGCGGTGCGGGCGGCGCGGGCGGCGGCGGCAACGTGGGCGGTAGCGGCGGAACGAGTGCTGCTGGCAGCAGCGCCGCGGGCAGCAGCGCCGCGGGCAGCAGCGCCGCGGGTAGCAACACCGCCGGCGGCGGCGCGGCCGGCAAGAGCGGCAGCGGCGGCAGCGGCGGCTGAAGCGAAGCAGCTCTCGCCGAAAAAGCGGCGCGCGCGCACCTCCACGCCACGCGAGGTGCGTTGCGCGCCCTGAGAGCGCCCCCCCAAGCCACGACCGTAGAGCGCACCGAGGCACGAATCGAGCTGTTCAACGCGCAGCTCGATTCGTGCACGCGCAGCTCGCGATTCGGCTTTGCGCCCAGAGCGGGCGATTGGAGCAACGCGCCGAAATCCAGAGGGCGAACTCGCCGGCCAACGCGCCAAATCAGCACCGGATCCCGCGAGGCTCGCTGGGGATCTCACCACGGTGCTGGTCGAGATCGCGGAACGACTTTGGAGCAGCGACGGGAGCCGCGCTATCGGCGCGTGCTCGGTCGCTTCGTAACGGACCGGAGACTCGCTACTATGAGCTCCGCCGGCTCAGTTCCAGCCAGTGGCAGATGCGGTACACCGCCGAAACTGCCGCTGACGTACGCCAGTCTTTGTCAACGCACGTACGGGGCCTACCCCGTGTATTACGAGGAGCTGACTCGGGGGCTGTACGATTGGAAGGACGTGGAGCACGTCGCGCCGACGATCCTCGAGCTCGAGTTCGAGTTCGCGCGCTTTCTGAAATCGCGACAAGAGTGAGCCTCGGTCTGGGCTACGAACTCGACCGTTTCCGTCTTCTGGGGGTTGGTGGTCACGCCCGACGACGAGCCGCGTCGCGAAGAGCGGGGACGCCGGCACCGTCGCTCACCGCGTCGGACATTTCGAAGCCGCTCAGATCTCGGGCGATTTTGCGCCAATCTTCGAGTCGCTCGGCAACGCCGAGCTCACGCAGGTACGACAGATCGATGGCGATCGTGCGCGCGGGGACTTCGTCCAAGGCGGGGACGTCGGGGTTCGCGGCGAGCAGATTGGCCACGTACAGCGCCGCGGCCGGATCGAAGAGCCGAGCGCGATCGACCGGCTGCAAGTGGTGCGTCACTGCGTGCACGATCTCGGGCGCGAGACCCCACAGCCCCAGCAGGTAACCGCCGACTTCGGCGTGCGTCGAGCCGAAGAGCTCGAGCTCGACGTCGTACAGCGGGATCTGTTCGCGCGAGCTGCGCGAAAGCGCGAGCGAGAAGCGCTGTGCGGCACGGGCGGCGAAGATCAGCTGTCCGACGTCCTGCAGCAAGCCGGCGATCAGCGCCGATTCGCCGTCTGATTCCTGGTCCAAGAGGCGATGGGCCAACTGCGCAGCGGCCGCGGAGTGTTGCTGCAAGGCCTCGATCGAGAAATCCGGGATCGGGGGTGCGGCCGCGAAGCTCTTCGACAGCTCGCTCGAGAGCAGCAACGCTCTGACCACCTCGAAGCCGAGAAGCGCGACCGCCTCGCCCACCGAGCCGAGTTGCGGCGGAATGCCCTGAAATCCCGAGGCTGCAAATTTCAGCACGCGCGCGCTGAGCGCCACGTCCTTCTCGACCAGCGCGGCGAGCGCGTCGATCTCGCTCGGCCTCGGGTTCTTCAGCGCGCTGCTGAATTCGACATAGGTCCGTGGCGCCGAGGGTAGCTCGTCACCGAGCGTGCGAAGCTCGAGAGTGTCGAGGATGTTGCGCAACCCGCAGGCGTGTCTCAGCGTGGTCTTCAAATGTTGCGCGTCGCACGGTTTGGGGATGAACTGATGAGCGAGCGACAGCGCCGTGCGCAACTGACCGGGGTCTGTATGTCCAGACATCAAAATGCGAATCACGCCGGGATGTGATTCTTGAATCTTGCGCAGCAACACGGTGCCGCTCATGCGTGGCATCTGGGCGTCGACCAGGGCGACGCTGAAGGTGCGCTGCGAAAGGAGCTCGAGTGCGGCGCTGCCGTCGCTGACGAAGTGCAGCTCCCAACCGGACTCTTGTGCCTGGCGCCGTAAGACGCGATCGATGCTGCGCAGAATCAGCTCGTCATCATCGACGATCAGGATGCCTTGGCTTTCGCCCTCACGGCGGATGGTCCGTCTCTCGGAGGTGGGCGGAACTTGGCTCGTGGCTGACATTTGCCCTTGCTCCCAGGATACGGTGTCGAGGCCACGGCCTTGAATCAAAAGCGTAGCAATCTGAATCACTTTCCCCGCCATGGCAGAAGACGCCAGCCGCGCTTTGACCTACGCTGCACTGAAGTTGTTCAGATTTCGGCAGTTTTTATGGCTTGCAGTGCTGCTGTTCGAGGAATCCGCGTCGTCAGCCGCGGCCTCGCCGGTGCCGGTGGTCGACCTACATGTGGACTTGTCGTACCAGTTCAACTTCAAGGCCCAGGATTTCGCCGCGAGCAGCGGGCAATTTTCGATCGAGGCCATGCTCCGCGGCGGGGTATCCGGCGTGGTGCTGCCGCTGTTCGTGCCGCGGGATGCTTCGCCCACCGGGCCGCGCTTGGCCGATCTCGAGCGCTCTTATCAGCGCGTCAGCCAGGCGCTCGCGCACACGCAGCCGTTCGCGTCGCCAGCCCCGACCTGCGCGGCGGAGCCGGGGACGGTGCGCACGTTCTACGCCTTCGAGGGCGCAGGTCCGCTGGCAGACGATCCGGACTCGCTGCGGCTCTGGCAGGAGCGAGGGTTGCGCATCGTCGGCTTGGTACATACCCAGGCCAACGAATTGGCGAGCTCTTCCGGCGATGCGCCGCAGAAGCCGTTCGGCTTGACCGAGCGTGGACGTGTCTTGGTGCGCCGGGCCTTCGGGCTCGGTCTGGTCGTAGACGTTTCTCATGCCTCGGACCGCGCCGTGACCGACATCCTTTCGTTGGCCAATGAAGTTGCGGGTGTCGTGATCGCCACGCACTCCAACGCCCGCGCCCTGGCCGACCACCCGCGCAACCTGAATGACGCGCAGCTGCGCGCGATCGCAGCCACCGGCGGAGTGATCGGAGTCAACTTTCACGGGCCTTTCTTGGCCCGAGGCCGGCAAGCGCACCTGAGCGACGTGGTGAAACACGTGCAGCATCTGCGTCAGGTGGCCGGGATCGAGCACGTGGCCATCGGCTCCGACTTCGAGGGGGATATTCGCCCGCCCGAGGAGCTGCGCGACGCCAGCCGATTTCCAGCGCTGGCCGCGGCGCTCGCGCGCGCGGGCTTCAGTGCCGGAGAGGTGCGCCAAATCTTTGGAGGCAATGCACTGCGCGTGCTGTGCGCTGGCCGCCGGGATTAGCTCGCCTTTACAGCGCTAGCGGGCCTTGATAGAGCGGAAAACCCCATGTCGACGTTGGAAGAACGCTGTCTCGATGCTTTCCCGAATTGGCTCCGTTCGCTTTCGGATGACGCGCGCGCGCTTTCGTCGTTGCTGGAGAGCGAGCGGCCCGAGGGGGCAGGGGCGAGCGTCAGCGAGCGGCGCGCGGCTTCGGCGCTCAACTATTTGTTCAAATCGCTGGATCTGATTCCGGACGGCTTGGAAGATCTGGGCTTCATCGACGATGCCTTCGTGGTCCGCGCTGCCGCCGACGCAGTCCGACTCGAAGCCGAGGCTGAGCTTTCGGCAGATGCCACCGGAACACTGGCGCGCCTCGCTGGCGAAGCCGAGCTGATCCAGGAGTTCTTGGGCAGCGAGTACGGACGACTGAGCAGGTACGTGGCGGGGCTGGAGCAAAGTTCGGTTCGCGGCCGCACCGTCGCCACGATCTTGAGCGACGCCGGTGTGCGCGCGGATTTCGCACGTGAAGTTCGCGAGTGGGCCGAGGGTTATGTCGTGCCCGGGTTCACGCGCGACCAGCGAAACCTGGTCAAGCTGCGCTCGTTCTTGTTGGCCAAGCTGCCCGCCTGAGGGCGAGGCCGCGGCGTTCAAGCACCGGCCGGGCTGAAGCCGAGAATCTTCGCGGCTTGTTCGGCGCGCGCGCTTTGCGGCACGTACACGTCGCTCTTCGGTGGCGAAAATGGCTGGCGCGGCGCGTGTCCCTCGCGAACTCGCTGCAAATCCTCGCACAGCTCGAGCGCAGAAGCGTAGCGATTGGCCGGGTTCTTGCGCATGGCCTTGAGCACGATGCCCTCGACGTTCGGAGCGAGCTCGTCGCACAACCAGGAAGGGGGCGGGGTGGGCGAGCTCAACTGATGGCGGAGCAGCGTCGTGCTGAGCTTGAGATCGAACGGTAGCTGACCCGTCAGCATGCGAAACATCACCACCCCCAAGGAATAGACGTCCGTGCGCGCATCGACCGGGTCGCCCAGCACTTGTTCGGGCGCCATGAATTGCGCGGTGCCGCGCACCGCAAACGCTTCACTCACGATCGGCTGTCCCTCGACTTCGGCCAAGCCGAAATCCAAGATCTTGAGCTCGCCGGCAGCTCCCTCGTTCCCGGTCAAAAACAAATTGTCGGGCTTGATGTCACAGTGAACGATGCCTGTCCGGTGCAGTGCGGCGAGCCCGGCCGCAGTCTGCGCGGCGTAGGACAGCGCGATTGGGCAGGGCAATTGCGATGTTCGGAACAGCAGGTCGGCCATCAGCTCGCCGCGCAGCAGCTCCATCACCATGTACGGCGTGCCCGGTTCCGGCTCGCGTACGGCCAAGGTCCGCACCACATTCTCGTGCTCGACCAACAACGCGGCTCGCGACCCAATCAGAAAATGACCGCGCAGCACGGGACAGCGTGCGGCCTCGTCGGTCAGGATCTTGATTACCACCTCCTCTTCGCAGAGTTCGTCCCAGCCGAGGTAGACTTTGGACGTGCCGCCGCGATCGAAGTAGCGGTCGATCGAGTACCGGCCGGCCAAGAGGGGCGGCCGCGGCCGTGGCTTCGACTTGGGCGCTTCCGCGCGCGGCGCCTTGGCTGCGTTGGCGCGCGGCAGGGTTCCGGCCACCGAGGTGATGGGCGTCGTGCGGAGCCCGCGGAAAATCGCCGGGGTCAGCTCCTCGGGCAAGGGGTGCGAAGACAGCGCGGGCATCAGGGGCCAGACTCTTAGACACCAAGCGCTGGCTCAGCGCCAAATTTGTTGCGATTTCAGCGATTCACGGGCGTCGAGCGACCCACGCGAAGCTCGCGAAACCGGTGATCAAGCCGAGCCCGCCGAGCGGCGTGACCGCCCCGATCGCGCGCGGCGCCCCCAGTGCCATGGCATACAGACTGGCGGCGAACAGGGTGCTCCCCAGCAGCAATAGCCAGCCCGGCGCGTCGCTGGTCTCGTGCTTGCGCTGAAATAGGCCGAATAGGCCGATGCCGAGCGCGCCGATCAGCCAGTAGCGAGTCGCGGTCTCCCACCAGCCGAGCTGGGCGTCACCGAGCACGCCCCGCAGCCCGTGTGCCCCGAACGCCCCCAAAGCGACGCCGAGCGCTGCACATGCCGCGCCCACGCTGATGAAGTTTGGTTTCATGTTTGCTGCACCAAGCTGACCCAAGCGTCGTCGCCTTCGAGCTCGACCTCACAGCGGACCAGTGATTGCCCAAGACACGGGCCATGGTCGCACACGCCGTCGCTCACGCGGAACAGCGCGCCGTGGTTCTTGCAGTAGATGCGGTCGATGTCCTCGGCATAGAACCGCTCGTCGCCCAAGTCCAGGTCAACCGACCAATGCGGGCAGCGATTCAAGTAGGCGACCAAGCCGGCGCTCGCGTGGCGCAGCAGAAAGCCCGGGACGCGCTGACCGTCGTGCTCGATTTCGAAAGTTCGTGACTGCCCGGCGGCGAGCCGCGCGGCTCCCCCGACCCGAACCCGCTGCGAGCTCAAGCTTCGGCGGCGCGCGAAGGACCAGGCGGTGGCTGCGCGTTTTCGGGCTCGGCGGCGGTGAGCTCGTTCATCAGCTCGCGGCACTCGGGCTTGCCCTTGAGGTGAGTCATCAGCACGTTCGAAGCTTCGTAGAAGCTCTTTTCGTACTTGAGCCCCTCGCGCGCGCGGCCGGCTACTTTTTCACGACCGGTCGCCAAGTCCTCTTCCAAGGCTTCCGCGTAGCGTGCGAGTTGCCCGCGCAGCTCTTCGATTTGACGGCGCAGATCGGCGGCGGACGCTTCCCGCCCCGTACGGCGTGTCTCGCGCGTTTTCAGCCACTGACGTTGCGCCTCGACCATGGCGTGCGCCGCGCCGGCTTGCTCGTAGATGGCGCGCGTGCCGATGCCCGCGCGATCGGCGCGATCGGCGTTCGCCACGCGCTCTTCGGCGATCTGCTCGGCTCGGCCGAGCTCGCGCCGCGCCGCCTCTTCTTCTTCGCCGTAGGCAGCGGCTTCGCGCAAGACGCGCGACTCTTCGTGCGCCAGCTCTTCTACTTTACGGCCAATTTCTGCGCGCAGAGCCCGGCCACGCCGTTCCAGCGCCTCCAGCTTGCGCGTGTGACTCGCGACTTCACCTTCGAGGCCGCTGGCCTTTGCTGCCAGATCCCAAAGCGTGGCGAGCGCTTGAGCGACTTCGGGGGGCGCGTTCCCAGAAGGGTAGGCGCGCGCGACCATGCGCGCGAACAGGCCCGCGCGCCCGGCCCACTCGATCACCGCGGGTGCGCGCGGCGGCGGGGGCGGCAGCGGCAGCGAGGCCGCCGGGGTTGGGGCTTCACCAGTGCCCTCTTTTTCCCAGGAGGCGCTCGGCAGGGAGCGTTGCAGGGCCTTCAGCTCTTCCAGCAGATGGTGCCCATCGCGGTAGCGCTTGCGCGGGTCTTTCTCCAATAGCCTGAGGACGATCCGCTCAGCCGCCGGATGGCAGTCTTTGCGAATGCTGGTCGGGCGTGGCGCGGGAGCGGTGCGCTGCATCTCCAGCAAGCTGTCGCGGTCGCCGGCACGAAACGGCAATTGCCCGGTGAGCATTTCGAAGAACAGCACGCCGAGCGCATACAGATCCGAGTGCGGGCCTGCTTGCTCACCGCGCGCTTGCTCCGGCGACATGTACTCGGGCGTGCCGAATACCGCGCCTTTCGGCGCGAGCCGCGGATCGTGCGCCAGCGCTGCCAGCCCGAAATCCAAGATCTTCACGAAGTCTTTGCGACCACCCCGATGGGTGAGCAAAATGTTGTCGCTCTTCAAATCGCGATGCACGACGCCCAAGTCGTGTGCGCGCGAGAGCGCGGCGCCCATTTGCTCCAAGATATCGACGCCGCGGTTCAAGGGCATCGGTCCGTGCGCGAGCTCGTTCGACAGCGGTGTCCCGACCAAGTACTCCATGACCAGATACAGCTCGCCGTCGTCGGTCTCGCCGATGTCATGGATGTCGATGATGTGTGCGTGGTCGACGCGATTGGCGGCGCGCGCCTCACGCAGCATCCAAGCGCGAAGGTGCGTTTCGCCGCGCAAGTCGGGGCGAATCAATTTTACCGCGACGACGCGATCGATGAGCACGTGTCGGGCGCGGTATACGATCCCCATGCCGCCTTCGCCGATACGCGCTTCGAGTCGATAGCGACCGGCGATGACTTTGCCGAGGGCCGGATCATCGGCTTTTTTGGAACGGGGCGCCGCCACGGCGGGCTTCTGCGGAGCAGGCTGTGCCATGTTTCTCGTCTAATCCCGAGGGGATGAACGGCTGACGTTAGCCGCAACGTAAGAGACTAGCACCACTATTTGGGCGCCCGGATAGTTGAGTTTCTGCGCTCCGCCGGATTTCGATCTCGTCCGGCCTCACATCCACCCCGCGTTTCGACCGCCCGTACGTGTAGTGTGTCGAGCTCGGCCCCGCCACGCTGCCGGCAATCTTTTCGCGCTGTCAGAACAACACGTTGAGCACGGGCACGCGCACTTCAGTCGCCTGATTGACGCCATAAAGCGCAAGCTCGTTGCGGCTGTACACGTTTCGGACCTCGACCGCGGGCACGCCGAGCGTCAGGGCTTTCGACGACACGCCGATGAGTGCAGGTGGGCTGAGGTGGTAGTCGAGCGGCAAGGTGCGATGCGTGTTCGTGTTGCGTTTACGCAGTGAGCTCGTGGGCACCGGAGTGGTCGCTGGGGGCGGCGCTGCTTCGGTGGGAGCGGTCACTTCATTGCCTGAAGGCGAAGTGGTCGCGGGGGCCGGCGCTGGACTCGGCGCGGCACTCGGTCGTGGTGGTTCGGCGACTGGTTCCTCTGTCGGCGCGCGGTCTTGGGTGTAGCTCGCTGGCGGCTCGTAGGCAGTCGCACTCAAGACCAACACCGTGGTCGGGATGATGAAGGCCATGCCGCCTGCCAACATCAACATGGTGGTTTTGCCGCTCGCGTTTTGCTCGATGAAGTAGCCACCCACGCCGCCTGCAGCCGCGCCACCGACGCCACCGACGAGATACGCCCACGCGGGCTTCACCTTGAACGCTGCTTCAGTGGCCAGCACGATCTCGGAGCCGAGCAGAGCGCCGCCGACGATGCCTTTGCCGGTGGGCGATACTTCATCGGCGTGTGCCCTCAGGCTCGCAAGCGAGAGGGTGGCGAGAGTCAGCGTGCCAAGGAATGAAGTCTGGATGCGCATGGATCCTCCGCGAGACACTTCTTCTACTACTACGTTGCGTTGCCCGACCCGGCGCGAATGTTCGCCGAACATAACACACGAAGACCTGCGCTGGCCCGCGGTCCGGTCAAAAGCGGCGTGTTCGGCCCGGCTGGCTGCAACCGAACACGCGCGCTTTCCCCCTCCGAGCCGAACGCGCAACGGGTAGGCTCCAATCAGTGAGGCTGTTTGCTCGTCACACTGCATTCGCCGGCCTGGCGGCCTTCGTCGGCGCCTTGCTGGTCTTCTTGTGCATCGGAGCACTCCGCCTTTGGCCGCGCATTTCCGGGCAGCACCTGCCCCTATCGCTGATTTGGCCATTCGCGCGCCCGTTGCTCGCCGCCGCGCTCGAGGTTGCTTTTTTGCTGAGCGTCCCGGTTGCTCTGGGCATCGCCGCGAGCCTGCGCTCGCGGCGCTCGCTCTCAGCGCTGCCCTGGCATGCGACGGCCTGGGTCACGTGTGGCTTGGTGCTCGGCTTGGGCGCGTTCGCCTTCGGTGTGTCGATGTGGCTCGATGGTCGCGGTAGCTCGCCGGGACAATTGGCGACAGAGCTGGTGGCGTCCGCGCGAGAGAGTTGCGTAGAGAGTGCGCCCCGCGCGGAAGTCACGGTGCCGATGCTCGGCTTCGCGTGGGTCTGCGAGCGCGGTCGCGCTCCGCAACTGCAGGGTCGCGCGCCAATCGGTAAACAAGCCACGTTCCGCGCCACGGCAATTTCGTTGGGGGAAGATTTGAAACGCATCGCGCTCGAAGGGTTTGCGCTGAACTTTCCGGTCGCTGCCTTGAAACTCCAAGTTCAGGTCCGCGCTCGCCACGCCACGGTGAGCGGCTTGCCGCCTTGGGGACGTTCGCGGCGCATGCCGCTCGCGCTGCGAGTTTGCCTGTTCACCTTGAGCGCCGGTCTCTCGGCGTATGGTGTTGGTCGACTCGCTTCACCGCGGCCCTGGTTGCCGGCGTGGGCCGGTGCCTTGCTTGGGGCGTGCGTTTCGGCCTGCCTGTGGTGGGCGGTGGCTTGGCTCGAGCGCCAGGAACCCCGCCCGACGACCTATTTCGCCTTGCCCGCCGCTGGCGTCGTGGGCACGGCGCTGGCTGGTTTGACACTGGTCGCGGCGCAGTGGCTCCGCTTGCGCTATGGCCGCCGCGTCAGTTCCTCGACAGGTCCCTGAAAATCTCCAATGAAAACGACAGGTTTTCGAGCTGATTGCTGGAATTGGCATGCGGTGGTACGAGGCGCGGGCCTTCGGTCGCTGCCCAGGGCGTCATCGAATTTTCACTGCTGAGAGCTGCACGAGAAGGCCAAGGGTCTGAAGGATGCAATCGAGCCTGCCGGGTATTAGCGCTGAACGCGACAGTTCCGAACCCGTGAGTGGTCGCTCTTGGTCTGCAGTGGTCGAGCTCGGCAAGCCAGGCGTTGCTGGCTTAGTCATGGTGACGATGCTGTGCGGTGCGCTGGTGGCGCCTGGACCGCGCCCGCTCGGACGGCTGTTGATCGCGATGCTCGGGACGGCGCTGGTCGTCGCGGCGGCCAATGCCCTGAACATGTACATCGAGCGCGATACCGACGCCCTGATGCGCCGCACGGCCTCCCGTCCACTGCCGAGCCGTCGGCTGACGCCCGAGGCTGCGTTGTGGTTCGCCCTCGGCTGTGGCTGCGTCGGACTCAGCGTGCTGGTGTTGTTCGTGAACCTCGCGAGCGCCGGGCTCGCACTGGCGGCGCTCGCCAGCTACGTGCTCGTGTACACGCCGCTCAAGCGCAGCACGGGCTACGCGCTGCACGTGGGCGCGGTGCCGGGCGCCATTCCTCCGCTCATCGGCTGGGCGAGCATGACTGGCGCGCTCGCCCCGCGTGCCTGGCCGTTGTTCCTGATCTTGTTGATTTGGCAGTTGCCGCACTTCCTCGCGATCGCGACCTTCCGACGTGAAGAGTACGCGCGCGCTGGGCTGGTGGTGCAGCCAAATGCCAGCGGTCTGGCCGCCACCAAGCGCTCGATCTTGATCTACTCGGCGTTGCTCCTGCTCGTCAGTTTGTCGCCGCTGTGCCTGGGCATGGCAGGCCTTTGGTACGCAGCGGTGGCGCTGGTATTGGGCCTCGCCTTCTTCGGCTTTGCGGCATTCGGCAGAGGCACGAAGACCGTGGACCGCTGGGCCAAGCTGTTGTTCCTGGCCTCGCTGCCGTATCTGGTGCTGGTGTACGCGGCGCTCGTGATCAGCGCAATGTGAGCGCGGATCGCGCCGGCTCAACGAGCGCGCGAGCGACGCACGGACGACGATGACACGCGATAGCCTGGCGCGCCTGGGCTGCGCGTGGTGCTGCTGGGCGGGACGTCCGAAAGGTCCGGCGTCTCCGCCGCGGCGGCGAGCCAGGCGAGGATCGGGCTCGTGCCCAGGGACTTCATCACGATGGAGCCGAGGCAGCGAGCGCGCGCCAAGAGCGTCGGGTCAGTGCAGCTGGTGAAGAACAGCACGTTCGGTACCTGCCCGCTGCGCAGGAGCGTGCGAGCCAAATCGACACCGTTGCCATCGGGCAAATCCAGATCCAGGATCGCCACATCGAACAGCTGAGTCAGCGAGCAGGCGTCGGCACACGAGCGTGCGGTGGCCACCGAGAAGCCCGCGCGCGCCAGAGTTCGGCATAGAGCGCGTGCGACGCTCACATCATCTTCGACGACCAATAGCCGCTGCGGCAAACGTTGCATCTCTCGAATCCCATTCGATGCGCGAGGTGGGCGGACCTTATCAAATCGAGCGGGGCCAGAACATATTCGCGTGATCGGTCCCGCAAATCGTCACGATTGGCGGTCGCCTGTCGAACTCGCTGGCAGCCACACTGGACGTGCGACGTGGCCTGCGTTGCTAACCGCTCGCTCTTCCTGCGCGACTGGACTCGTTCGTCGCGCTCGTCGCGCTCGGCGTGACCGGCTTGGGTGACAGCAACGCCGCGACCACCAGCCACAGGGCAGGCAGTGGCATGTCTGCCGCGCCGAGTGAGAGCAGAGACATCGACAGCACGACGCTGGCTCGTCCTCGCGCGCCGGGTTTGGCGACGCACGCTCCGGCGGCGAGCAGCAAGGCTGAAGTCACGGTGAAACGCAGCACACGCGGCAGGGCGCTGGTCTGCGCGCGCGACAGCTGCCCCAATGCGCGCTCGGCGAGCACCCGGAGCACGCTCGCGCCGGGTGCGCTGCCGTGGGCGGCGTACATGCCGAGCGCCAACGCCGGCACGAGCACCAGCGCGGCGGTGATGGCGATCTTGCGCGCTTTGCCCTGACCGAGATAGGCCAAGGCGAGCGCGAGCGTGACCACGTCCAGCACGGTGGCCAGCGCTGACGCGGCGACTACCCAATGCTTGCTTCCGACGAGCGTGCGTTCCGCTATGCGATTCATCAGCTCGCGCGCTGACAGATGTGCGACGCCCGACAACCCGGCAGCACCGAGCACGAGACCGCTGGCTCGCGTGTCGCGCGTCTGCAGACTGGCGAGCGACCCCGAGAGAGCGGCGGCAATGGCCGCGAACGCCATCATGCGACACAGCTCGGGCGCGAGCGGCCGCGCCCAGGCCGCCATCACCAGCGCGATCACGATCGCGCTGCCGGGCAATGCGATCAAGCGGTAGCCGAGATCGAGCTTGGGCAAGCGCAGCGCGCCGCCGGCCAAGCGGATTGCCGCTGCGACACCGCCTGCGGCGACCAGCTGACTCAAGAACGCGGCGATTCGACCGCTCAGTGTGATGAACGGAGCGATGCCCACGGTCAGGCCGGGGATGGCAGGTGCGATCCCGCGTCCGACGATGGTCGCCAAAAGCGCTGCCCGCGTGAGCATGGGCAGAGAGACCCCCGAGCTCTCTTTCGAGCCCGAGACCCCTTGGTGGTTCTCTTTCGAGCCCGAAACCCGCGAGGTTTCTCTCGCGCTCGAGTCAGAGACGCTCGAGTCAGAGGGCTCTTTCGAAGCAGAGACCCCGGAGGTCTCTTCTGGTTCGCTGACGGGCAAGTTACGCTCGGTCAATTTTGGGCATACGCGCTGCCGCGCTGGCGCGCGTTCTGACCGTGGCGCTCACGTGGGGACGTCTCGGTGGGATCGCTGGGCGCTGGCGGCGGCTTCACTTCGGTCGGCGCCGTGCCGGGCTGAGCCTTGAGAATGAAGGGTCGCGCGTTGAGCGTCGAGCAAGCGTATTGGTTACGATGAAATTCCCAATGCAGATAGACCCTGCCGTCGGGCGAAACGATTTCGCGCGGCGGCGTGCCGAAGGGCGCAGCGCGCTTTACGGAGTCGAGCGCCGCGACATCGAAGGCCGTGATGCCACTGAATTTGGTCACGCCCATGCGCACCACGTTTCCCGACTCCTGGTCGAGAACGATTTCGACCTCGGTGCTGAGATCTTGATTGTTCATGGGGTGCCCGGCCGGCAAGTTGTCGAGTGAACCCAAGAAGGAATCCGCGAAGATCGGATGAATGCGGTTGTGGATCATGCTCAAGTAACTGCCGAACGCCGAGGCTGCCGTGTTGAGCGCCGTTTGGTTGCCGAGCTGAACGCTGGGAACATAGTTCTCGATAGCACTGCGCCAGCGGCTCGGGTCCATGGGGTGCCAGGAGCCCACGTGCGCGCTGCGCCGGCGTTCGCCGTCAATTTGTCGCTCGCGCGCGAGTTGGTCCGAGCCAATCGCGGCGATCGCCGTGCGCGGCATCAGGTTCAAGTTGATGCCGTTGGCGGTGGTGCCGGTCGAGCCATAGCCGAACAACGCGTCACCGCGATTTTGCCGCTTCGGGAGCGGACGCGCCTTGCGCGCCTTGGCCTCCGCCTGATCGACCATCGCTTGGCGCGGGCCGGGGACCGTGAAGCGTCCGTTCTCGGAATTGACCACTTCGGGGTTGGCTTCGCTGGCTTTGGATTCGGCTTGCGCTTTTTGGCCCTCTTGAGCGGGCGCGCTGGTCTGCGAGCGCGCTGAACCTGTTCGAGCGCCCGTTTGATCGCGCGCCGGCTCGGCGCTGCGTTGGTGCGTGGGTTCGCTCGCCGGCGGGCGCATCAGTGCCAGCTTGTCGGGAGTGGAGGCGGGCTTCTCCGACGGCGCGTGATCTTTCTCTCCTGGCCGGTCCTCGGATTGCATCACCTTGGAATGGTCGGAGTCTCCGGGCGATTTGTCTGGGCTCGAGTGTTCACCGCCGGGCGTCGGCTTGGCGTCGTTCTGGTCGTTGCTGGTGATGCGCGCTTGCGTCTCCTGCAGCACATGGTTCGCCTTGTCGGCGATGAACGCGGCATTCGGATTGTCCGGCTGCTTTTCGTCTTCGACGACCTGGCGCACGGCGATCTTCTTGGGGATGGTCAGCTCCGGCGGCGGCTGAGCCGGGGTCGGCTCGACCTTCTTTTCCTCGGGCTTTGGCTCTTCCGGCTTCTTCGGCTCGACCGGCGGCGGCTCGACCTTTTCGGGTTTGGGCGGTTCCTTCAGAGGCTTCTTCTTCTCGGCCTTGGGGTCGTCCTTCTCGGCGTTCTTGGGCTCCGGCTTCTTTTCAGCTTCTTCCGGCTTGTCGGGTTCGTCTTCTTCGTCCGCTTTTTCCGGCGGTTTTTCCTCGGGGACCAGGGGGTCCAATTCGATCGGCGCGTTGGCGCCGCGCACGTGGTTTTGCACGCTGCGCGCGAAGCGCTGGATGTCCAGGCGCTGCTCGATCATTTTGGCGGTTTGGTCTGCGCCACCGCTCCACAACAGATGGATCACAACCGCGGTCGTGATCCATAAAAAGAGTGGGATGTTCGCTTCGCGGCGCATGTTCCAGGGCAGGCCCGATCGCGGCGATCGGCCAGAAAAAAGCTAACATCGAGCAGACCGGCCAGCAATCTTCGGGCCAATTGCGCCGACTTATCGACGGATCCGGGCAACGCGTGGCTGATTTCCCAGCCAGCGCGCGCGGCACCCGCTCGTCATACTTTACTGATCGACTCGAAGTGGTCCGCGATCTCTTGCGCGCTCCACACCCCGCCCTCGCTCTCTTTGTACTTGCCTGGGCTCTCGACCACCTTGAAGACGCTCACCCGCGCACCCGCGACGGCTAGCACCACCCCGGTCACGTCGTGCGCCAGGCTGGAAGCCAGGAACAAATGCGCGGGCGCGACGTGCTCGGGGGACAAGCTGTCTTCGATCGTTTCGAACATCGGCAGATCTTCGGTCAGGCGCGTCTTGGCGATCGGCGCCACGGCATTGACACGCACGCCGTACCGCTGCAGTTCGATCGAAGCCGTGCGCGTCAGCCCATAGATCCCAGCCTTGGCGGCCGCATAGTTGGCTTGCCCGAAATTGCCGAGCATGCCGGAGACGCTGGTGGTGTTGATGATCGAGCCACTGCCTTGTTCTTTCATCCTCAGTGCGGCGGCTTGGGTGCAGAAGAAGCTGCCGCTCAGGTGCACGTCGAGCACTGCTTGCCATTCTTCACGGCTCATTTTCAGCAGGGTCTTGTCCCGCAGAATCCCGGCGTTGTTCAACAAGACATCGACGCGGCCAAAAGCGGAGAGCGCTTGCCCGATGATGGCTTCGGCGCCTTCTTTGCTGGAAACGCTGTCATGGTTGGCTTCGGCCTGACCGCCGGCAGCGCGGATTTCTGCGACCACGGCGTCGGCGGCTGAGGTTGCGGCTCCCGAGCCGTCGCGGGCGCTGCCCAAATCATTGACCAACACCTGCGCGCCTTCGCGCGCGAAGAGCAGCGCGCTGGCCCGGCCGATGCCGTTGCCTGCGCCAGTTATCACCGTCACTTTGCCGTCGAGAAGTCCCATGCGGCAGAGTGTAGATTCTTTCGGGCTCGCGTTAGAAACGAAACGCGAGCCCCTGCGCGGTGTGCTCGGCTTTGTCGTCCCGATTGCGGTTCACGAGTGCGTCGATACCCAACGCGAGCGCGACGCCAGCTGCGGTCCCGAGCACGTCCCAGGTGAAGTCTCGCCAAGAGGGATCGCCGTGGCCCGCCAGATCCCAAAGCTCTTTGCCCGCACCCAGGGTGAGTGAGAAGGCGCCACCAGCGAGCGCGCGACCGCCACGGCTTTCGAGCCAAGGACTCGATGCCGCATAGCCGCCCGCCGCGAGCCCCAGGGACACCCCGAAATGCAGCGCTTTGTCGGGGCCAAACCAGGGATCGGGGTCACTTGCCGCGGCCGAACGCGAGGCCAGCGCCGCTGCCAGCACGACGGGCGCTGTGAGCCGATGGATCATGCGAGCTGGCGTCGCCGCCAGCCCAGCCAAAGCAAGGCCAGACCCAGCACGGCTGCGAACGTGGGCGCGCTGCGCGAAGACCTCACACCCGGGCTGAGCGCGCAACTGGCAGAGACGTGTGCGGTCTTGGCTGTCGCTTGCGTGGGCGTACACACGCCGAGCGACGCCGAGCAGGTGTAACGAGCGGGGCAATTGTCCGCTGCAGCGCTGCACTGGGGCACGCAGATCCCCGGCGGGGTATTGGTGGCCGAGTAGCACTCGAGCCCGCCGGGACAATCGCCGCCGTTGCAGGACATGCCCAGGGGATCGACGGTGCTGCCCACCGGTCCCGCGGGCGGCGAGGTCGTGCCCGCGCTGGCGATCATGCCGGCGCTGGCGCCAGAGCCAGCAGCGCTGCCAGCGGCAGGAGCCCGGCCACCGCTGGCATTGCCATTGCCAGCGCCGCCAGACCCGCCCCGGCCGGACCCGCCGCCAGCGCTGCTACCGCCGCTCCCGCCTGCGCCCGCCGCGCTGGCATCGCCCGCCCAAGCGGCTGGCGTGTATTTTCCGGAGGTAGCCGCAGCGATCGCGGTGCTGCGCACGAAATCCGCCCAAGCGGCGACGTTGGAATAGACGGCAAACGTGCACTGGTCGTCCCCGCGCGAGGTCACGCCGAAGACGCGTCCGTCTGCGTCCAGCGCGGGCCCGCCGGAATCCCCGGAACAGACCGGGCTTTTGCCGATCCATTCGTCGTCTTTGGTGTTGTACGCGAGCGGACACTTCGAGCCGATGCAAAACACCGACGAGCTGTCGAAACGCATGCGCGTCCCCGAGCTCAGCTCATCGCTCGGATCCTGCAAGCCGTAGCCCACCGCGGCAAAGGCCTGCTTGGTTCCGGGATCGTGGTCGAGCACGGGCTCGATCGGCTCGGCTTCGCTGTTGGGGATGCCCGTGCCGGTCAAGATCAACAGCGCGAGGTCGAAGCCGCACACATCACTGCTGCCAGGTGCTTCGCGAACTTCTTTGATCGCGTAGAGCTTGCTGCCGCCTTGCGGCTGGACGTCCGTGGAGACGAACAGTTGCCGCGGATCGTACTTGGCCGTGAATTGACTCGTTTCGCAGTCGACTTGTGGACTCGAGCCGTCGCCGATTTGGGACACGCAGTGACGGGCAGTCAGCACGAGATTCGGAGCGATCAGGGAACCGCTGCAAATCACCGCGACTTGACTGTGCGCGGCCATTGCCAACGCGACCACGCCCTTGGTCGTCGTGTCCAGGTGGCCGCCCACGATCGACGCGGAGACTGAGCCCGTTTGCCCGCCTTCGTTCGTGGAGGTTCCGCCGAAGCTCGAGCATGCGGCGACGCTCGCCAAAGCCAAAGGCAACAGAGTGATCGCCGGCCGTAGAGCTTTCAATCAAGCCAGAACCTAGCGCTGCGCGCCCGCGCTCGCAACCAGTCGCTCGGCACTCTGCCGCATCTTGCACGGGGCTCGCAGCGCCGCTCAGACAGGAATGTTACGCTCCGCGCGCCTTCTGTGGCACTCCTTACCGGCTCGCCCGCTCAGTCTTGGGCCGACCGACATGCCTTGCTCGGCTCGTCCAGCTCGGTGTCGCTCTACTTGTCTCGACTTCTCATCTCGACTTCTCGCCTCGACTTCTCATCTCGACTTCTCGTCCCCTTTCTGTTCCAGCCCTCAGCCATGCCTGAGGGCTCTCGCCATCACAAACGGTCACACTCGCCATGACGATTTCCACGACAACCAGCCCGAGCCAGTCCAGCAGCCGCCGCATCCTCGTGACCAGCGCGCTGCCCTACGCCAACGGACACATTCACCTCGGGCACTTGGTCGAATACATTCAGACGGACATCTGGGTGCGCTTTCAGCGCATGCGGGGCGCGCGCGTGATCTACATGTGTGCCGACGACACGCACGGAACGGCGATCATGATCCGCGCGCGTCAGGAGGGGCGTCGCGAAGAAGAGCTGATCGGTGACATGAATGCGGCGCACCGCCGTGACTTTGCCGGCTTTCAGATCGCGTTCGATCACTACGGGAGCACCAACTCCGAGCGCAATCGCGAATATTGCGCCGAGATTTGGCGCGCGCTGCGTAACAACGGCTACGTCGTCGAGCGCGAGATCACGCAGCTCTTCGACCCCAAAGCCGGCGTTTTTCTGGCGGATCGCTTCGTGAAGGGGATCTGTCCCAAGTGCGGCACGCCCGACCAATACGGTGACTCCTGCGATCATTGCGGGAGCACTTACAGCCCCACGGATCTCAAGGACCCGGTGAGCACGCTCAGCGGAGCACGGCCGGAACCGAAGAACGCCCTGCACCTATTCGTACAGATCGAGAAGCTGCGTGGCTTTCTGACCGAATGGACTCAAGAGCCCGGCCGCTTGCAGCCAGAAATCGCCAACTACCTGAAAGGCCATTTTTTGTCCGATGAGCTGCGCGACTGGGACGTCTCCCGACCCGCGCCCTACTTCGGCTTCGAGATCCCCGACGCGCCCGGAAACTATTGGTACGTCTGGTTCGACGCGCCGATCGGTTACATGGCCGCGACGCGTGAATGGTGCGACGCGCATGGCGAGGACTTCGATCGCTGGTGGCGATCGAGCGCGACCGACAAGACCGAAATCTATCACTTCATCGGCAAGGACATCGTGTACTTCCACACGCTGTTTTGGCCTGCCATGCTGCACGCCGCGGGTTTTCCACTGCCGAAGCGGGTGCAAGTCCACGGCTTTCTGACCGTCAATGGCGAGAAGATGTCGAAGTCCAAAGGCACCTTCGTGCAGGCTGCCACCTATTTGGAGCACCTCGACCCGGCATACCTGCGTTACTTCTACGCCAGTAAGCTTGGCCCCAAGGTCGACGATCTCGACCTCAACTTGGACGAGTTCACTGCCAAAGTGAACTCCGATCTCGTGGGGAAAGTGGTCAATTTGGCCAGTCGCAGTGCGCGTTTCGTGAAGGACAGCGGGCTTTCGCCGAGCTATCCGGACGACGGCGGGCTGTTTCGCGAAGCGGCCGCGCGCGGCGAGGAGATCGCGGAGGCTTACGAGACGTGTGATTTCGCGCGCGCGATGCGGCTGGTGATGGCGCTCGCCGACCGCGCGAACGAATACATCGATCGCGAAGAGCCGTGGAAGCTCAAGAAGCAGCCGGAAAAGGCGGCCGAGCTGCGCGACGTGTGCACCGTGGCTCTGAACTTGTACCGGCAATTGATCGTCTATCTTGCGCCGGTGTTGCCCAAGCTCGCCGAGCAGAGTCAAAAGCTGTTGGGTGCTCCGTTCGACAGCTTCGCCGCGGCTCAGCAACCGCTGCTCGGAACCGCCGTGGGCGAATTCGAGCACCTGATGCAACGGGTCGATCCGAAGAAGCTCGAGGCCGTGCTGGCCGCCACGCGCGACGCAGCCGGGGACGCCGCGGCCACGGCCAACGCACTCGCCGGAGCCGCGACCGCGCAAAGCCCGGCAGCGGCGAAGGTCGAGCAACCGGTCGACGACGGCGCTGCGCTCGCGAGCGAACCGCTCGCGCCCGAATGCTCGATCGATGACTTTGCCAAGGTCGATTTGCGAGTCGCGCGCGTGCTGAGCGCGGAGGCGATCAAGGAAGCGAACAAGTTGCTCAAACTGACGGTGAGCTTGGGTGGGGACAGTACGCGCACTATCTTTGCGGGTATCAAGTCAGCGTACACACCCGAGTCGCTGGTGGGACGTCTGGTGGTGATTGTGGCGAACCTGGCGCCGCGCAAGATGAAGTTCGGGACCAGTGAGGGCATGGTGATCGCGGCGGGCCCTGGGGCGACCGAGATCTACGTGCTTGCGCCGGACAGCGGCGCAAAACCCGGGCAGCGGGTGCATTGATTTAAAAATGCGAAAAAGCCGCGGAACTGCCGGGTCGCAACGCGTGCTTCGGGCGCGTCCCGCAGAGGGATTTCTCATCCCTCGTGGAAAAAGTTCGCGGCTGCGCGGAACGGTTTGACGGAGTGCGTCGGGGAGGGCACGCTTTTCTCCCCGGCTTTCGCAAAGCCAGGAAGCGCCACCGAATTTCACCATGCGCATCGATCTCCGTCTGCTGGCACGAGCCTGGGTCGTCTCCCTGGCGGCCGCTTGTTCTAGCGCCGCGCCGCCTCCGGCATCCGGGGTCGATTCACCGCCGTCCGACACCACTCCGGACGACCGCATGGTCTGTGATGCGACGAAGCAGACGAGCTCGCCGCTGTCGCTGCTGACCCGCGTGCAATACGACGCGACCGTCTCCGATCTGCTGGGCGACAACAGCCAACCCTCGGCGAGCTTTCCGCCGGAAAACCAAGTCTCGGGCTACGACAACAACACGGAGGTGCACATTGCCAATCCGCTGTTGGTCGAGCAGTTCATGGACGCCGCCGAGGGGATCGCCAGTCGCGCGGTCGCTGCCAAGCTCGACACGCTCGCCCCGTGCGCAAGCACAGCCGATCAGGTGAGCTGCGGTGCGAGCTTCGTGACCAGCTTCGGCAAGCGCGCTTTTCGTCGTCCGCTGACGGACGATGAAGCGCAGTCGTTCAAGACGCTGTTCAATGGCCTGAACGTGACGCGTGGCTACTCGACCGCGATCACGCTCACCCTGCAGGCGATCTTGCAGTCGCCGCAGTTCTTGTACCGCATGGACTCGGAGCGCGCACCTTCGTTCGAAAGCGGCGCCGTGCCACTCAATGGCTATCAACTCGCGTCGCGGCTTTCGTATTTCTTGACCAATTCGATGCCCGACGACCAACTGTTCGTGGCGGCAGACGCCGGCGCTCTGTCGACCGCGGCGCAGATCGAAACCCAGGCTCGACGCTTGCTCGAGACCAGTCGAGCCAAAGCCATGGTTCGTGATTTCAATCGCCAGTGGCTACAGCTCGATCAAATGTCGGGGCTCGCGCGCAACGGGTCCGACACCACTGTGGACGTGAAGGGCATCGGCGCCGACTACCGAGAATCACTGCAGCAGTTTCTGGACCAGGCATTTTGGCAGCAGGGCACCCTGCAATCGCTGTTCCTATCGCCTGCGACCTTCGTCAACGCGCGCTTGGGCACCGTGCTCGGGTTGGCCGCGCCGGCCAGCGGCTTCGGCGCCGTGAACGACGCGCCCGGTAGTGTCGGTTTGCTCTCTCAGCCCGGGTTGATGGCCATGCTGGCGCACTCCGATCAATCCGGACCCGTTCAGCGCGGTGTGTTCGTCCGTCAGCGCATCTTGTGCCTCAACGTCCCGCCCCCACCACCGAACTTCAACCCCGTCCCACCCGATCCCGATCCCAACCTGACGACGCGCGAGCGTTTCGCCGTGCACACCGCTTCGGCTGGTTGTTTCAACTGTCACAAGTTGATCGATGGTACGGGCTTCGGCTTCGAGGCCTACGATCAACTCGGCCGCTTCCGCACCGAAGAAAATGGGCAGCAGGTCGATACGTCGGGCGAAATGCTGGAGACCGGTGAGGCCGCCGTCGACGGCCCGTACAAAGGCGTGCTCGAGCTTTCCCACCGTTTGGCGGTCAGCCCGCGCGTGGAGCGCTGTTTGGCGACCAATTGGTATCGCTATGCGATGGGCCGCGTCGAGACAGAGGCCGACGGTTGCAGCCTGAGCGAGGTCCAGCAGAAGTTTGCCGCCTCTGGTGGCCAATTCAAGGAATTGCTGGTCGCGGTCACACTGACCGATGCTTTCCGTTATCGCCCCGCCATTCCGGGAGACTCGCAATGAACCGCGTGCGCAACAATCTGCAGCTGAGCCGGCGCGTCTTTCTGCGCGCTGCCGGTGGCGCTGCCGTGGCGCTGCCGCTCTTGTCCTCGCTGCGCGCTGGAGCGGACGGTGAGAGCCACCCGAAACGGCTGGTCTTGATGTACACACCCAACGGCGTCATTCCGGACGCCTGGTGGCCGAAGAACGTGACCAGCGAGACCAGCTGGGAATTGAACACGATTCACCAGGGGCTCGCGCCGTTCAAGGATCGCCTGCTGTTCCTCAACGGCGTCGATCTCACCGTCACCAACGACGGTCCGGGCGGGCTGCACCAAAAAGGCATCGGTGGGCTATTCACCGGCATGCAGCTCCAGGATGGCGACCTGTTCGTCGATGGCTGCGGCCAGCGCGCAGGTTGGGCCAATGGCATCAGCATCGATCAAGAGCTGGCCAAGACCTTGGCCGTGGGCACTCCGATCAAGAGCCTCGAGCTCGGCGTGCGTGCGACCGAAAACGACGTGCAAGGGCGCATCGCTTATGCCGGTCCAGGCGCACCGCTGCCGCCCATGAACGACCCGAGCGAGGTCTTTCAACGGCTGTTCAGCGGCTTCGGGCAAAACACGGATCAGTTGGCCGAGCTGCGCGCTCGCCGCCAATCAGTGCTCGATACGGTGCAATCGCAGTTCAAATCGCTGTCGAATCGGGTGAGCAGCGCGGACAAGCAAAAGCTGGATGCCCACTTGGCCTTGGTGCGGGATCTCGAGACGCGCATGGCGGTCACCGGCAATGGCAGCGCTTCCTGCGTTGCACCCGCGGTGCCCGCTGCGCACGACCCGACCAGCGAGGACGACATGGCAGACATCGCCGGTCTGCACCTCGACATGCTGGCTACCGCCTTCGCCTGCGATCTGACGCGCATCGCGAGCTTCCAGATTTCGACCTCACTCAACCATATCCGCTACCCGTGGTTGAACAGCATGGGGGAGGGCCACGCGCTCTCTCACATGGGGCCGAGCGATCAGGACGCGTTCCAACAGCTGGTCAGCCGCCAAACGTGGCACAGCCAAATGCTGGCCAAATTCCTGACCCGCTTGAGTCAGATCCCGGAGGGCTCTGGCACCGTGCTCGACAATACGCTCGTGCTCTGGGGCAATGAGGTCTCCGAGGGCAACACGCATTCGCACGAGAGCATCCCGTTCCTGCTGGCGGGCGGCGGCTGGTATTTCCGCACCGGCCGCGCGCTTTCGTACACCAATGCCTCGCACAACGACCTGTTGGTCTCGGTCTTGAACGCCATGGGCCTGCCGGCGACGACCTTCGGCCAAGCCGATCTGTGCAAAGGGCCGCTACCGGGCCTGGTCTGAGCCGACCAAGCTTTGCATTCGGCGCGGTTTTGCGCTTAAACGCGCGCATGGCAATGCCGCTCGCCCAGGGTCGGCCTGATTGACGGAAGACGCTCGTCGCTTCGTGATCGACGCGCGCTACGTGGAATCTCGCCCGAGCGGGATCGGTAGCTACGTCGCCGCGCTGATCGCGCGCCTGCCTGCGTTGGCACCCGAGGCACGCTTCCATTTGTGGGCGCACCCCGACCGCCCCGCTCCGGTCGACGCGCCCAACGTGACGGCCAACGTCGTGCGCGCGCCGGCAGATGGGCTGCGCACGCTGCTCTGGCCAACGCTGCTCGATCCGCTTTCGCGCGACGATGTGGTGCATTTCCCGTTCAGCTTGTTGGGACGCGGACTGCCCTGCGCGAGCGTGGTCACGATTCACGACTTGATGTGGATCGAGCACGCGGAAAAGGTGGAGGGTCGGCCGCTGATGCGCCGGCTGCGCTCTGGCTTCTATCGCACCGGAATGCGCTACGCGCTGCGCCACGCCACGCGCTTGATCGCGGTCTCACAGGCGACCGCCGACCGCATGCATGCGCTGTCGCCCGAGACTTCTGCGCGAGTGCGGGTGATTCACAACGCGGCCAGCCGGGCGTTCGTAGCGCCATCGGACTTGGGGGCCGCGCTGCGGCGCGCGGCGGAGCTGGTCGGCAGCGACGCACCGTACTACTTGGTCGTCGGCAAGAACGAACCGTACAAGGCTCATCAGCTGGCGCTGCAAGCGTTTGCGCGCGAAGCACAACCGGGTGAGCTGCTGGTCCTCGTGCAGCGCGCGCGGCGTGGGGCAGGGCTTGCTCGGCTGGCACAGGAGCTCGGCATTACCGAGCGCCTGCGCTGGTTACCCACGCTCTGTGAAGCCGACCTGGCCACGGTGGTGCAGGGCGCCCGCGCGCTGCTGCAGCCGTCTTTGGTCGAGGGCTTCGGCATTCCGGCGTTGGAGGCGATGGCCGCGGGCTGTCCGGTAATCGCCAGTGATACTCCTTCGCTGGTCGAGGTGCTGGGCGGCGCGGGCTTGCACGCGCGCGTGGGCGACGCAGCCAGCTTGGCAGCGGCAATCAAGCGGCTGCGCTCCGGGTCGTTGCGTGAGGAACTGCGTGCACGGGGCTTCGAGCGCGCGCGCGCTTTCAGTTGGGACACGGCGGCACGGCACACGCTCGAGGTCTACCGTGAAGCAGCCGCGGCCGGCCGGGACGAGGCGCGGCATGCTTGACGTGCTGGTCGACATGACCGCGTTGAACACGCCCTCGCGCGAGCGTGGCATCGGGCGCTACGTGAAGCATCTGTGCCGCGCGCTGGCCGAGCGTGAAATTTGGCCAGAAACTGCCCGCGCAGCGCCGCACCTGAAGATCGCTGGGCTGACGCGGCTGTGCGGTCCCATACCGCGCGTTCTGGACGAGACGCTGCAATTTGTGGGCGATCCCGAGGTGCGCGTGAGCAACTGGCAATACCAGCGGCACAAGCTCGCGCGGCGCTTGGTCTTGGGCAGCCTGGCGCGGCGGGTGGGGCCAAGGCTGCTGCACTTGCCCGACCCGCCCGGTACGCCGCTCGACATGCGCACCCCGCGCATCGTCACTTGCCATGATTTGATCCCGTTGGTGCTCTCGAAGCAGTATTTGGCGCCGCTGCCGGGCGCGCGCACACTGCAATGGCTGCGCGACTACGCGCGCTACCGTACGGCGCGCCGCGTGATCGCCATCAGTCATGCCACGCGCCGTGACTTGATCGAGCACGTGGGCGTCTTGCCGGAGCGCATCGATGTCGTCCACTCGGGCGTCGATCACGAACGATTCAGCGCTGCCGCGGCCGACGGCGAAAAGGAGCAGGTTGCCGCGCGGCTCGGCTTCACCGCACCGTTTCTGTTGTGTCTGGGCGCGAGCGATGCGCGCAAGAACCTGCCGCTGCTCGTGCGTGCCTTCGCGCAGAGCGGCGTGGCACGTGAAGTGATGCTGGTGTTCGCGGGTCCGATTTCGGTCCGTCAACGCACGCGCCTCGTCGAGACCATTGGCCGTAGTGGGGTCGACGGCCGAGTGCAGATCTTGGGTTACATCGACGATGCACTGCTCGTGGCGTTGTACCGGCAATGCTTGGCCTACGTGTTTCCCTCTTCCTACGAGGGATTTGGTCTGCCAATCTTGGAGGCGATGGCTTGCGGTGCAGCCACGCTCACGAGCGGCTTGTCGTCCCTGGCCGAAGTAGCCGGGGACGCTGCCTTGACGCTGCCGTCCTTGGATCAGGACGTGCTGGCCGCGGGCATCGCCCGCATCGTGGCCGATGGCGGGTTGCGCGCTTCGCTACGGCAGCGCGGACTCGAGCACGTCAAGGCATTCACCTGGGAGCGCTGCGCCCAGCAGACGCTCGCCTGTTACGGGCGCGCGCTCGCGGAGCTGGCCCCGTGACTTCGGCGCTGCTTTTGGCCGCGCTCGGCGGTGGGGCGCTGTCGGCGCTCGGCTTGCGCTATCGCGCGCTGGTGAACGGTCCGTTCGAACCGACGCGCTACGTGTGGAGTCGAGGGCTCGCGCTGCTCTGCGATCACAATGGTGGAGTCGACTTCGTCAAACGCCAGCTCGGATCGCGCCCGCCGTTGCGCTTCGAGCCCGCGTGCTTCGACCAGGTCAAAGAGGGAGATCTGGTCTGGATGCGCATGATCGCGCTGCCGCAGTTCATGGCCGAGGCCCTGCCGCGCATCAAGGCCCGCTTCGGGTTGGTCACAGGCGACGAAGATTGGGGCATCCCAGCCGGATTTCCCGGCTCTCAGCAGCTGCTCGCGGATCCTCGGCTTCTGTGTTGGTTCACGCAAAACTACGACGGCAGCGACCCGAATCGAAAACTGCTGCCGGTACCGATCGGGCTCGACTTTCACACCATCAGCAATCATCGCAAGTGGGGTCATTGGCCGGCGACCCCCGCGGCTCAAGAGGCCGAGCTCGAAGCCCTGCTGCGGGTTGCCCCCGAAAACAGTCGGCGACAATTGCGCGTGCACGCGGATTTTCACTTCAGCAAACACAAGCAGCAAGTCTGGGGTGACGATCGCGCCGCGGTGCAACGCGCGCTCGAGGGCAATCCGGTCATGCAGTTTCAGACCCGCAAACTGCGGCGCATCGAGCTGTGGCGCGAAAAGACGCGCTATGCGTTCGTGGTCAGCCCGCACGGCAACGGCCTCGATTGCCACCGCACTTGGGAGTCGCTCGTGCTGGGCAACATCGTCATCGTCAAGCGCTCCTCACTCGACCCGTTGTACGACGGGCTGCCGGTGGTGATCGTGGACGACTGGCGCGAAATCAACGCGGACAACTTGCGCGATTGGCACGCTCGACACTGCCAGGCGTTCGGCGACCCGTCCGTGCAAGAGCGGCTCACCAACCGCTATTGGATCGCACGTGCGCGCCGCATCGTCGCCGAGCGTCTGGCAGAAGCCGGCCCCGCGCCGAGCGCGCCTGCTTGAGCGCGGAGCGCGCCTCGTTGCGCGATCAAAACTTGCGTGGCCAGAGGCCAGCCGCAGCCGCGCGCAACGCGGGAAATAGACCCTGCGCGTCGCCCGGCCGATACAGCGCGCCCCAGGAGGCCACGGCGGCGTCGAAGATCCACTTCGAGATCAGCGGTCCGCGCGACGCGAGGTAGCGCGTGAAGTGCTCGTGGCCCGCGTCTGCGATCTGCTGGGCTTCGTCCAGATGCTCGAGGTAATATTTCACGACCTCGGTCAGGTTGCTCAGATCGGCGGCGACTTCGACGTAATGCTGGCCGGACGTCAGACCGCCGTCGAGGATGCGACTGTCGGAAATGGGCTGGGCGATCACTAGGCAGCGCAGCGCGAGCCCTTCGAACAAGCGATACGTCAAGGGATGGTTGCCCCAGGGCGCAAGGCACAGTTTCGAGTCCCGCAGCTGACGAGTGTGCTTGCGCTCGCTCATTTTGGGCACGAGCAACTCGGGCTCGGTGTGGTAACGCGACTCGCGATGGGGCAAAAGCCCGCCCCTGAACGGCAAGCCCGATGCACGCATGATGCGCACCGTCTCTTCGCGTGCATTGCGGTTCTCGGACAGGTTCGAAAATCCGGTGCGCGAACCAAAGAAGATCGCGCCGCCCGCGCGCTCCGCCAGCGGTTTGCCCGCGTTCGGAGCCATGGTTTTGAGCATCGGTGGCAGCCAGCCGATTCGGTCGCGGTAGGCTCCGGGGATCTTCGCGGGATCCGTCGGCCAATGGTTACGGAGCACTAGCCGTGTGCGAGCGGCAAGTCGCTCCGGGATGCGCTCGAACGACATGCTCGCCGCATCGCACAGCTGAAACAGCACGATTTGCGCGGAGCTTTCCAGCAGCTGCTGCACGATCGAGTCTGCGAGCGGCGGCGCGCCGTCTACTCCGAGCCCATACATCCAGACGTCCGTGTCCGGCGGCGGCGCATCGCCGACTCGACCGCGAACGACGAAGTGTCGTGCATGCACCAGCGCCGCGCGGATCTCCGAGCCGCGCACTCGGGTCAGATGGTCTTCTTCGGTGAAGAAGAAACGCATGACACTCAGCCGGCTACGATCAGGTATTGCAAGGTGTAGGCGTCGATCAACCAGGCCAGCGGCCGAGGGAACAAGCGCGTCCGGCCGTTTTCCTTGGCGATCAGCTTGCGGACGAAATTCCCGACCGGCTTTCGTCCCAGCTTCTCCACGGTCCTGCCGACGTGCCGGATCTCCAGGTCACAGGCTTCGAACATTTCGAGCGCCGTGTCACGGGTGAAGAACCGGAGATGAGTGCGGTCCAGGATGCCGTACTCCTCGTAGTCCCAGCGCATGCGAAACAGACCATTCAACACCACGCGGTTGGCCACGTTCGGCACGCTCGCGATGATGGTACCTCCGGGCTGGAGCAGCGCGCGGTAGCGCTTCAACGCTTGCCAAGGGTTGACCAAGTGCTCGAGCACGTCGGCGAAAATGATGCAGTCGGGTGCGGGCCAGTTCAGGGGCAGTTGGTCATCTGCAGAACCGAGGAACACGTCGTCGAGCACGGCGCGCGCCCGCTCGGCTTGCGAGGCTACGGGTTCCACGCCTCGGACTTGGATGCCGGGGCGCGCCGCCTTGAGCGATCGCCCCAGGGCACCTGAAGCACAACCCACGTCGATGATGTTCCGCGCGTCGAGAGGAACCAAGGCGGTCACCTCGGGGCGAGGTTCGTCGTAATAGCCCTCGGGCGCGTCTCCATGGATCATAGGCCGCCATTAGCGGATTTTGGCCGTCGCCGCACTAGGGAGACGAGTTCGAGGGCCGCGGAGCGATCGAACACGGCGAGGACGGCCAGGAACGCGAGTGTGCCGAGCAAAGTCGCTGCGATCAGCGTGAGCGGACCCGTGATCCAGGGCAGCAAGACGAAGCGCCCGACACAGGTAGCGCCGGCCGCGGCGAGGAGCCCCGCGCGGATCCCCGGCCACAGGCGAGCCGCGGGGATCAGGCTCTTGACGACCAAGATCACCGCTCCGTTGCCGACCACGATGTGAATGCAGTAGGCGAGGGAAAACGCCAGCGCGCCGTGGGCGAAATGCATGGTCGTTGCCACCGCGATCCAGTTCAGGGCGGTCCAAAACATGCCGAGCCGCATCATCACCTTCGGCTTACCGACGGCGTCGAGCGCGCCATTGACGATCGGGCTGACGAAACCGATCGAGATCGCGACCGTGAACACGTAGAAGGTCGGGAGCGCCGGAACCCACTTCTCGCCGTAGATGATGCGCACCAGCGTTGGCCCGAGGCCCAAGAACAAGGCAACGAACAGCAGCGTCACGACGCCGCAAATTTGAATCGTCTTCTCCAGCGTGCGCGCCAGCGCGCGTTCGTCGTGCTGCAAGCGACTGAGGAGCGGGAAATTGACGCGGCCCAGGATCTCCACGAGCTTCAGCGGAAAGAAGGCCGTGTTTTGCGACCACGTGACGATGCCCAGCGGATACGGGCCGAGCGCCCTACCGGCGTACAGCGGCATGACCGCACCATTGACGAAGCCAATGATATTTTTTGCCTGAAAGGCCACACCGAATTTCAAGATCGGGCGCAGCAGCCGCAAGCTGAAGTGAAAGCCAGGCAGCCACGGGCGAAGAGCAAAGGCGGTGATCAGGCCGACCGCGCCCTGCAGCAAGACGGCCGCCACGAGTGCGTTCGAACCGTGCCCCGCGCGGGCGAGCCACACGGCACAGCCATAAAAGGACAGCGTCAACATCAGGTCGACCACCGAGAGGCGGCCAAAGAACAGCTCGCGCTCCATCAAGATCGTCGGAATCACGCGCATGGAGGTGAGCAGTAGTGACAGCGAGAGCGCCCGCAGCATCCAGCTGGCACCGGGCGGCAAGGCTGGCCAGATGCGGATCGCCCAGGGAGCGCAGGCGAACACCAGCAGAACCACGCTCACGCCCATCAGCATCTGCGCCCAAAAGACGCTGGACAGCTCCTCATTCGTCGCCGATTCTCGTTTCTGGATCAAGGCTCCTCCGAAGCCGGCGTCGCCGAACAGCGTGAAGAAGGAGAGCGCGAACTGCACGATCCAAAAGGCTCCAAACTCCAACGGGCCGAGCAGGCGCGCCAGATACACGTTCCCGACCAGAACAATCAGCTGCTGAATGACGGTACGACCGGCGAGCAAAACGACGCCCAACTTGGCGCGCCGGTGCAGCGTTTCCCGATCCATTCCCGCGTCAGCGGTGTCGGGAAGAGCGGCCTTCGCTGCGGGCTCTGCCGGCTCCGGAATTGTACTAGACACGGCGCAAACCTACACTGCTTCCACCGCTCAGGCGACCCAGCGGCGCTCGACCGCGCGCCGCGAAAGCGAGCGCTTTCGTTCGACTTCGGCTCGCAGTCGCATGCTCTGACGGAGGGCTTCGAAATATTGAGGAAGGGCGGCGCGGCCGCACACCCACCACAGCTTTCGGAGCCCATCGGCCAGGCCAATTGCGGTGCGCAACAAGAACGGCCAAGACGCGTTCTTCAGCAACGTGCGAGCGCGATTGGTGACACTCATTTGAACGAGCCACTCTGAACTGCGACGAACGGTGCTGCCGTGGTACTTGTGGTGCACGATCGACTCTGGCACGTAGAGGGCGTCGTAGCCGCACAGCTGCGCGCGCCAGCCGAGATCCAGATCCTCGTAGTAGCAGAAGTGCGGCGCATCGAAGTAGCCCGTCGACAGCTTGATCGCTTCGAGCATGCTGCGGCGGTAGGCGGCGGCGCCGCCTGTTGGGCACAGGATCGGCTCCCAAGGGCTGCCGGCGGCAGGAGGATCCGCGCCCTCTCCACGATCACGCCCGCTGCCACCGCGTGTCAGCTCGATGCCGGTCGAGTTCACCGTCGGCGGCGTGCGTTGGTAGAGCATCAGGCTCTGCAGCATGCCGCAGTTCTCCGGTACGCGACTGGCAGCGAGCACCAGCGTCTCGGCCCAGCGCGGATCGGCCACTGCGTCGTTGTTGAGCAGCGCGATCCAGCTGCCCGTGGCAGCGGCGATGCCCACGTTGCAGCCCTGCGCAAAGCCGAGGTTCGTCGTCTGCGGCAACACGGTGAACTGAGGAAAACGGCTGCGCACGAGCTCGACCGAACCATCCTCGGAGGCGTTGTCGACGACGATCACTTCGAGATCTCGGTGTGACTGCGCCTGCAGCGACTCGAGACACGCCGCAAGGTCTTCGCGCGAGTTCCAGTTCACCGTCACGACCGAGAGCCGCATCGCCGGGGGGTATAGCACGCTCTGCTTTCTCAGCGCGCGATGCGTTCGATGACCACGCGCTCGGGGCGCGGCTTCGTCCCGCTGATGCGAAATGCCTGCGCGACTCGCGCCGCTTCACTTTGGGCCAGTTGTTTGGTTCTGGCGTGGATCAGCGCCAGCGGCTGTCCGCGCAGGACTCGCTCGCCGCGCTGCGCGCACAGCTCGATGCCAGCGCTCGCATCGACGGCCTGATCTGCGCGCGTGCGGCCTGCTCCCAGCGCAATCCCCGACATCCCGAGGCGATAAGCATCGCACTCGCTCACGTAGCCCGAGCGTCGCGCCAAGACCTCGACTTTTGCCTTCGCGTTCGCCAAACGCTCGGGATGTTCCACGAAGCGCACGTCGCCGCCGTGCGCTTTGACCATGCGGGCGAAGCGGTCCAGCGCCGAGCCGTCGGCGAGCGCGCGTTCCAGCCGCGCTCGCGCGCTTTCGAGGCTCGCTGCCGCTTTGCCCAGCGCCAGCATCTCCGCGCCCAGCGTCAGGGTCAGCTCGCGCGTGTCAGCTGGACCAGAATTCCGAAGAATTTCAATGGCTTCTCGGGTCTCGAGCCCATTGCCAATGGTGCGTCCAATGGGCGCATCCATGGCCGTGAGCAAGGCCACGATGCGCTTTTTGGCCGCCCTGCCCACGCGCACCAACGCCCGCGCCAGCGCGCGCGCCGAGCCCAAGTCTTTCATGAACGCGCCCCGGCCGACCTTCACGTCCAAGACCAAGCCGTCGATCCCCTCGGCCAGCTTCTTGGACAAGATGCTGGCTACGATCAGCGGGATCGACTCCACGGTGGCCGTGACGTCGCGCAGCGCGTAAATGCGTCGATCCGCGGGTGCCAGCTCGTCGCTCTGGCCGATCAGCGACGCGCCCACTTCTCGCACCACGCGCTCGAAGCGCTGGGCGGTGAGCCGCACCCGGTAGCCCGGAATAGCCTCCAATTTGTCGAGTGTACCGCCGGTGTGACCCAAGCCTCGGCCGGAAATCATGGGCACGGACACGCCACAGGCGGCAACCAGGGGTGCCAGACAAATGCTGATTTTGTCGCCCACACCGCCCGTCGAATGCTTGTCGATTTTGAAGCCCTTGACCGACGGCAGGCGCAGCACACGCCCCGAATGCAACATCGCCTGCGTCAACGCCGCGGTCTCGCGATCGGTCATGCCGCGCGAAAAGACGGCCATCAGCCAAGCGCTCATTTGATAGTCGGCGACCGCCCCGGCGCTGAACTGCTCGATGAATTCGCGAATCTCCTGGGCTGAATGAGCGTGTCCGTCGCGCTTGCTGCGGATGATTTCGACCGGATTGAATGGGCCTTTCATGGATTGGGGGAAGCGTACTACTTTACGAACAACTCGTGGAACGCGCGCGCGGCAGGCCCAAGGGCAAATTCACTCAGCATCGACGCCTGGATCGCCTGCGCGAGATCTTGGAAAAGCACCCGCGCGGCATCTCCTTGTACGACTTGGCCGATGCGCTGTCGGTGACCGTGCGCTCGATGCGTCGCTACTTGAAGGAGATCGAACGCGAGTACGATTTGGAGAGCGTGCCCGCGCGCGGCGGCGGCCCACTTTTGTGGAAAGTGCGCTCCGGTGAAATGCCGCGCAAAGTCGAGCTGCGGCGCACGCAAGCGTACGCTTTGCTCGCGGCCCGTCGCCTGTTCGAACCGATGCGCGGTTCGGCGTTGTTCGAAGAAATCGATCTCGCGGTGGGCAAGCTGCTGGCTTTCGCGCAACGGCCCGGGCGCGGTCCGAACGCGGGCCTCGCCGACGCGCGGCTCGAAGATCGCTTTCTGTACCTGCCGCACGCACCTAAAAACTACGCGGAGAAGACCGAAGAGCTGGACGATCTGTTCCAAGCCGTGTCCGACCTTCGCCCTTTGCGCTTGTCGTACAAGAGCGCACTCAAGGCCGACGAAGAGCGAATCACGATCCACCCTTACGCTTTGGTGTTGCATCGCGATTCGGTCTATTGCGTGGGGCTACACGTCGACAAAGCCGAAGTCCGTACGTTCGTGCTCGATCGCATGCGCGACACCGAGTGCGCGACCACCGAGCGCTTCGACTTGCCGCCAGACTTCCAAATCGACCAATATTTTCAGGGCGAATTCGGGATCTGGAAAGATCCCAAGCCGCACCGGGTGGTGATCGACTTCGACGCTCGCGCCGCCGAGTACGTGCGCATGCGCAAGGTTCATGCGTCGCAGAAGCTCGCGGCGATCGGTGGCGGCGGCGTGCGACTGACGATGACCGTCGGCAACCTGAATCAAGTCGTGTCCTGGGTTTTGGAGTGGGGCGCGCGCGCCAAAGTGGTCGAGCCGGAGGAGCTCGCCGAGCGCGTCCGCGAAGAGCTCGAAGGCGCGCTCGCGCTGTACGCTGGCGCCAAGAAAGCGCGTAAACCCGCTAAGAAGTAGCGCGAATTGCGATCGCTGACCGCCGCGTGCCGATTGAGCGCAACCGAGGGCGGGTCGGCACCGATCGGGGGTCGTGGTAAATTGCGATGGTCATGGTCGAACCCAAACCAGCGTCCCTCGTGCCCCAGCGTCGGTACCTGCGCGCCCCGGTGCCGGTGCATTTCCCGACCGAGGAAACAGTGCCTGAAACTTTCGTGCACTTGTGGGTGCGCACGGCGCTGTGGTCGATGCTCCGCCTGGCGTTCGGCGACCGGGCCGTAGTTGGTTCCGACCAATTCTTGTATTGGGATCCCACCGACCCGAAGCAGTGCCTCGCGCCGGACATTTTGCTCTGGTTCGGCGCCCCGACTCAGCCTTTTCCCTCGTGGAAAGTCTGGGAGCGTGGCGCGCCGCACCTGGCGATTGAAGTCATCAGCGATCACGACGCGCGCGATCGTCATTGGGACCGAAAGCTCGCCGCCTACCAACGCTCTGGCGTCCGCGAGCTCGTCCGCTTCGACCCGCAGGACAACGAGAGTCCACTCAGACTCTGGGATCGGCTGGAGGGCGATCTGGTGGAGCGCGAGGTGTCGCGGCAGGAGCTCGAGTATTCCGACGTGCTCGGCTTGTATTGGTTCGTCGAACCCTCCAAAGAGTTCGGTTCGATGTTGCGCCTCAGCCGAGACGCCGCTGGCTCGCAAAGGTTGCTCACCGATGACGAGGCTCGCCGAGCGGCGGAGACCCGGGCCGATTCGGCGGAGACCCGGGCCGATTCGGCAGAGAACCGCGTCCGTGAGCTCGAAGCCGAGCTCGCGCGGCGCAGCGCTCGCTGAGGTCTAACGCGCCGCCTGTGAGCGGTATTGGCGATAGTAGCCGAGGACCTTGACCACGTAGTCTTGTGTCTCTTGATACGGGGGGATCCCGCCGTAGCGCATGACCGCGCCTTCGCCGGCGTTGTAGGCCGCGATCGTCAGCTGGATGTCGCCGTTGAAGAGGTTCGCGAGCACGCGCAGATAACGAACGCCGCCAAAGATGTTTTGGCGCGGATCGAAGGAGTCAGTGACCATCATGCGCTCGGCCGTTTCCGGCACCAATTGCATCAGCCCGCGAGCATTGGCGGGCGAGACCGCGCGCGGGTCGAAATCGCTCTCGACGCGGATCACGGCGCGCACGAGCTCTTCGGGGATCTGATACAGGGTCGCGGCCTGGCGGATGTACTCGTCGTAGCGACTGAAACGCTCGGGCGAGTCGTCACTGGGCATGAACACCGGAGCTTTGCGCTCCTTGGCGTAGAGCTTTGCGCCTTGTGCCGGTCGATTGCTGAAGCTGATCGTGCCGTCGGAGTCGACTTGCTTGTAGATGTCGGCGGAGACCGTGCCTGCCAAGGTCAGAACCGCGAGCCCACCCACCGCAGCGTGGAACCTCCGCGTGCGTCGCGAGGCGCGAGCCGAGGGTGACGAGTCAGCGGGCTTCTTCATGCTGCACGTAAGGGTAGCGGGCTTCTAGCGGATCCGTCCAACAAACGCGCCACGGGCGCCGGCGATTCCGGTTTTCCGGCGCGTTGCCGGGCGTTTTGGCGCCCTCTTTGCCGGTTTCAGTCGTCGCCGGTCAGGTAGGTGTAGCTGCGCAAAGACTCTTCGTAGTGCTGCATCAAGGTGCGCATCTGTACGTTGGTCAGGCGGCCTGCGCTGGTGGCGCGTTCGGCCTGGCGGCGCACGGCTTCGATCATGTTCTCGGGCACGTACTCCACGTAGCGGAGCACGTCCGTCACGCTGTCGCCCTTGATCACGTGGCGGATCTGGTAACCCTCATCACTCAGCGAAACGTGCACGGCGTGCGTGTCGCCGAACAGATTGTGCAGATCCCCGAGGATCTCCTGATACGCGCCGTTCAGGAACATGCCCAGGTAGTACGGCTCGTTTTCGTCGAAGCGGTGCAGATCGAGCGAGCCCTTCACGTCCTCGACGTCGATGAAATGATCGATGATGCCGTCGCTGTCGCACGTCAAATCCGCGAGCTTGGCCGGCACTGTCGGCTCTTGCTCGAGGCGATGGATGGGCATGATCGGGAACAGGTGATCGATGGCCCAGATGTCAGGCGCCGACTGAAACAACGAGAAGTTGCAGTAGTAGATGGCCGACATGTTCTGCTCGAGGTGCTGCAGCTCTTCGGGCACGAAGCGCAGGCGCCTGAGCGTGTGATGGATCTTCTCGCAGCAGTTCCAATACAAACGCTCCACTTGCGCGCGCTCGCGCAGGCTGAGATAGCCGTACTTGAACAGGCTCTGCGCCTCTTCTTTGGCCTGGCTCGCGTCGTGGTAGCTCTCCTGCACGTTTTTCGGCTGAATGCCGCAGTAGGTGTCGAACAGCTCTCGGAGCAGGCGATGCGAGTCCGCCTTGGGCTCCACCGGCTCGCCGAAGCGCACTTCGTTCGCGCCCACGACCTCGAACACGAGCACGGAGTGATGCGCTGCGACGGCACGGCCACTCTCGCTGACGATCGTCGGCACAGGCACGTCGGCTTTGACGCACGCCGCTTGAACGTGCGCCACTACGTCGGCCGCGTATTCTTCGAGCTGGTAGTTCTTCGACGCGTGAAAATCCGTCTTCGAACCGTCGTAATCGACGGCGAGGCCACCGCCCACGTCGATGTAGCCCATCTTGCAGCCGAGCTTGGCTAGTTCGACGTAGATGTTCGATGCTTCCTGCATCGCGTTCTTGATCGGGATGATGCTGGAGATTTGGCTGCCGATGTGAAAGTGCAGGAGCTGTAGGCAATCGAGCATGTTGCGCTCCGCCAAGCGGTCGATGACCTCGATCATCTCCGAGGTGGTGAGCCCGAACTTGGCGCGATCTCCCGCAGAATCAGCCCAACGCCCCACGCCTTTGGTGGTCAATTTGGCGCGCACGCCGAGCAACGGGCGGATGCCGACCTTCTCGGACGCGCGCAGCACGATGTCGATCTCCTCCAGACGCTCGAGCACGACAATCACGGTTTTGTCGAAGCGTTGCGCCAGGAGCGCGGTCTCGATGTAGCTCGAATCCTTGTAGCCGTTGCAGATGATCAGCCCGCCGACCTCTTGCATCGCGGCGAGCGTGATCAAAAGCTCCGGCTTGGAGCCCGCTTCGAGCCCGAAGTTCCATTGCCGGCCGCTCGCCACCACCTCTTCGACGAGGTGGCGCTGCTGGTTGACCTTGACCGGGAACACGCCGCGATAGACGCCCGCGTACTCATACTCGGCGATCGCCTTTTGGAACGCTTCGTTGATCAGCTTGATGCGATGACCGACCACGTCCGGGAAACGGATCAACAGCGGTAGCTCGAGGCCGCGCGCCTTCAGATCTTGTGTCAGCTCGAACAGGTTGATGGTCTTGCCCTGCTCGGGGCTCGGCGTCACTTCGACGTGGCCGCGCGGGTTGACGTGGAAGTAGGGCGCGCCCCAACCCTGGATCTGGTAGCGCTGCGTGCTGCGCTCGGTCGACCATTCACCCGGACCGTTGTCGATCTCGACGCTCACGCGTCGGTTGGGGTCCGCATCGGGAGGCGTGGGCGAAAAGCTGACGTGTTGTGCCATTGGTGTCTTTGGTGCCGCGGAATATAGCCGGGAATGCCGGCTCGGGGGACCCAATATTCGGTGTCTTCCTTGTGGCGTTCTGGGCTGACCGACCTACGGAGAGCGGCCGGCGCTCGGGTGCGGATCCCGCGGGCGGGGCGGGGCTCGGGACGATGCGCGGCGGACGCCTAATTCCAGAACGCTTTGGGCAAGGCCTCGCGGTGCCAGAGCGCCAGAAAATCCATGGAATAGGCCACCGTGATGTGGACCAGGAAGCCCGAGTAGATGCTGCGGGTGCGCATCGCGAGCGACCCCAGGACCACGCCGGCGACAATCGCGCCGTGGGCCTCGAGGTACGGCTTCCCGTAGTGGATCATGCAATAGGGCGCGGCCATCACGAAGATGGCGCCGGCCCCCATCGATTTCCGCAGCGCGCCCACGATCCACCCGCGGAAGAACAGCTCGAGCGCGAAGAACTGCAGCCCGTAGATCGCCTCCCAGATCGCGAAATCGAACCAACTGCGAGAGGCGAGCTTGTAAAACGGATAGTAGCTGCCGAAGTCCGGTTGCCTCGACACGAGCAGCATCGCAGGGATGACGACCGCCAGGCACAGGCCATAGATCCAGACGTGCTTGAAAAAGCCGCGGCCTCGCAGTCCCATGTCGAGCAGGCTGTCCTTGGGGAACAGGAGCTTCCAAATCGGAAAGGGGATCAGCACGTAGCCGGTGACGCGCGCCAGCACCCACCAGCAATAACTGTAGAACTCGTCGTACTTGTCGACCTGCAACCGCGGGTGCCCGTGAGCCTGGAGCTCGCTCAGCCATGGTCGAAACCAGGTCTCGTAGAAGCTGCGCCCGCCGTAGTACTCCTGCAGTGTGAGCACGATGGCAACGATCACCAAGCAAGCCGCAGGCCGTCGATAGTCGAGGCCCTCGCGCGTTCGCGCGAGCTCGGCCTCAGCGTCGATCTCACGCCAAGTTTCCCGAAAGAACAACCAAATCAGCGGCGCTATCGCGGCGATGATCGGGATCGGCAAGAGCGCCTTGATCGGCGGATAGCCGAGGAACGAATCGAACCACGAGAGCGGCGCCAGGTGGGTCGTCGGTAGATGGACGGGACCCGCGAAATGCCGCACAGGCAACCCGAGCATTGGCTTCAGCCGCCCTGCGCGATTTTTGCTGCACGCGCCAAACGGCTCAGGCTCTTTTCACGACCGAGTACGGTCATGACTTCGAATAGCGGCGGGCTGGCGCTGCGCCCGGTGAGCGCCACACGCGCCGGTTGCGCCACGTCTTTCATGCTCAGGCCCGCGCCCTCGACCCACTGCTTCAAAGCGTGCTCGATCGGTTCGGCTTGCCAGTCGCTCG
>DASSMT010000276.1:0-4176 GCA_035688655.1 Polyangiaceae bacterium | reverse complement strand
TGCTGCAAGACCAATCCGCCTCCCACGTGGACCGCAGATCCGGTTCTGTGCGAACAGCGGCTCCCCTGGCCACTGCTCGAGCTCGAGCAGCAAAGCATCTACATTCCCGACTACGCGCGGCTCGCCGCTTGCCTCGCTGCTTACCAAGCCGCTGCCGTCGATTGCGATTTTGAGCCGTATATCGCGTGCCGGAACCTCTTCAAGGGCACGATCCTGCCGGGCCAGATGTGCGCGCACGGCGACGCCTGCCAGGAAGGCAGCTATTGCGCCTTTGCCGCGGCGCCTACTTCCGCAGACACCTGCGCCGCGATCACGCGCCGAAAATTGGGCGAAGAATGTAACTGGTCGTGCACCGACCGGTATTGTCCGAACGAAACCCAGGCTCCAGCACCCGCGATCGTGGCGTGCTACGAGTCCGACGGTCTCTACTGCGACCAGACGATGGTGCCCAATGTTTGCAGGCGCATCTTGTCCGTCGGCAGTCCGTGCAAAACCGGCACGGACTGCGGCACGTACGCCGTTTGCGACAAGACCTGCAAAGCAAAGGGCAGCCTCGGAAAAGACTGCGCCGCCGGCTGCCCCGATTACCAGACCTGCGATCCAGACACCTACAAGTGCAAGTACTCGCCGTTCGACTCGCCCACGATGTGCACCGTGCCGCTCCCTTGAAAGCGCTCATCTCCTGCCAGCCCGGCCCGGCCGCCACGCGCGGATTTCTCCCTCTGCCGCAGCGGGTCGCGCCACGCAATCCAACAACCAAGAGTTCCGTGTGCGGATTCTTGTTGATGGTCACGCATGAGCGTCCGACGGCGGCATAGCCTTCGGCGTCCCAGCGACGCGATTTCGCAATCGGCCTCGCTGCTCACGGCCCGGCAATGCGGGCGCGAGCGGCGCTTCGTTCGAGGCTACTCCCGCAGGTAGCTGGTCACGATCACCGCGCCGTCCTGGAGCGTTTCGATGGTGACCAGCCCGTTGGCAGTCGCCGTGTAGGCGAGATTCGGAATCGAGAGGTCGTAGTTCGGATCACAGCGCTGCAAATCGAACTTCAGCAAGCTGCCCGAGCCGGTAAACGTGCCCGAAAACTGCACTTCGGGAATGTACGCCGCCCCATTCGAGACATTGAAGTAGCGCAATGCAGCTTGGACGAATCCGCCCTTGAACTCGAAAGTTCGCACGTCGATGCCTGTCGTCGACGAGCTGTACAGATCGACGCGCTTCGGCGTGTAGCGACCATCCACGATCACGCCGCCCGAAGCGACAGGGACGCTGCCAATCGCGAGGTAGACTTGCGCGGGCAAGGCCGCCACCGGAGGAGTCGGCGCAATGCAGTCGAACGGATTGGGTTTGCAGACCCCTGCTTGGCATGCGCCACCGGTGCAGTGCAGACCGGACGCGACGTCGTTCGCCTGACAGACTGCGTGCTCGTCACACGTATCCGGCGCCGAGCACTCCGTATTGGCGCTGGACCCACAGCTTGCGCCCGTGCTCGGGCTGTACGCAGCGCGCGAGCGCGTCACATCGCAGATCTCGCAGGGATTTGCTGGATTGGTGCTGCCCGTGCCGACACACACGCTCGCGATTCGACAGCCCGCGCACGTCGAGACTTCGTCGCTGCCGGCCATGCCCGCCTCTCCGCTCGCATCGCTGCCCGCTGCGCCGCCGCTCGCATCGCTGCCCGCTGCGCCGCCGCTCGCGTCACTGCCCGCTGCGCCAGCGATTGCGTCAGTTCCTCCTTCACCCGCTTCGCTGCCAATCGCGCCACTGTCTGCGCTGCTCCCGCCCGTACCGCCCGTCGTGCGCCCGCTCTCACCGTTCGACCGAGGCAAGCCAGCGGCCCCGCCATCCTTCTCCGATCCCGAAAATTGTCGCTCCGGAGAGCTGCACGCAAACGCCACGCCGAGAACACACCAACACCAACACCTACCCATAGGGTGACGGTAGCTTCTTCACCCCCGTTCGGCGAGCCATGTCGACACAGAATCGAAAGTCGACCGTTCGACCGACTCATCTCGAAGGCGATCACGATCGCCTCCGTTGTCACATCCCCGAGCTCCATTCGAGCAATGCTGGGCGAGCACGCCGAGCATGGGGTCGACGCAGACGCCTTGAGTCGCTGCGGCTATCCCCCGCTGCACCGGCCTGACTGCAGCATTCAATGCGTGTCCATCGACCCGCTGTATCCCCCGGTGGGAAACCGTATTGCTACTGGAACTACACCTGTGCACCGCCGCCGGTGCTGACTCAGAGCTAGCGCCTTTTCCAAGATGGAACGGGTGGACCTCGTTCCATCTCGGAGCCGATGCCTTTCGATGTGCTCCAAACGCCGCAGCCGCGAATCGTGGATTTCTCCATGAGCCGCGCTGGGACGGCTGCGTGACCCCAATCCAATTCCCGAAAACGACGCTTGCAAGACAGCGAAGGGTGCTCGTGCCAGCGGCTGGCAACCCCCGGGAGGTAGCGAAACTCCGGACCATTTCCGCGGAGTCGAAAGCGCTGCTGCTGTCAGACCCGCGCCACGTGTTACGGTGCGCGCGACGTGAGTCCCGCCGAAAAAAGACCGACCTTCGAGCGCGGCGCCGCACCTCCCGTTGAGGTGACGGCGAAGCCGTCCTCGTCACTGCATTTCGATCCAGAGACGTGGATCACCACGGCGCGGCAGTGCGGGGAATTTTCTGGGGTGCCGAAGCGGCGAGCGCAGCACATTTTGATGTCCGCGCATCCCGTGCGCTGGGCGGAGGCTGCGCCCTCTTTTTTCAAACGCAGCGAGCCGGGGACTTGGGATCCCGCGAAGCAGAAGTTCGAGCCGCTCGTGGGCGTCCCGCGGCTGCAGGCGTTAGAGGGGGATTTGCCGCAGTTTCAATTGCTCGAGTTCGTCGAATGGGATCTGCAGCCGCTCTCGAAGGGCGGCGGCCTGAATGTGCTCGAGATCAGCGAGTTCAAGCAGACCGATACCGAGCTCGCTTACCGTTATCGGCTCATTCACTGTATTCAGACGAAGTTTCTCGCGAGCTGGGAACCGGGCGGGCTCGACGTCGACGAGGGACATTATCACGCGAAGTGGACGCGCTCCGCGGGCGGCACGCTGCGGATCGAAGCCGAAAAACGCTTGCGTTACGCGCGCGAAGACGAAGTGATGCCCGGTTTTTCCCGGATGCTGAATTTGCTCAACCCCGCCATGACGAGCCTCCTGATGTCCGAGCTAGCCTTCTACGGAGTGCGCGATTATTTGGTGGGTCGACCCTCACCCGTTCGGCTTGCCTTGGACAAGACATGACGAATCCCACAGACAAGTCAGCGCGACCGGCGACTCCGCCGCTCGGCTCGTTCCCAGGCTACAAACGCGCACTCGGCGTGTACTCGGCGTGGCTGCGCGCGGCGAGCCAACAGGGTGAGTTGCTGACCGGCGCTTGGGGCAAGATGCGGCGCGGTCGGTACGAAACCGAAGATTGGTTTCAGGCCATGGCGCGCAGTCTCGATATCACGGTCGAAGCCGTGAAGGCGTTGTGGTCGACAGACAGCAAGTCTTCGGAAGCTCCGAAACCCGCGTGGCTCTCGTTCACGCTCGGTCAACTGCCGACCAGTCTCCCGGCGACACTCGCGGAAGCGCTCGATCCGGTGGAGGACCCGGACGTGACGGAGCTCGCGTTGCTCGGCGCCGCCCACTCGAGTGCGCCGCGGATCGCTGCGCAGGCTGTCGGTCCAAACAAACTCCTGGTGACGCTCCACGCTCCAGAGTCCGAGCTGCTGCCGGGGGAATACGTCGGGTTCGTGAAAGCAGCCGGCAAGGGGACGCCGCTCGTGGTCGTTTCGGTCAGAGTTCCTCCGGGCTGGCGTCCAGGGCTCCCCTAGGGCGCACGATGAGTGACGCCGTCGGCAGCCGACCGATTCGGGTCGCGATCATTGGGGGCGGTTGCGCTGCAATGGCCGCCGCCTTCGAGCTCACTCGCCCCGAGCTGCGCGGTCGCTATGCGGTGACCGTGTTTCAGATGGGTTTTCGGCTGGGGGGCAAAGGCGCATCGGGACGCGGCCCGAGCGGGCGCATCGAGGAACATGGCCTGCACCTGTGGATGGGCTACTACGAGAATGCCTTTCGCTTGATGAGGCAGTGCTACGCCGAGGCGAATGCTCACCCTGAGGGCTGGCCGTGGCACTTCGCCGACGCTTTCAGCCCCGCGA
>DASSMT010000340.1:0-12078 GCA_035688655.1 Polyangiaceae bacterium | reverse complement strand
GCTTTGAAACACTCCACGGCTCGAGGCAACCTGCGTTCAGGCCGCTACAACTGGCGGCACTCTTCGGCGATCACTCGGCGAAACCAGCGTTGAGCGGGATCGTGTTCCAGTTGTTCGTGCCACACCTGACCGATGCGCCCTTTCGGTAGCGGCAAGGGCGGTGCGAACACGCGCAAGCCGAGCGAATCGGCGAAAGCCGTGGCCACACGCGCGTTGACCGCGGCCACCAGATCGGTTCGCGCCACCAACGTGGGTACGAGCAGGAAGTGCGAAACGCGCGCGCCAATGGTGCGCTTCAAGTTGCGCGCCGCAAGCGCTCGGTCGACGCTGCCGGGGCTGCTTCCCTGTTGGGAAACGAGCACGTGTTTTTGCGCGAGCCAGCTCTTCAGCGTGGGCTTGCGACCGAGGCCCGGGTGGCCTTTACGAGCGATGCACACGTAGTTTTCGTCGAAGAGCAGCGTCTCGGCGTGGTGTGCCGGTAGTTCGTCGTAGAAGCCGATCATCAGGTCGAGCTCGCCCGCTTGCAGCGCCTTCGGCACTTGCTGCAAACCCCACGGCCTGACCTCCACGCGCACACCCGGCGCTTCGCGCGCGAGCCGCTTCAGCAATGGTGGCAGCAGCACGAACTCCACGTAGTCGCTGGTGCCCAGCACGAACACGCGACTGTCCGTGCCTGGGTCGAAGCTCTGCGGGGTGAGCGCGCGGTCGAACAGCAAGAGCCCGCGGCGGATCGGCTCGCCCAGCTCGAGCGCGCGCGGCGTGGGTTCGATGCCGCGTGGAGTCCGGCGAAACAAGGGCTCCTCGAACAGCACGCGCAGTTGCGCGAGCGAGCTGCTCATCGCCGATTGCGTCACGCCCATCTTGCGCGCGGCGCGCGTGACGTTGCGCTCTTCGAGCAACGCGTCGAAGGCCGAAAGCAGGTTCAAATTGACGGCACGGATATCCACGTGAGTCATATCCGGAGCCTAGCTCCATCAAACACAGTGATGAGCTCGAAATCACTTTTCGACGGCGACGTCGACCAACGTGGGCGCGAGCACTCGCTGGGCGTCACGCGGGTCCACGGCGATCAGAAAGCCGCGCGCGCCGCCGTTGATGTAAATGGTCTTCGCCTCCAAAATCGAGCGCTCCATGTACACGGGCATCGCGCGGCGCAGCCCGAAGGGCGAGGTGCCACCCACCTGATAGCCGGAGTGGCGATCGGCGACCTCTGGCCGACACGGACCGACGCTCTTCTTGCCCAGCAGGCGGGCGAGCCCTTTGGCCGACACTTCGCGGTCGCCGTGCATCAGTACGCACAAGGGTTGCTTCTGGTCGTCTTCGAAGATGAGCGTCTTGATCACCCAGTGCTCGTCGACGCCCAGCGCGGCGGACGAATGCTCGGTGCCGCCATGCGGCTCCCACGTGTACAGGTGGGGCTCGAAGGCGACGCCGTTTGCCCGCAAGGCGCGGATGGCGAGCGTGACTGGGAATTTCGTGCTCATGCGTGGCCGTTTCGCTTCGTCTCTACTCGCCTGTTCCTTTGCCTGATGCGCGTGCTGCGCGACGATACCATCCGCTTGCCCGAATGGGCTATGCTGGGGACCGGAGTTCGCTTGAAAAAGCCTGTCCGCAAACCTGCCGCGAGCTCAGAAGCCGAGCCAGCAGACGCGCTCAGCCGCTACCGCGCGAAGCGCGACCCGCTGAGCACCAACGAGCCTTTTGGTGAGGAACACAAGCCGGTCTCACGTGAAACTCGCACTGGGCGCTTCGTGGTTCACCTGCACGACGCAACCAGGCCGCACTACGACGTGAGGCTGCAGATCGGAGGGACGTTGAAGAGCTTCGCCGTTCCGCGTGGCCCGAGCCTTCAGGCAGGCGACAAGAAGCTCGCAGTACTGACCGAGGACCACCCGCTCGAGTACCTGGAGTTCGAAGAGGTCATTCCAGAAGGCAACTACGGCGCGGGCGCGATGATCGTCTGGGACGTTGGTCGAGTGCGCTATTTGGAGACCACGGCCGAGCGCGGACTCGAGCTCGGCAAGCTCGACTTCGAGCTCGATGGCTTCAAATTGCACGGGCGATTTGCGCTGGTCGCGACCGGACGCCGCAAGGCATCCGGTCCGGACGACAAGAAGGCCAACGAGTGGCTGCTGATCAAGAAGCAAGACGCTTTCGCCCATCCTCCAGGGGACATACTCATCGAGCAACCGCACAGCGTCCTGTCGGGGCTCACCGTCTCGGATCTGGCGGAGCGCGAGCGAGTAGTGAGTGAGCTCGAGGCAGAAGCGGAAGCGCTCGGCGCGGTGCGCAAAGCGGTGGACGTGAGCTCGCTCACGCCCATGCTGTGCGCGATGACGGGCGCCGAGCTGGTCGACGACGATCGCATTTACGAGCTGAAGATCGACGGCGTTCGCATCGTTGCCGACAAGCACGCGCGGGCCGTCGCGCTGCGCTATCGAAATGGCCGCGCCGCCAGCTCCAGCTATCCGGAGATCGCACGCGCGGTGGCGGCCCTCGCCCCCCAGCGCGTCGTCCTCGACGGCGAGGTCGTCGCTTTCGACGCCGAAGGTCGTCCCAGCTTTCAGCGCATCGCGCCGCGCATTCACGCCGAAAGGCCCCTCGACGTGCGCTCGGCAATGAGCGACGTACCAGTCAGCTACTTGGTCTTCGATTTGCTGGCGCTGAACGATTTCGACTTGCGCGCGCTGCCACTCGTGTCGAGGAAGGCTATGCTGATGAAGCTGATCCGCGGCAAGGGCTACGTGCGCGCGCTCGATCACCTGGAGGCGGACGGTCGTCCGTTGTTCGAGCTGTGTCGCACGCAACGCCTGGAGGGAGTCGTGGCCAAACGCGTGAGCTCGCCTTATCGGCCAGGTCCGCGGCGCACGGATGATTGGGTCAAATTGAAAGCCGAGCGCGACGAAGAGTTCGTGGTGATTGGCTTCATGCGCGGCAAAGGCGGGCGTTCCGCGCTCGGCGCCTTGTGCGTCGCCAGCTACTCCGGGGAGCGGCTCTTGTACCGCGGGCGGGTGGGCAGCGGGCTCGATGCTGCCACGCTGAATACGCTGGAGCAGGCGCTGGAAGCTCGCCGTGTCGATGTATTTCCAGGAAGCGGCGCGCCGCCCGAAGACGCGAAGGGGGCGCTTTGGGTACGACCTGAGTTGGTCGTCAGCGTGCGCTTCTTGGGTTTCACCGAGGGCGAGAGCGACGGCCAAGCGCGTTTACGCGCGCCGGTCTACCGCGGGCTGCGCACGGACATCGCGCCCAGCGATTGCAGGGCGGCGCCGCCGAGCGAGCTGCTGGAAGCAGACGAACGACTGGAGCCGAGTGCGGAGGCAGGCCCGATGAATGAGACGAGTGAGCCGCCCGCGCGAAGCGCGCCGCACAGCGCTGCGACGCGCGTGGTGGTCAGCAATCCGAACAAGGTTTTCTGGCCGGCAGAGGGCTACACGAAGGGCGATCTGTGCGCCTACTACGCCTCGATAGCCGAGGTGATGTTGCCGTTTCTGCACGAGCGCCCGGTGGTGCTCGTGCGCTACCCCGACGGCATCACGGGCAAGCACTTTTATCAATGGAATGTGCCCGCGGGGACTCCGGATTGGATTGAACGCATCGAGCTCATCGACGACGAAGAGCCTGGTGCGGTCAAGAAGACGTTGTTCCTGGTCGACAGCGTCGATGCGCTCGTGCACATCGCAAACCTCGGCTGTATTCCGCTGCACGTCCTGGCCGCGCAGCGCGGGACGCTCGATCAATGTGATTTTCTCACCGTCGATTTCGACATCGCCGAGCGACCGTTTTCGGATGCAGTGCGGCTGGCCCTGGATTTGCGCGTCATCTTGGACGACGTGGGCCTGGTCGGCTTCCCGAAGACGTCCGGGCAAAAGGGCCTGCATGTGCTGGTCCCACTCGGACCGTGAGTGAACTTCGACACCGCCAAGCTCTTGGTGGAACTGCTCGGTCGTCTGATCACCGACAAGAATCCGAGCATTGCCACCATGGAGCGCCGAGTGAATCAGCGCGGCGCGCGTTTGTACGTCGACACGGGGCAAACCGGGGCGTCGCGCACGATCGTCGCGCCGTACTCGGTGCGTTCTCACGCCGGAGCCACGGTGTCGACGCCCATCGGCTGGAACGAGCTGCACGTGGCGCTCGATCCCTCGCGCTTCACCATGCTCACGGTGCCCGGAAGGGTCTTGGAAGTGGGCGATCCGTTCGCCGGCTTCATGGACGCGCGCCCGGACGTGCCCGCGGCGGTGAAGGCGCTTTCGAAATATCTCTGACCCCGCGCTCTCTCCGCGCGCTCTGATTATTACGCCAGTCGATATCACACATCATGATTATCGATTGGAACGTTGGCTCGGGGAGCCGCATGTTGAGTCACGGCAGCGCACGGGCTGCCTCGTCACCCCACATTCAGGAGATACGCCATGAACATCATCACCCGCGACGACCTCAAAACCGCGCTCGAGACCGGCATGCCCGTTGCTTTACTCGAGGCCTTGCCCGAGAAGTACTACCGGCACGGTCACCTTCCGGGCGCGCAACTATTTCCCCACGATCGAGCGCGCGAGTTGGCCTCGGACCTGGTACCCGAGAAAAACCGCGCAATCGTGATCTATTGCGCCAGCGCAACGTGTCAGAACTCGCACCAAGCCGCGCGCACGCTCACCGAGCTCGGCTACACGAACGTGCGTGTGTATGTCGAGGGCAAGGCGGATTGGCAAGCAGCGGGCTTGCCGCTCGAACGTTGACCGCGGGCGCACCAGCCCGGAAAGCGCAGGCGCCCCGGTGACGGGACAATTTTGCCGGTTGGCCTGCGCTTTCCTCGGTTCACGGCAAAGTCCGCGCGCGCCCGTTCGCCCGAAGTGACCGGCGTGTGGCTGTGCCGGTGTTCAGGAGTACTTCGGATTTGTCCAAGATTTTTTCAAACCGCGGAGCCACGCGTTAGCATCACCCGTATGGCTGCGCGTGCTACCTCGTCCGGCACTATCTCGTTCGGTTTGGTCTCGATCCCCGTCAAGTTCTATACGGCGGCTGCGTCCGAACAGGCGAGCTTCAACATGCTGCACAAGAAATGCGGCGGCCGCGTGAAGCAGCAATACATCTGCCCCACGGACAACAACGAAGTCGTTGAGCGGACGGACATGATGAAGGGCTACGAGTACGCCCGCGGCCAGTACGTGACCTTCAGCGAAGAAGAGCTGAAGGCCTTGGAGGCCGAGCGCAGCAACAGCATCGATATTGCGGAGTTCGTGCCCATTTCGAGCGTCGACTTCGTGTCCGTGGAAAAGACCTACTATCTCGGCCCGGACAAGGGCGGCGACAAAGCCTACCGCCTGCTGTCCGAATCGATGACCAAGAAAGAGAAGGTCGCCGTGGGTCGCTGGGCGAGCCGCGGCAAAGAGCAGCTGGTGCTGATTCGGCCGTACGGCAAGGACGGGCTCGCGCTGCATCAGCTCTACTACGCCACCGAGGTGCGAGCCTTCGACGAAATCGATACCGGCGCGACCTTCAAATTCAGCGACAAAGAGCACGATCTTGCCGAAAAGCTGATCGACCAATTGTCGAGCGAGAGCTTCGACCCGGAAAAATACAGCGACTCTTACAGTGAGCGGGTCGAAGCAGCGGTGCAACAGAAGGTCGAAGGCAAAGAAATCACCGTCGCCCCGGAGGCCCCGAAAGCTCAGATCATCGATCTGTTCGAGGCGCTGAAGAAGAGCTTGTCCGCGACCGCGGATGGCGAAAAAGGGCCACTCCGTCCGCCGAAGAAGACCGCCCCCAAGCCGGCCGCCAAGAAAAAGACGCAGGAAGGCTGAGCGCGCGCCAGCCGCCGCCCGCCGCATTTCTTGGCCCGACCGCCGGCCGCGCTCTATCAGGGAGCAACCCCCGGAGGTTTGCCATGAGAAGCCGCAAAGCCACACTGGTCGTGATCGAGTTCGGCGCGAGCTGGCCGCGCTGGCTCGACCCGAGCGAGTCCGGAGACATGGCCGTAGTCGCCCAGCACTACGAAGGCGCTCCCAGCTCGCTCATCACCCAGGTGGCGAGCCGGGTCACGCGCCTGGAGACCCGAGGTTGGCAGCTGAACGCCATCGTCTTCGTGTCCAACGGTCGTTGCGAAGGCGATTCGACGGCCGCCCGCTCGATCCTCGCACACGGACTACTCTCCCGCCTGCGCGCGGCGGGTGGGGGTCACTTCGCCCTCAGTGTGGACGGACGGCGGGGCAGCCGGGCGAGCCACAACTTGGCGCTGCTCGCCGAATCGATGGACAAGGCCGCGAGAATTGGCGGCATCTTGCTCAGTGTTCATCTCGGCGAGCAGGCCTCGAGCGACGGCTCGGACAGCGCAGCGCTCGCCAGCTGATTGCCCGCGCCACTCGCAGAACTGGAGAGTTCTGCTAATAAGCGCCGCGTGAGCAGCCTTGCAGACCAGGAGCAACACGCGCGAGCAGCCTTGGAGTGGCCGCTGCTTCTCGAGCGCATCGCGGAACGTTGTACGAGTCGCGCTGCGTCCGGCTACGTGCGCGCGCTCCTGCCCGCCGACACGCTCGACGAAGCTCGCGCGCGCTTGCGGCGCATGCACGACGCGCTCGAGTTGTTCAGAGCTGGCCACCCGCTCCCCGTGCGTGAATTTGCCGAGCTCGGCGAGCTGCTCGAACGGGTGCACGCAGGCGGCGCTGCGAGCGGAGCCGAGCTTTGGGCGTTGATCGGCGTGCTCTCGCTGGCTCGGGATTTGCGCGGCTACGCTAAGGCTCACCAGGCGCTGGCGCCGGACCTTTCGGCGGCGCTCAGCACGGATCCAGCCCTCGACCGCCTGCGCGAACGACTCGAGGGCTGCATCGATGCAGGCGGGGCGGTTGCCGATCGCGCCTCCCCCGAGCTTTCGCGCGCGCGGAGCAAGGTGCGCGACGCGCAGGCTGAACTGAAGCGTCGTTTGGCGCAGCTGCTCGATCGCTTTCAAGATTTGCTGCAAGGCCAGTACTACACGGAACGCGAGGGTCGCTTCGTTTTGCCCGTGCGCTCCGACGCTCACCTGCGGGTCGATGGCATCGTGCATGGCTCCAGCGCCTCGGGCAGCACGCTGTTCGTCGAGCCGCGTGAGCTGACCGAGGTCGGCAATCGCTTGCGGCTCGCGGAAGCCGAGGCCGCGCGCGAAGAGGACCGCGTGCTGATTGCCCTGTCGAACGAGGTGAAGGCGGCCCACGACGGGTGCGAGGCCGCGTTCTTCGCGTGTGTCGCGGCCGATCTGTGCAGTGCATGCACGCGCTGGGCGGACGAAACGAGCTCGCTCGTGCTGGCGCTTTCCGAGCATGCCGACCTCGTGCTGCGCGGGGCGCGCCACCCGCTGCTGCTGCTCACCGGAATCGAAGTCGTGCCGAACGACATCGTGCTCTGTGCCGGACAGGCGCTGATCGTGTCCGGTCCGAACGCGGGCGGCAAAACCGTCGCGTTGAAGACCGCTGGGCTGATCGCGCTGATGGTACGCAGCGGGCTGCCCGTGCCCGTGCACGCGGACTCCAGAGTAGGCTGGATCGAGCGCGTGCTGTGCGACATCGGCGACGAACAATCGCTCGTACGCTCGCTGTCCACGTTCAGCGCGCACATCGTCAACCTGCGCTCGATTCTGGAGTGCGCTGGGCCACGCTGCCTGGTACTGCTCGACGAAGTCGCCGCCGGTACGGATCCGGAAGAAGGCGCCGCGTTGGCTGCAGCGGTGCTCGAAGCGCTCACCGAGCGCGGCGCTGCGGCGTTCGTGACCACCCACTACGAACGCTTGAAGGAGCTCGCTACCCAGACCGCGTCGTTCGAGAACGCCTCGGTGGGCTTCGATTTCGCGCACATGGCGCCCACTTTCCGGCTGCACCTGGGAGTCCCCGGGCCATCGAGCGCGCTCGCCGTCGCGCTCCGCCACGGCTTGCCGCCGGCGCTGATCGAGCGGGCCAAAGCGCTGCTGCCCTCGCAAGCAGTGGATCGCGAAGCCACGCTGCGCGAACTGTCGCGGGAGCGCGCCGAGCTGGACTCAATCCGACGAGAAGCCGAAGCCGAGCGAGTTCAGGCGCGTGAGCTACGCGAAAAATCGGAAGCCGAACGCCAGGCGCTCCGCGAGCAGGTGACGCGTGACGCCGATCGCGATGTCACGGAGTTGCGCGTGGCCGTGCGCAGCGCGCGAAAAGAGCTCGAAGATTTGCGCGCGCGGATTCGCACCACGGGCAGCCAACCGAACGCGCTCCGCGAGCTCGAACGCGGTGTCAACCAGGTCGCGGCTCGAGTCGCGCTCGGTGGCGAATTCGAAACCTCGGGGCAGAGCGCTCCTCGCGCGGCAACGCGCGAGCTCTCGGCGAGCGAGCTCCGAGTCGGTCAAACCGTGCACCATCGCGGCCTCGGAACCAGCGGGCAGATCATCGAACTGTGCGCGCGCGAACAGGTGCGGCTGATGATCGGCGGGATGAAGCTATTGGTACCAATTCGAGACCTGAGCGGCGTCGCAAATCGAGATGCGCCGAAGCAGAGCTCGCGATCAAATTCGAAATACAAGACCGCAACTCAGCCGAAACTCGCGTTCACTGCGCAACGAACCGAGGCCACGACTCTCGACCTGCGCGGTCAACGCTTCGACGAAGCGTTGGGCAACGTCGACAGCTTCATCGACCGTTTAATCAGCGTTAACGAAGCAGCAGGTTTCGTGCTCCACGGGCACGGAACCGGCGCCCTCAAGGCTGGTGTGCGCGAACATTTGCGCGCTTCCGCCTTCGTTGAACATTCGAGGCCAGCCGAGCCGGACGAAGGCGGCGACGCTTTCACCGTCTTTTGGCTGCGCGGCTAGAGCCACGCGCCGGAACGCAATCTGCGGTAGCGTGAGCGCCATTCGATGTCCGAACCCGTGACCGCCCCGAGTCCGCCCGTTACTTCCCCTTCACGACCGAACCACGCTGCGCCCAGCGTGGACAGCCACGGACACGGACACGGACACGGCGGCGGCAGCGGCTACTTGGCGAAGTTGGCGCTCGGCGCGCTGGGCGTGGTCTACGGCGACATCGGCACGAGCCCGCTGTACTCCGTGCGCGAGTGCTTCGCGGGCGGGATGGAGACCTCGCACGAGAACATCCTCGGCATTCTGTCGCTGATCTCGTGGTCGCTGATCATCATGGTCTCGCTCAAGTACATCGCCTACATCCTGAAGGCCGACAACAAGGGTGAAGGCGGGATCTTGGCGCTGATGGCGCTCTCCAGCTCGAACCTGCGTAAATCGCGCGTCTATCTGCCGCTGATTTTCCTGGGTGTGTTCGGCTCGGCGTTGCTCTACGGCGACGGCATCATCACGCCAGCGATCTCGGTGCTCAGCGCGGTGGAAGGTCTCGAGATCGCCGCGCCGCACCTCGAACATCTGGTGGTGCCGATCACGATCGTGATCCTGGTCGGCTTGTTCGTCGTGCAAAAGCGAGGCACGGGCGGGATTGGCGCGGTGTTCGGTCCGGTCACCCTGCTCTGGTTCGCGACCATCGCGGCGCTCGGCATCGGCCAGATCGTCCGCTATCCGGCGGTCTTGTCCGCGATCAGCCCGCACCACGGCGTGCAATTTCTGGCCCATCACGGCGAGCGCGGGCTGCTGGTGCTGGGCGGTGTGTTCTTGGCCGTGACCGGGGGCGAGGCGCTATACGCGGATCTCGGTCATTTCGGGCGCAAGCCGATTCGGCTGGCTTGGTTCGCGGTGGTCTTTCCCGCCTTGCTGATGAACTACTTCGGGCAGGGCGCGCTGCTGATCATGCGCCCAGAAGCGATTGAAAATCCCTTCTTCCGCTTGGTGCCGAGCTTTGCGCTCTACCCCGTGGTGCTGCTCTCGACGGCCGCCACCGTGATCGCCTCGCAAGCGTTGATCTCCGGTGTGTACTCGCTCACCAGCCAGGCCACCATGCTCGGCTTCTTGCCGCGCTTTTCCATCCGCCACACCTCGGTTCACGAGCGCGGTCAAATCTACATCCCGAGCGTGAACTACGCGCTCATGCTGGCGGCCATCGGGCTCGTCTTGGGCTTCAAATCATCGATGGCACTGGCGGCTGCCTACGGCATCGCGGTGACATTGACGATGATCATCACCACGCTATTGGCGTTCTTCCTGGTGCGCTATGGCTGGGGCTGGGGCTACCACAAGGCGATCCCGGTCACGCTCGTGTTCTTCATTCCCGAGCTGTTCTTCGTCAGCGCAAACGTGTCCAAGATCGAACACGGCGGCTGGGTACCCTTGGCGATCGGCGCCATCATCTTCACGATCATGGTCACCTGGAAGCGAGGCCGCGAAATCCTGGCCGAGCGCTTCCGTGAGCAACTGCTGCCGCTCGTCGACTTTTACGACGTGCTCGCGGTCGAGCGGCCCGCGCGGGTGCCCGGCACTGCGGTGTTCATGACCGGCACGGGTGACGGTACCCCGCCCGCGCTGCTGCACAACTTCTTGCACAATCGCGTGCTGCACCAGAACATCGTGCTACTCACGATCATCACCACCGACGCTGCGCGCGTCGCCGAAGACGAGCGCTACAAGGTGGAAAAGCTCGAGCATGGCTTCTGCCGCGTGGTCGGGCGCTATGGCTTCATCGAACAACCGGATGCGCCGTCACTCTTGATCGAGGCCGGCCTGATTCACACCGTCGAGCACACGACATTCTTCCTCGGCCGCGAGAACCTGGTGGTGACGAGGCGTCCGGGCATGGCCCGTTGGCGAGTGGGCCTGTTCTCGTTCATGTCGCGCAACGCGCTGTCCGCGACCAAGTTCTTCAACATCCCGCCCGATCGCGTGATGGAAATCGGCGCGCAAATCGAGCTCTGAGCCACCGCACACGTCGCGCCCAGCGCGCTTCACTCTCGACGTCGAGGTTTGGTGCGCAGAGTACGGCGTCCGCATCCGAGACGGCTCGTGCAGCAGAGACTGGAGCGCTTGCGAGCGGTGCTGATTGCTCGGGCAAGGACGGGTGGGCTGCCCCGTGCGCGAGACGACGCTGCGCGACCGCCGTCCTCGCGCTCCGCGCTGCGGGCGCCGGGCTGCCCAAGCGCTGGCCTCCGGCCAGCGCGGTGCGCCGGCGTCAGTGGCAGCGTGGAACCCGAGGCGTGGACGGCGCGGGATGTGGTCTCGACGTCGAGCGTTGAAAGAGCAAGACCCACGCGCAGCGGGAGAGCGGCGTATCGCGCGCGTGGTTCCGAGGCCGTAAATGAGGGAGGGTTGCGTAAGGGAGGGGTTGCGTGACTGGAAGCGAGCAGGCGGCTCCGTGTGCGTACGACTTCGTGGAGTCCGCGTTCGTGGTGTGGCGCAGTGTTGACGGTGGGCGAGACGAGGCGGACTCAACGAAGTCGTCCGCGGTCTTTTTTGGCGGGGCTGCTCGAGCTGAGTCGAGATTGTGCGGGCTGATTGAGCTGTCAACCGATGATTTGTGCTGTTGTGAGTGATCATGTCGCCCATACTGCAGAGTGGAAATGTCACCCCCTTCCACTTGGCGGGATGCAGATGAGCGACCGCCGGTGGCGAGTTTTTTGAACCTGCTGGAGCGACTAGACCGGGGAGAGCTAACGGTCGCAGAAGTGGCGACAAGCCTGAGGCCGTCAGTTCAGCAGATTCAGCGGCTGCGGAAGAGGATTGCTGGCAAGGGGGCGGCAGAGCTCGTTCATGGCAACGCGGGGCGACGACCGAAGCACAGGACGGCGCACGAGGTTCGTGAGCAAGTGGCGATGCTGCGCCGGGCCAAGCGCGACGGTCTTAACGACCAGCACTTCACGGAGAAGCTAGTAGAGGTCGAAGGGTTGAGGCTGTGGCGGGAGACTGTTCGGCGCATCCTTCGAGAAGCGGGGCTTGGCTCACCTCCCAAAGCAGCGTCCGCCGAAACATCGACAGAGGCGAGAGAAGAAGGCTCGAGGGTCGTGTCATCGACCTCCCGAGACGGCCGAATGCGGAGTACGCGACCTACACTACGCGGGCAAAGAGCTCGTCGTCAAACACCCGCTCTCTGGCGACTACCGAGTTTATACCGCGAGGAATGTATGCGTGGGCGAGCGGCTCACGGCCGAAGCCTTCAACAGGCAGCAACAAGAACAACGACAAAGACGAACAAC
>DASSMT010000320.1:0-46857 GCA_035688655.1 Polyangiaceae bacterium | reverse complement strand
CGTCGTCTTCGCCGTCTTCGTCCTCGCCGTCTTCGTCGTCTTCGTCGTCTTCGTCGTCTTCGTCGTCTTCGTCGTCTTCGTCGTCTTCGTCGTCTTCGTCGTCCGACTCGGCCTCGTCTTCGTCTGCGTCCGCGTCGTCCGCGTCGTCCGCTGGCTCGGCTTCCGCTTCCGAGTCGCCATCCGCTCCGGCTTGGAGCGCGTCGGTCTCCGCACCGTCCTGCAACGGTGCCTCGGACTCGGTGCCGGCGCTGTCCGCGTCGGCATCGCCAGCCATGGCTTGTTCGAAGCTGATTGGACCCTCGGGCGCTTCTTCGCCCAGCTCTTCCGCAAACACCTTGCGCGATTCGTCGTTCAGCTCGGTAAACTCACGCAGGGTCGGCAAATCACGCAGTGATTTCAGGCTGAACACCTGCAAGAAGGTCTGCGTCGTGCCGTACAGCATCGGCCGACCGGGTTCGTCCTTTTTGCCGATGATACGGATCAGATCGCGTTCCAGGAGCCCCTTCAACACCGGGCCCGCGTCGACGCCGCGAATGTCGTCGACCTCGGGGCGGGTGATCGGTTGGCGGTAGGCCACGATCGAGAGGGTCTCGAGCTGCGCGCGAGAGAGCCGCACGGGCCGCAGCGACAGGTACCCGCGCACATACTCCGAGTATGCGGGGTTGCTACGAAACGCAAAGCCGTCACCGACCTCGTCCAAGCGCACCCCACGATGCTGGAAATCGAGCCGAATCTCCTCGATCAGCTCCTCGACTCGCTTCTTGTCGATCTTCGCCGCGCGCGAAAGTTCCTTGATCTCGAGCGGTCGGTCGGAGACGAACAGCAGGGCCTCGAGTAGCCCCTTGAGGTAAGCGCCCGTGTCGTCGACGCGGCTCTCATCCACCTCCGAAGGTCCTTCACCGAGCAGCGCTTCCTCGAATGCGGACTGATCATCGGCATCGTCGTCGGACTCGTCCGCTGCCGAGCGAGAGTGAAGCGTCACCCGCTCCGATTCCGGCTCCTGGGACGGCGACTCCTCGCTCTCGGCGTCCGGGTGCGGCTCAGCCTGCGCGTGCTCGGCCTTTTCCGCCCGGATTTCGGGAGCTTCGACCTCTGCCGGCGCTGCTTCGGCTGGGGCTTGCAGCGCGGGCTCTGCGTCAATGTCTGCCGCGAGTTCCGGCTCTGCTTCGACTTGAGCAGCCTGCTTGGGCTGCGCGATTTTCCGTTTCCTAGCTGCCATCAGTCCCGCTCCGTGTCGGGCGTTTGATCGTCGTCCGACTCGTCGTCATCGTCATCGTCATCGTCCGATTCGTCGTCATCGTCTGACTCATCGTCATCCGATTCGTCGTCATCGTCCGACTCATCGTCATCGTCTTGCTCATCGAGCTCTTGCTCGTCATCATCGGGCGAGTCGAAGTCGTCCTCGGCACGTGACTCTTGCTCGTCGCCGCTCGAGCCGTCGGCCGATTCTCGCTTCGTCGCTTCTTCCGTTCCAGGGTCGTGGGCCGAGCTCTCGTAGGCGCGATCCAAGTCTGCAAGCGATGCCGAGTCAGCCTCGTCATTGACCGCCAACTCGATGAAGATCGGCAACAGCGGGCCCTCTTGTTCGACACGCGTCAGCCGCAGTCGCGTCATCTCCAGAATCGCCAGGAAGGTCACGATCAGATCGGCTCGCCCGCGAGCGCCCTCGAACAGCTGCTCGAACAGCACTTTCCCGCGATTTTTCAGCAGCTCCGAGAGCTCGTTGATGCGGTCGGTGATGGAGAACCGCTCGAAGTCGATTTGATGGTCGACGAGCTTCTTGGCGCGCGACAGCACCCCCTGGAACGCATCCAAGAGCTTGAACAAGCTGAGCCCCGCGAGCGGGGCCACCCCCTCGACGTTCGGCGCCGGGACACCGCGCAAGAACACGTCGCGCCCCAACACCGGGTTGTCGGAGAGCTGCTCGGCGGCGTGCTTGTACTTCTGATACTCGAGCAAGCGCCGCACCAACTCCGCACGGGGATCGAGCTCCGCCTCCGCTTCGTCCTCCTGGTCGGTCGGGACCACGGGCAGCAGCATCTTCGATTTGATGTGCGTGAGCGTCGCCGCCATGACGAGGTATTCGCTCGCCACGTCGATGTTCAGCTCCTCCATCAACGTGATGTATTCGAAGTACTTCTTCGCCACGAACGCGATGGGAATGTCCATCACGTTGAGCTCGTGCTCCTCGATCAGGTGCAAGAGCAGATCGAGTGGACCCTCGAAGGTCGGCAGCTTGACCGTGTATGTGTTCGCCGCGGCGCGCTCCTCGGCCACGACCGGCACTTCGGCCGGTTCAGGCGCTGTCTCGGGAGGCGACTCGTCACTCATGGCGGGCGGAGCCTAGTCTCGACTAGCGCGGTCATGACCAGAAAAGATCGAGCTCGGCGGCCGCAGCTGCCCGGCGCGCCGAAACCGGGCGCGCTCGGGCCAACTAGACCAGCGTTTTCGGGCCAATGGCCTCGGCTCCGGCCACCTACATGCTAAGCTCGCCGGCAATGGGCGTGCCCCAGCGTCGCTGCTCGAACTGTGGAGAGAGCTACGGCGAGGGCGTGATTTTCTGTCCGCGCGACGGCGCGGCGCTACCCGCGCGCAGTATCGACACGGGCCCCGACGCTTATCTCGGACGAACCTTGCGTGGCGAGTTCCGTGTCGACGCACTGATCGGCGCCGGAGCGGTCGGTCGCGTGTACCGCGCGCATCAGCTCGGAGTGGAGCGCAATGTCGCACTCAAGATCATGCATCGCGACCTGGCGGCAAACGACGGCCTGCGCGCGCGCTTCCAGCGCGAAGCGCGAATCGCCGGCTCGCTGTGCCACCCGAACTTGGTCAACGTGCTGTCGCTTTCCGAGCTCGAGCAAGACGGTCAGGTCATCCCCTTTCTGGCCCTCGAATACCTGGATGGCCTGACGCTGCGCTCGGTCCTTTTGGCACAGGGGGCCCTCCCCCCGGCGCGCGCCGTGCACATCCTGCTGCAGATCGCCGACGCCCTCGGTGAAGCCCACGAGCATGGTATCGTGCACCGAGACCTGAAGCCGGAAAACTCGATGCTGGTGCGACGCGGCGACGACCCAGATTTCGTGAAGGTGCTCGATTTCGGCGTCGCCCGCGCGGACGCAGAGCTCGAGCGCCCGGAGCTCGCCACGCGCGCAGGCGCGATCTTCGGCAGCGCGCGCTACGTGGCTCCCGAGTGCGCCGCGGGTGGTGCGTCGACTCCCGCGAGCGACGTCTACGCCCTGGCAATCCTGGCCTACGAGTGCCTGAGCGGCAGCCCGCCCTTCGAAGGCGAAAGCGCGATCCAAGTGCTGCTGAAACAGCAAACGGCCGCCGTGCCCGCGCTGCGTGAGCGCGCGCCGAACACGCCGCCCGCTCTCGCGAAACTCATCGAGCAAAACCTGGCCAAGCTCCCCCAGGACCGCTGTGGGGATGCGCGACAATTCGCCCGTGCCCTGCTCGCTGCCTCCGACGACACGTTCGCGCCCACCAAGACGCGCCTGGGTCACGCGCTCGCCAGCGTGACTCCAACCCCGAGCGCGGCGCCCGCTCCGCCCATCGTGCGGACCGAATCAGCCACGGTCGCTCGCTCGGCGCCGACTCGCTCTGCTTCCTCCGCGCTGATCATCCTGCTCTGCTTCCTACTCGGCATCAGCGCCGCGCTCGGCATCGCGCACCAACTCGGCGCGTTCGCATCGCCACCCAAAGCAGGGCCACCATGAAGCGCGCCGCACTGCTCGTTGGTCTTGGCCTGTCGCTGCTGCCGTCGCTGCGCGCGGCCACGTGCATGGCCGATGAATTGCCGCCACCGGCCGCCGACCGCCACGAGCTCGCTGATCCGCGCTTGGCGCGTGGCTTCAGCGCGCTCGCGCGCCCGATGCTCAGCGCCGAGCTCGGCGTGGGTTGGCTGACCCTGCCCGGCGCCTCGGTGTGCGCCGAGCGCAGCTCCGGGCAAGGCTGCAAGAACGGCGACACCAGCTTCGCGCTCGACGTCTGGCAGATCTATCGCAACGGACGCCGCTTCGCTTTCGGTGCCGGGGTGCTGCTCGGTTTGATCCCGACCACCGATGCACCCCGTAATGACCCCGATGAGATCGTGCGCAACCACAGCCGCAGCTACCTCACCCTAGAAGGCACCGTGCGCCACTACCCGTACGTGGGTGAGAGCGTCGAGCTTTGGTGGGGGCTCTCGGGCGGGCTTGCCGTCGTCGGCGATCGCTTCGTCGTCAGTGACAAGAACGAGGACCTGGCCCTGGTCGGTCAGCGCGGCTCGACCATCCGTACCGAAGGCGCAGCCATCGGGCTACTCGGCGGCGCCGCGTTCTACCTGGCCAATCACTGGTCATTGGGCGCCACGCTGCGCTACGCGAACTGGTTCTTGCCCACCACCGCGAAAAAAGACCCGTTCTTGGACGAGGCCTCACTCACCGGCAGAAACACGGTATTTTCGCTGGGGATCTCCCTGGCCTACCGCATTCCGCTGTGAATTTTTTGATGGTCACCGAGCGCGTCGCGAGCGTCATAGCCTTCGGCGGCGCGGCACGCGCTGCCGAGCAACCTCAATCCGGCCAGCTCGCGCCGAGCACGCGCGTCACGGTGGTGCCCGAGCAAGGCGGGCTCGAGTTTCCAGATGGGGGCTCGGGGTTGGTCACGCACGGGGGATCTTTCAGCGCATCGAGCGTCAGTCTGCCGCTCGCGTTCGTGCCTTCGAACAGCGCCTCGAGGCGCATGCTGAGTCGCTGCGTGCCGCTTGGAATCGAAACCGGCTCGAAGCCCGTTCCGTCGGACGCGCCGCTCAGGAACGTTCCGTTCACGTCGATTCGCTGCGAGAAACCATTGCCCGCGGCGCTGGGCCAAGTCACAAGGCTTGCTGGGTATTGCCCTTGCCAACGGCCATCGCTGCTCGCCGCCTGGAGCACCACGGGATAGACCACGGTCACAGCCGGCTGCCCCGGCTCCTGGAAACCGCTGCTGCTCGGGACTTCGACGCAGCCGTCTGCGAGATCGCTCAGTTTCAGCGTGAGCGCGCTGCGCGTGCCATCGTCCCAATGAAACGGAAGCGCCCCCCAAGCGTTGATCACGTCGACGGCTTGGAAGCCAGTTTGGCCCAGCGCCGCGCTGTTTGCCTCGATCGGCAAAGCCTTGCCCGTGCCATCGGCTGACACACAACGCAAGTCACTCGGAAAGCGCGCGAAGGTCAGCGGCGAAGCGCTGGCCACCTGGGAGTTCGTGGACGAGAGCACCCCAGTGAGCGAGCCCGCCATGCCGGCAGGAGTGAGCAGTGCCACGAACTCGAGGTTTTGGACCGAAGCCTGCGCCGTGCCCAAGCTTGCCGGCGGCGTCACCTGGGTGATCGCGAAGCTACCTGCAATCTGGTCCGCAACCAGTGACCGAGTCAGCGTGGCCACTGACGGACTGCGCGCCTCCAGCGCTTCATCGAACGATTCAGCCAACGCGCCATCCGCGCTTTGCAGCTCCGCATGCACGAGTACCCGCAGACGATCGGGTGGACAGAGCGGCTCTGCCAGCGTTCCCCCCTCGCCGGTGGCCGAGCGCGCCGGGACGGAATGGACGAACCAAGCCTTGTCTTTCGAGCTCAGCGTGAGGCTGAGCGCGCTCTGACTGGCTGCCGGTGAATACTCCACGTGATCCACAGCTTGCCAGGCGAGCTCGCTGTGAAAGCTCTGCTCTGCAAAAGCCAGCACGCCGCGTGCGTCGAAGCCGAGCGCAGAGGCGTCGTCGAGCTCGACCTCGCTGAGTTGGTCCTCACACCCGGTATTGCCCGTGGAGCGCCCCTTCTTATCGTTCTCGCCCGAAAGATCGCCGGTTTGGCCGCCGCTGCAGCCAAGAACCATGGCCAGCACCCACACCGTAGAAACGCAGCTCGCTACACGCATCATCAGCAACCTCCAAGCTGCGTTCACTATGGCGAGCACGGGCCAGCGCTGCAACCGCCGATATGCACATTTAGTGACCCTAATTCACCAAGATATGTGCGAATCTCTACACATGAACTATGCCCGTTTGGCAGCTGAATTCCTGCGCGCTTTGCGGGGAAAGCGCACTCAGAAGGCGGCGTGTCGCAAGCTGGGCGCGCGCAGCAATGTCGTGCACCAATGGGAACGCGGCAACAGCTTCCCCTCGGCCTCGAAGACGCTCTGGGTCGCCTCCAAACTGGGCGTAGACGTCCCGAGCGCGCTGGCAGAGTTTTATCGCGTTCCGCCCGCCTGGCTATCGAGCACGGACCCGTTCACGGCGGAGGGCATCGCTGTCTTGCTCGACGATCTGCGCGGCGGCACGAGCATCGTCGAGCTTTCGCGTTACAGCGGGAAGAGTCGCTTTGCGATCGCACGTTGGCTGTCCGGCACGAGCGAGCCTCGCCTGCCCGATTTCCTGTTGATGGTCGAACGCAGCTCGCTGCGGCTGCTCGACTTCATCGAGGCCTTCGTGGATCCGCGCGCCCTGCCCAGCGCGGTCGAGCCTTGGCGCAAGCTGCAGGTGGCGCGCCGCCTCGCTTACGACGAACCGTGGTCGCAAGCGGTGCTGCGCGCGCTCGAACTGCGTTCCTACTCGGCGCTCGTCGCACACCGCCCCGGCTGGATCGCGGAGCAGATCGGGATCGAACCCAGCACCGAGGAGCGCTGCCTCAAATTGCTCCAGGACAGCGGGCAGATTTCCTTCGACGGCAGCCACTACCGCCAAGAGAGCGTCACGGCCCTCGACACCCGACGAGATCCGGACGCCGCGCGCAAGCTGCGCGTCTGGTGGCTGCGCCAAGCCGCCGCCCGCATCGACGCCGGCGAGCGCGGCATGATGTACAACCTGTTCGGCGTCTCGACGGCCGATCTCGCCCACTTGCGCGACTTGCAGCGCTCGTACCTGACCGAGCTGCGCAGCATCGTTGCGCGCTCGGAGCCCGTCGAGCACGTCGTGCTCGCCGCCGATCTGTTGCTCGAGCTACGCTAGCCGTTACTGTCCGGAGATTGTCCCGACGATGGACATCTTGTAACTCTGCGCCGAGCTGTAGGTTCCCTGCATCCAAAGCAGCGCGGTGTGGCTCGCGTCCCAGCGCGGCACGACCGGACGAATGTTGTCCTTGGTCGAGTTGGCCGTGACCGGCGTCCACTTGAAGGTAGCGCCATTGTCGCAGGTGGTTCCGCGCCAGATCTCGCGCTTACCGCTCGAACCCATCATGTCCGTGCTCGGATCGTACGGCGTGGAGATGTAAATCGTGGTCGGGTCGTCCGGCACGAGCGCGCCCAGGCCCGTGTAATCCTGCTCGTCCGCGTACAGCTTCTTGCCGGCCTTCACCAGGTAGGTCGCCTTCCAAGCGGTCCCGTCGAAGCGGAAGTAGAGCATGCGCTTGTCGGGATCGTCCGAGCCGGTGCCCGTGACGCGCGCTTGCCCGAGGATGGCGATGCTGCCATCGGCATAGCGGACGATGTCGTGATTCCAGGCGTGTTCGAGCTTCACGCCACCGATGGAGGACCCCGTCTTGAATACTGGCGTGTACGTATTGATGTCGACCGCGGTGCTGGTCGTGGCGTTGGGATCCTTGAGCTCTTCGTCCTTCACGGCGCCGAGCGAGTCGTAGACCTTGCCGTCCTTGATGTAGCCGTGGAAGAGACTCGTATCTTTGTCGCGCGGGTGCGCTTCGGTTCCGACGAAGTCGATGCGATCCGTGTTGTTGCCCCAATATTTGAAGTAACCAGCGACGTAGCCCGTCTGCTTGGTCGCCATCAGACGGCCGTAGTAGCTCAGCGTCGCGCCGTCGTCCGCCGACGTGAGAATGGCGGGATCCGTGCCGACCGAGCGCACGCCGGCGAAAATGTCTTTGCCGATGTACCAGGGGTTCGAATAGGTCACCATGTTCGTGCTCGCGCCCGCCCACGGACAACCGGCGCCCGCCCAATCGAACTTCTTTTCGGCAGACCACGCCGTGCCATCGAAGATGCTCGTACGACTGAGGCAATCACTGCGATGCCCGGACCACATGGCAAAATACTTGCCGTCGGGTCGCACCAAAAACGCGGGTGCGTTGTGGTCGTCGACGTTGCTGGCGAGGCCGGTGCTGAGCGTGAACAGCTTCTTCGTGCCCGCCGCGATGTCGTAGATGACCGCTTCTTGGTAGCCATTGCGCGAACCGCCGCTGGCAACGGAGCCGATCACCAGCTTATTGGCTTTCGTGTCGACCACGACGCGCTCGTCCTGGTACCAGCACCAACCGCCGTTGTCGTTGAATTGAATGAGCTTGCCGCCGACGACGGCGTCGGCACCGGTCAAGCTCACCGTGGGCGGCGCGCACACCGCGCTGCCGCCCGCGGCCCCGCCTCCACCAGTGCCTGCTGTCGGGCTCGCACCGCCGCTCGCGCCGCCCGCGCTCGTACCGCCAGCGCCCGCTGGATCGTTTGCGGCGCCGGCACTCGGCGCGCCCCCGCTCGGCGCGCCCCCGCTCGGCGTGCCGCCGCTCGCGCTACCGCCGCTGCCGACAGCACCGCTCACGCCCGTCACTCCGCCCGCGCCCGGTTGGCTGGTCGCGCCACCCTGGCTCGGCATCCCAGCTGCAGAGGGCGTTGCGCCCGGCGCGCTCTGTGAACAGCCCACTGCCGAGAACAAGCAGAGCAAGGCAGGCAAAGCCGAAATCGAACCGAGTGCGGTGTTTGTTCTCATCGAGGTACTCCGTAGCGTCCCGTTGCAGCGAGCTCAGGCGTTGACCGCGGCCGCGGGCTTCGGCTTCGTTTTGCCTGCATTCGGGTGATTTCTGCATGCAGTGGAGGGGGCGCGTTCGTTCCGTTAAAAAAACGGAGCGGCTCGCCCCTGGCGCGAACTTGGTCGCGTCGACAGAGCGCACGCTGAACCTGAGCTCGAACTTTCCTGCGCCAACCGATCACGCGAAAAAGGGCTCGCAAACGGCCCACTGCAGACCCCACTCAGGGCTGGTGGGCAGCCACGCCCGCCAGCAGGCTCGCCATGCGTTCGAACAGCAGCGCAAAGCAAACCAGGATCAAGATCGAGCGCAGCGGCGCGAGCAGCGCTGCCACGTGTGCCGGCGTCGCGGCGCGCGCGATCAACGCATTGGCGAGCTCGAGCACGATCGACACAGCGACCACAGGGGCCGCAACCGCGAGTGCAAGCTCGATCGCGTGGGTCAGCCCGAGCGCAACGTGCCACACGATGCCATGTGAGACACTCGGGTTCGACGCCAGTGCGGATACGACGCGGGCGGCGCCTCCGCCTTCCAAGAAGAGCAATGCCACCAGCAGCGACAGCAACGCACCGAACGGCGATGTGTCTTCGACGATGACCGGCAGGGACTGCGTTTCGCGCGCGCCACGCACGTTGTCCACCAGCCCCCCCGCCATGCCCGCCGCCCACAACGCACCCGAAGCAGCAACGGCCACGGGCAACCCGCGCGCGGCTTCCAACAGCAATGCGACGCCGAAGGGCGCAGCGAGCTGAAGCGGCTGCAGGCTGGGTGCGAGGCTCACCGCCAAAGCTAGGCCGAGCGCCGCGCGCGTTTGCGCGGGGAGCGCGTTCAGCCCAAAGGCCGGGAGCACGGTCAACGCGGGCGTCACGCGCGCCCAAGCTAGCGCCCAGCCGCGCAGATCGCCCCCCAGCGAGGTGAGCAACGGCTGCAGAATTTGAGCCGGATCCTGGTGAGGTAGCGGGAGGGGAAGCAACGAGGGATCGCCTGAGGCTGGGCTTCGATTGACCGAGCGGAAGGGGCGCGATAACGGTGTCGCCCGAAAACCGCCCATGAGCCTCGACCTTTCTACGATCGGTTTCAAGACCGAACCCCACGTCTTCAGTTACGACTGGAAGACCGCAGTTTTGTACGCGCTCGGCATTGGCGCAAAGCGTGAGGAGCTCGACTACTTGTACGAAGGTCGCGGCCCGAAGGTGTTCCCGACCTTCGGCGTGATCCCCGCCTACGGCCCGGTGAGCGAGCTGTTCGTCAAGACTCGCTGCGACATGACTCGCCTGGTGCACGGCGCGCAGAGCCTGCGCATTCATCGGCCGTTGCCGCCGTCCGGAACGCTGCACACAGTCGGCACGATCGTCGGCATTTACGACATGAAGAAGCTGGCGCAGGTGGTGCTTGCGACCGAGACCACTTTCAACGGCGAGCCCTGTTTCGACACGGAGTGGCAACTGCTGGTGCGCGACGCCGGCAACTTCGGCGGTCCCCGCCCGCCGAAGAGCGAGACCCCCAAAATTCCCGAGGGCAAAACGCCGGATTTCAGTGTGACCGAGACCACTCAGCCAGAACAAGCGCTGCTCTATCGTCTCTCGGGTGATTTGAACCCGCTGCACGCCGATCCGGCGTTCGCCAGCCTGGTTGGTTTCGAGCAGGGCCCGATTTTGCACGGCCTGTGCACGTATGGTTTCGTTTCGCGCGCGGTGATCCAACAGGCTTGCGGCGGGGATGCCAGCCGCTTGAAAGGGCTGACGGCGCAGTTTCGAAAACCAGTCTGGCCCGGCGAGACCATCCGCACCGAGGGCTACGCGCTCGGCGATGGTCGAATCGTGCTGCAAGCGTTCGCGGGGGACCGGCCGGATGCCGTGATCACCTCCGCCTTCGCCGAAGTTTGAAGTTCCCGACAACTATCGGAGATGCCATGAGCGACGAACAACCCAAGAAGGTTCTCTCTGTTCCCCCGCCGGTCACGGACGAGATCGACAGCGAATGGGGCGGCAAGGGCGCCGACGACACGGGCAAGACCAAAACGGCGACCCAAGCTGCCGAAGAAGGCAAAGCCGCGGCCAGTGATTCGGGGCCGCCTGCCGCAAAGAAGCAACTCGACGCCGAGCTCAAAGGTCAGGGCGAAACGTCGGCCGCACCCGGTACCCCGCCCCCCGCGCCCCCCTCGCACGCGGCCGCTGACGCCGATGAAGAAGAGGAGGAGGACGACGAAGAAGAAGAAGAAGAAGAAGAAGACGAGGACGACGAAGAGGAAGAGAACGAGGCACGCGTCGCGCGCGCGGGTCATGCCGCGGTCAGTGCGACCGCTCGGCCCGGCGGAAGCGACGATTGGCTGCCGGACTGGGCGCCCTGGGCGATCTTGGCTGGGCTCGTGATCGTGGGCGTCGCTGGCGGTCTCGGCGCCTTCACCAAACCCCCCGCTGAAGCCCCGGCCCCGGTGGCCGCTGAAGCCAGCCCGCCCAGCACCATCGCGGCCAGTCATTTTCTCGTGCAATACAAGGGCGCCTTGCGCGCTCCCGCGACCATCACGCGCAGCAAAGAAGAGGCCAAGAAGCGCGCGGAAGAGGGCCTGGCCAAAGCCAAGAAGGGCGCCGATTTCGCCAAGCTCGCCGGCGAGTATTCGGACGAACCGGGCGCCGGCCAACGTGGCGGCGCGCTCGGTGAATTCGGGGCCGGGCAGATGGTGAAGCCGTTCTCGGATGCCGCGTTCAAACTCAAAGTCGGTCAAGTCTCGGATTTGGTCGAAACGGACTTCGGCTTCCACGTGATCAAGCGCACCAAGTGAGCGCTGCAGCGACACTCACCCGCGCCGCTGCCCACTTCGCGTGGGCAGGCGCGCTCGGCATTTGCTCAGCCTGCGTCATCACGACCTTCGAGCCGCCGGGCGAGCCGCCGCGCATCGCTCCTCCGCCGAGCCCGGTCGCGTCGAGCGACGGCAAGCGCGCGGAGACCGCGTCTGCGCCGCAACCGACCGTCGACATCTCGTCACAGCCAGCCGAGATCTCGGCGCGCCACTTGCTCGTCGCCTACAAGGGAGCGCTGCGCGCCTCGCCGGGCATCGGACGCAGCAAGCCCGAAGCCCGCGCACGCGCCGAAGAAGCCCAAAAACGGGCCGCAGCGGGCGAAGACTTCGTGGCGCTGGTCAAGCAGTACTCGGACGAACCGGGAGCTGCCGAACGCGGGGGCGACCTGGGCAAGTTCGATCGTCAATCCATGGTGCCGGCTTTCGCCAACGCCGCGTTCGCGCTCAAGGTCGGCGAGATCTCTGCGGTGGTCGAGACGCAATTCGGCTACCACGTGATCAAGCGCACGGAGTAACCCGCTCGGTCAGAGTGCGGCGTGCTCACTCGCGCAGCAGGTTCTTTGCGATCACCATGCGCTGGACCTGGCTCGTGCCTTCGCCGATTTCGCACAGCTTCACGTCGCGCAGGTGGCGTTCGATGTCGAACTCGCGCGTGTAACCGTAACCGCCGTGGATCTGCATCGAGTTGTTGCACACGCGCGTGGCGGCTTCGCTGGCATAGAGCTTGGCCATGGATGCCTCCGCGGTGAAGCGCTGCCCGTGATCGGCGAGCCAGGCCGCGCGCTGAACCAAGAGCTCAGCGGCGTCGAGCTCCGTTTTGCCGTCGGCCAATAGCCACTGAATGGCCTGAAATTCCGCCAAATTCTTGCCAAAGGCGCGTCGCTCTTTGGCGTAGGCCACGGCCATGTTCAACGCTCCCCGCCCGAGCCCGAGCGCCATGGCTGCAATCGACACGCGCCCGCCGTCCAAGATGCGCATGGTGTCGAGGAAACCGTGATCGACTTCGCCGAGTCGCTGCGCGTCCGACACGCGCACGTTGTCCAAATGAATCTCCACGGTGTCGCTGGATCGACACCCGTATTTGTCGAGCTTCTTGCTCGCGGAGTAGCCGGGTGTCTCGGTCTCGACGATGAACGCGGTGATGCCGTGTTGCGGATCCACGTCTTTGTTGGTGCGCGCAAGCACCACGCAAAAGCCCGCGACCGAGCCCTGGGTGATGAACATCTTGGTGCCGTTGATCAGCCAATCATTGCCGTCGCGCACGGCGCTCGTTTGCATGGCCGCAGCGTCCGAGCCGGAGCCCGGCTCGGTCAACGCCCAGGCCGCCAGCCATTGCCCGGTGCAAGCGCGGCTCAAGTACTTCTGCTTCTGCAGCTCGTTGCCGAAGCGCAGCACGTGGCCGGTGCCGAGCCCGTTGTGGCTGGCCACGGTCAGCGCCAGCGAGCCATCGACGCGCGCACATTCCTCGACGCACACGGCGTAGGCCAGCATGTCCATGCCAGCACCCCCGTACTCTTCGGGGATGCGAATGCCGAGCAGACCGAGCTCAGCCAAGCGCGGCACGATCTCGTGCGGGAAGCGCTGCTCTTCGTCCCACTGCTTGGCGAACGGCTTGACCTCACGCTCGCAAAACTCGCGCACGGCGGCGCGCAAAATCCGATGTTGTTCGGGCAGTTCGAAATCCACGGGGGCCTCGTCAGTGTAGCGCTGCGGGGCTGTGCCGCAGCAAGCAACCTGCCTGCCTCATTTCACGTCGGCCAAGATGGCTTTGACGCGCTCGAGCTTCTTGGCCTCGGGGATGCGCGCGGCCTGGCTGTCCGCTTTCCCCCGCAGAACGAACAATTCATCACCTACACCCACCACGGTGCTGCCCTTTCGGCCGACGACCCAGCCGATCAGGGGCGACGATTCCTCGTCTCGCACGGAAAACACCACCGCGTCGACGCCGGTGTCCTTCAGCGCTTTTGCGCCGTCCACTTTGCGCAAGGTCTTGAGCACGTCTTTGGCCGAATCCTCGTCCGCGCGGATCAGCGAGAAGACGCGGTAACGCTCGTTGCCCTCGCGGTAGAAGCCGAGCGCGCCCGGTCCGGTGCCGGCGATGCCCAGCAAATCCTTGGCGGCATAGCTCACGCCCATCGGCAAACGATTCGCGTTCGGCAACACGCTGACTGCTTTGGGCGGGTGCGCGTCACCGGGCAGCGCTTCACCCATGGCCTTGGCGATCGGCGGCAGGGCGCGCGCCGCGCTCGCCTTCAGCTGATCGGGAGGTTCGAGCTCGTTGGTGTAGCTGAGCTCCGCCACCAAGTCGGCACGCCAGACATAGGCGATACCCGACCCGAGCGCGCCGGCACCCCCGGCTTCGAGCGCGGCGGGCACGGTTTCAGCCGGATCGGCGTCCGCCACCACGCGCTTCGTGAAGAACCCGTAAGCGCCCTCTGCGGACGCGAAGCGCGACAGGTTCACGTTCACTGCTCCGGGTGAACCCTTGCCGTCGATGTAGCGGAGGGTGACCACGCGCCGCAGGCCAAAGCTCTTGTACACTTCGCACTCGCCGTCGAAGAGCTCGGTACACACGGCGTCCAAAGAGTTTGCTGCGTTCTCGCCGAAGGCGCGCGCTTCACTGTTCGGATCCACGCAGTAGTCGCCCGCCGTGCGCGGAAAGAAGGCCGCGCTCACACTGTCCTTCACCGTGCCGCCGCCGCTCGCGCAGGCACCCGGCTTTGAGCTGGCGATGGGTGGCGGGGGCGCGCCTCGCTCGACCGTGCGCTCCTTTTGGCAAGCGACGGCGTGACACGCGAGCACGACCAGGGTCGAACTGCGAGCGAGGGAACGAATGCTGAAGGTCATGGGCACACGCTTTCTAGCGCCTCGCTCGGCGCACTGTCAGCACTTCTGAGAGCCGTCTCCGGCCCCTGGACCCAGCGAAAAAACACATTCTCGTACCTCGCAACGGTTGCAGACCTTTGCAATCCTTGCCGCCCGGGTCGCCGGCGCCCGGAGAAATCTGCAATAAAACCGGCCTGTTTCGCGCGCCAATTCCGGCACAGCCCTTGCTGAAGGGCTTGCGGACCCGTGGATTTCTCTCACTCCGTCAAAACCCGCGCCGCAGCAGGCAACCGCGGCTTCACCCTCGTCGAATTGATGGTCGTGGTGGTGATCATCGGCCTTTTGGCCGCGATCGCGGTCCCGCAAATGGCCACGCGCATGCGCGAACGCCGAACCAATCAAGCGGCGCAACAGATCGCGCTGCTCTACCGCAACGCGCGGCTGCGGGCGATGGGCCGCGGCTTTGCCGTGCTGGTCAATTACAACGGGACCAGCGGTGAATTTCGGGTGCTCGAGACCTTGCCCGCGGGCGGCCTCGCCGACTGCACGCCGCGCCTACCGCCGACCTGCGTGAGCACGAATTGGGCGCTGGCGACCGAGGTCCGCGAAGTCGAACGCTTCAACCCCAGCCCAACCGCCGGCGTGTATTCGGGGATCACGGTCGCGGTTACCGCGCAGCCGAGCGGCCAGAACGCCCCCACCTTGGACCTGTGCTTCACGCCGCGCGGGCGAACCTTCAGCCGCCTCGACGCGGGCACTCCGCTTTCGCCGATGACCGGCGTGATCGACATTGTCGTTGGTCGAGCCGCGCCGCTGCTGCAGCGGCACGTCAACGTTCTGCCCAACGGCATGGCGCGGGTATCGCTATGAAGCAGCTCCGACGCCAGCGCGGCTACACCGCGGTCGAGGTGATGATGGCGATCGGCATCTTCGGTATCGGCGTCACCGGCATCATCGCCATGCAAAAGGTGACCGCGGTCTCCAATCAGCACGCCAAGAATCTGGCCATCGCAACGCACATCGCCGAATCGTGGCTCGACATGTTGTCCACCGACGCGGTGACCTGGAATCACCCCTCGACCGGAAACTCCGTCCCGGACATCCAGGAAACCACCTGGCTGAAGTCGGTCACGGCCAACGCCGACACCGCGAACGACTGGTTCTTGCCTCTTTACAATGCTCCGCTGTCGTTTGGGCCCGCCTTCGACGCGCTCGGCAATGCCATCGACCCCACGGACGCGCCGGCCGGCAGCATCGCGTTTTGCTCCCACCTGCGGCTGTCCTGGTTGTACCAGCCGACGGTCAGCGGCAACGGCTTGATCCGCGCGGAGGTGCGCGTGTTCTGGCTGCGCGATGGGCAGGGCTTCGCACAGAACATGTGCACTGGCGCACAGGTCGCCAACGTCGGCAATGCGATCCAGACCTTTCACTTCGTGCAGAAGATCAGCGCCGTTCGGGAGAACACGCTGTGAACACGCGCCGTCCCACGCGCAGATCACGCGGGCAGCGCCGAAGCGGTCCAGCAGCGCACAGCGCTGGCTTCACCCTGGTCGAACTGATGGTCGCGCTCACCGGCGGGCTGTTCATTTCGCTGGCCGTGTTCGCGCTCGCGCGCGACAGCGGGCGCTTCTATCAACGTGAAGCGCGCCTGGCCAACGCGACCGTCAGCGGACTCATCGGCTTCGAGCGGCTGCGCGCCGATCTCGGACGCGCGGGTTTCTTGGCCTCGCCGAACGCGGTCCGAGATCCCCGTCTGTGCGGGAGTCCAACCATGAACTGGCCGACCTCGCTGCGGAACTTGGCGAGCATTCAGCTTTCGGCGCCGACGGCCACCTACGCGGCGCTGACCGCGAACGGGCGCACGCCGCCTGTCGTCACTTTGGCGGGCTCGTATACGCTTTCCGACGTGTTCGGCGGAAAGATCGTCCACCCAGACGGGGCGAACACCGCCACTTTCTTTCTTTCGACGCAAGAAGGCGCCGGCGCGTTGCGTCGCCTGGGCAACACCGCCATGCCCGACGCTGCGACGATGGCAACCGCTTTCCCGCAAGGCCGCGCGCTGCGCATCGTGCAAAATGGCAAACAATATTACGCGCCGATCATCAGTACGACGGGCGCCCCGCAACCGACGGTCACGTTCGACGCAAACCCGAACCAAGTTCAGTGGCGCTCGAGCGTCTGTGGCTTGAGCGACATCGTGGGCTCGGGCGCCAGCACCGCCACGATCAACATCGTCAATTTCATCCAGTACGCCGTACGCGCACCCCAGACGCCGACTGCGATCACCGCTTACAAGAACCTGTTCGACAACAGCGCCCAAGCCCCGGGTGAAGCAGGCCGTACCGAGCTCACGCGGGTGGAGCTGGACCTCGCGGGTAACGTCCTCGACGGCAGCGAAGAAATCGTCGCCGAGTACGCGGTCGATCTCAATCTTCAGGTGATCGCGGACACCAGCCTCGGCGGCGATCCGAAACTGTCCCTGCTCTCGCCGGGCGACCCACAATTTACGACCTTCACCGGCCCGGTCTTTCAGTCCGCGAACACCCCCCACCGGATCCGGGCGGTTCGTGTGCGTCTTGGCGTTCGTTCGCGCGATGCCGATCGCAAAACGGGCATCCCCAGCACGGCCAAGCAGGGGCTCTTTCGCTTCGACATCGGCTCGGGCACGGCCGAAACTTTCGCGCGCGTTCGCACCTTCCAAGCGGACGTCGCACTTCACAACCAGGCAGACATTACATGGCCATAGTGAGCCCCGATCCGCTTCCAATGCCCCCCCACTCGATCGCTCGACGAGGCGAGCGCGGCGCGGCTGTATTCGTGGTGATGATGGTGCTCACGTTGCTCACCGCGATCGGCTTGTTTGCCGTGCGTTCGGCCAGCCTCGCCGATCTCGCCGCGGGCTACGATCGTGAGGGCGCGCAAGCCACCTTGGTCGCTGAATACGCGATCACCGCCAGCGCGGCCTACCTGGCCAACGACCCGAGCACCGTGTTCATCGGTTACAAGGCATCGATCGATCGCGCCCCGCAACCCTGCCAATCGAACGCGCTCCCCGGTCCCTATCCGGGGCCATCGCCGCGACCCGGCTGTTACCGGCTCGATCTCAGCGAACTGCAGACCAGCTTCGGGAAAATGAGTAACGAGACCGTGTTCGCCCCACCGAACAAGGTCGGTAGCCCAGCGGGTAGCAGCTCCAGCTTGAACGCCGCCGAGACCACCAGCGCCACGTTCGTCGTCGAGGTGACCGACGCCGCCCAAACCGGCGTGCCCGCGCAAGGCGACGACTCGAAGGTATCGACGGTGTTGATGACGCTGACCGCCATCTCTCAGGTCAGACCGGCCGCAGCCTGCGCCGCATCGCTGTCTGCGCCCGCGGCTGGGCAACAGGTGATGCGGGCGATGGTGTCCACCAAGAGTACCCTCCTATGATCGAACGCAACCAAGCAGAATCACCGCTCGAAAGCTCGCCAAAGGCGCGAGCGCAACTGCGACGCTCGAGGCCGCTGTTCGGCGCGCTGGTTGCCGTGTGCGGTTCGCTCCTGCTCGCAGTCCCTGCGCGCGCTCAAATCGATGCCGACGTCGGCCGCCCGATGCCCAACATGCTTTTGTTGGTCGATACGTCCGGCTCGATGGAATACAAGACCAGCAGCGCCTCATTTCCCTCGTGCAAGTACAACGCGACGGGCGTGATCCCGAACGGACCGGTCACCTCCGAAAAGAGCCGCTGGATCGACTTGGTGGAAGTGCTCACGGGCAGCATCACCAACTACGAATGCCAGCGGCTCGATCGCGGGTCCGCTGCATTCAAGAACGAATACAAGGTGAACTCGACGCTGCCCAACTCACCTTACGATTTCTTGTACGCAAATCCCCATCATCGCCCGCTGAGCGCCGGCTGCGCGATCGGCCCCGGCACGATTTCCAGCGCGAATCCCGCTGAATTCCTGTCCAATTCCTTCAACTACCACAGCTACAACAACGTCGCCTCGAGTTGCGCCTTCAACCAGGCGTCCGACGGCATCTTGGACGCTTATCAAAGCGGCATGCGCTTCGGGTTGATGACGTTCGACACCGATCCCAGTCCCGACAAGGGTGAGCTCGGTACTTATAGCTACATCGTCGGCACGTCCCACGAGGGCAAACCCATCGGTTGCAGCACGCCGAGCCCGATGGAAGTCGGCGCGCGCAACGCGTTCGCCCCACCTTGGGAGGGACGTCTGATCCCGTTCGGCAATCCCCTGCCCGGCTCGCTCGACTACCAGAACAAGAACCAACAAATCCAACAAGTGCTACGCGCGGGCCGTCCTTATGGCGCGACGCCGATCGCGGGCATGCTCTCGGACGCCCGAGATTTCCTGCGCCTGGACTCGTCCGCCGATCCGGTGGATCCGAGCCAGAAATTCGGCCCCGCGAACGAGCCGTACAAGGACTGTCGTAAGACGGCGATCCTGTTGCTCTCCGACGGACAGCCGAACATGGATTTGCGCGGCCACTGCTCGGGCAACGATTGCCCATTCCAGTTGCCCGAGGACATCGCTCACGATTTGTTGATATCCCCGCAACCCGTGAAGACGTACGTCGTGGGTTTTGCGCTCGATACCTTGACCATCGGCACGAACACCGTCGATTGTTCCGCGCTGAAGTCGACGGATCTCGACAACACGCCGTCGGCGCTGTGCGCCGCCAACCCAGACAACCCAGCTCTGCAAGCCTGCTGCAACCTCGCGCGCATCGCGATGGCCGGGGACGATCAGCCCAACCGGCATGCCTTCTTCGCCAGCAACAAGGAGCAGCTGCGCGCCGGCATCTCCAGCATTTTGGCTGCCAACTACAGTCAGACCAGCCGCACACAGGCTGCATTCTCGGGCGTCGCCGGAACGAACATGGCCGACTCGAATGCGCCAGCGTCTTCGTACCGCTTCTACAGCGGCTTCAAGCCGCTCGTCGATCAGCCTTGGGCCGGAACGCTGCAACGCGAGCGCTGGACGTGCGACAAGGACACGCACAAGGCCAGCCCCGTGACGCCCAGCCCGGCTGCGGGTGATTCGTTCGCGCGCAACTTGAACGCGCAAGCCAGCGGCGGGCGCGAACGAACCTTCTACACCGTGCAGGCAAATCCCAGCGTCGGTGGGCTGGTCCGCTCGGACTGGTCGGTGCGGCTGAATCTGAGCGGGAGCGATCCGGACGGTGTGGGCGCGGTCGGCGGCGTTACCATCTCGGGCGGAGAAACGAAGTTCGTCAGCGACACCACGCCGGCTTCGATGAGTCTCGACAACAACTCCTGCAACGATACCGTAAACGGCGTCCCGACCTCGCTCAGCGCGACCGCTTGCCGCGACAAGTACTTGAAGTGGCTCGTGGGCGCGAAAGACAACACGCCGTATGCCAGCCGCTGCCAGCCGCCGGTGGGTTCGCTGCTCGAAGACAGCTGCAATTTGCTGGGCGACATTTACCACGCCACGCCGCGCGTCGTGAATAACCCCCGGGAGTTGACCAGAGACGACACCTACCAAGCGTTCATCGGCACTTACGCCACGCGGCCGATGATGCTCTACACCTCGAGCAACGACGGCTTGCTGCACGCCTTCAAGGTGGCCAGCAACCAAAAGGACGATTCGGAAAAGATCGATAAGCTGGCGAACAACGAGCTCTGGGCGTTCATCCCGCCTCAGGTCTTGCCTCACATCGCTTCCGAATACCCCTTCACGCATCAACTGCTCTTGGATGGCGTGTCGGTCGTGAAGGACGTGGTGGCCCGCAAGACCAGCGGTGACTACCCGTACGTATTCGAGCGCACGATCCAAGACGCCCAATCCGGGGCCAGCCCGAGCACCACTTGGCGCACGATCTTGGTCCAAGGTTTCGGTGGCACTTATCCGGGTTACTTCGCGCTCGACGTGACCAACCCGGACCCCAATATGACCATCAACACCGAAAAAGGTGGCCCGAAATTCCTGTGGCAGCTCACCAGCGACATGAACGGCAATCCCCTGTTCGGCACTGGCGGCGCGACGCCCATCATCACCACGCTCACGTTCACGGACGACGGCGCGGACGCGCGCGAAATCCCGGTTGCGGTCTTGCCAGGCGGCTCGGGTGGCGCCGGCACCGCCGGCCCGATTTCCGGGACGCCCGGCTGTGCCCGCGCGACCACGGACTTCAGCAAATTCGGCGCCTACCCGCCGCGTCCGCGCGTGCCCTGTTACACCACGAACCTGGGCGCCCGCTCACTGACCATCGTTCGCCTCGACACTGGCAAGATCATTCGTACCTTTCGCCGCAGCAAGTCGGAGGTTCCGACCAAGCTTCAGGCGCGCGTGATCGAGGCCCCGTTGGATTCGCCGATCACCGGCGAACCCGTGGCGTTCCCGACCGACGTCGGCTCGGTCGCCGACCGCATCTTCGTCGGCGACCAAGACGGCGCTTTGTGGAAACTCGACGTGACCAACAAAGATCCGAGCAAGTGGACGATGTCGCTGTTTTGGGACGCGTTCCCGGCAGTTCAGATCCACAACAAGCCGAAGGCGGAGTGGAACAGCGGGCAACCGATCGCGACTGCTCCGGTGCTTTCGGTCGATGCCAGCGGGAACTTGACCCTAGCGTTGGCCACCGGCGATCAAGGCTCCATCGGCGCCTCCGCCGGCATGCTGAACTACCTCTGGTCACTGCGCGATCTGCCCAGCGGTAGTCAGCAATCACTCCAGCTGTTGCCCGACATGCGCTGGGTGCAGCAGTTCGAAAACGGCGAGCGCGTCACCGGCCCGCTGTCGCTGTTCAATTCGTACCTGTATTTCTCGACCTTGAAGCCGCCTCAATCCGCGGCGGGCTGCAAGACCACCGACGGCGCGTACATCTGGGGCATGCACTACCTGATCCCACGCGATGGTGAGACCGGCTCATTGCCTCCCGATCGCACGGTGGGTGGCCAGGCGGCACCATTTCTGAGCCAGTTCAACGTCAGCGAGCAATTCGTCGCCGACACCACGTTGCTCGGTACCGGCGCCAGCAACCAGGCCGTGATCTTCGGCGTGACAGTCGCTCAGGTCCCCACCTGCTTTGCAGAGGACACGGTGCCGGACGCCATTCTGGGCTCGCGGCCGCGCTTTTCCGACGCAAATCCGGGTGATTTTCAGCTGGTCTTTCAGACCGGCTCGGCTTCGCTCGGCACGGGCGGAAAGGCCGTCGCAGCCGCGACCGGCGGCGCTGCGAGCATCACTCTACCGAAACTCGCCACTCCCGCGCGAGTCGAAGCCTGGGCGTCGATCGTCGAATGAACACCCGGGCGAGCATCCCTCCGTCGGCTTCGGGGCTGGCCTTCTTGGCTTGCTGCCTATGCGCGAGCTGCCACACGAAGTCCGAACCCAGTCCGAGCGCGGTCGGCTCGGCACTGACCAGCAATCAAGCACTGCGCAAACCGGTCGATCGCTTGGCACCGGACGAGCTGGCCGCAGGCAACGCAGAGGTCTGGGGCTTCGCAGTCCCGCGCGAGATGCAGGTGGAACATCGCTACAAAGAGGCTACCCACCTGATCGGTCCGGTCAAACCCGACGCGCTCGCGAACTACGTGCGTGAGCGTGTCGTCGTCTCCCACGTCGAAATCGGCGCAGCGCGCACCATCTTCCCGGATGCGCGCATCAAAGGCGGCGCCGTCGATCACGTGTACGAGCTCGAGGTGATCCCCGAGCCGGGCATCACGCGGCTGATCATTCGCGATACCACGCCGCCCAAGGTCGTGCCGGGGCTGACTGATGCCGAGCGTTGGCGGCAAGCAGGGCTCACGCCCGAGGGCCGCCCGCTCGACCCCAAAGCCTTCGAGTGAGCGGCTCGGTCTCGGCTGCTTCCGGCGCGGGCGAGAGCGGTGGCGTCAGCGCCGAGCTTCGTCTTCGAGCCGCATGGCTTCCATCAGCAGCCCGCCGATGGTGTGCCGCGGGCCGTCACTGCTCGAGGCCTCCGCGCTGCGAAAGGTGAAGCTGCCTTTCTTCCAGCGCAGCGTTTCACGTAACAGCGCGGTCGGCTCGGTCGCTCGATCATCGAGCGTCGCGCTGGCAAGGCTTCCGTCCATGAGCTGCAAAAAGGCGATCTTTCCGGTGTCGGAGCGCACCTTCAGCTGCCCAGTGCGGCGCTCGAGCTCGAGCAAGGTCAGCACCGTGGCAATCGACATCTGCGCGATGTCCCCCGTGAACGCAGCTCCCGGCGCCGAGACCGGCCCGACGGAGGTGAACGACTCACGCTGCACCTTCAGGCGTTGGGCCATGCCAATCAGCGCGCCCACCTGCGCCACCACCTCTTCGTCGTGGAATGGCCGAGTGAGGTACAGATCCGCACCCACGTTCAACCCCTGGAGGCGAGACTCCGTGTCTTCGGCGTTGGTCAAGAACAAGAACGGCGTGGTGGCCACCGGTGAAGCTTCAGTGCGCACGCGGCGCGCCACCCAAAAGCCGTCGATGTCGGGCAACGCGACGTCGCACAGAATGCAATCGGGAAGCAGGGCTCGTACCGCAGCGAAGCCCGCGCGGGCCTCGCTCGCGAGGTGCACTTCGTAGCCGGCTTCACCGAGAAACTTGGCGAGCAGGGTCGATTCCCACTCGTCTTGCTCGATGATCAAAACTCGGCCTTTTGCCACGATGGAAAGTTAGCATGGCCGCCCCGAAACCCCGAAATTACCAGCCTTGTCGCCCGTCTAGCAGAAGTCGAGCGATGTTTCTCAGATGTCCGGCGAAGTCGGTGGCGAACCGGCCGCCGGATCGCCCGCAAAAAACCAGCGCGGCCCGGGGGGAGCGGCCTCTTGCCTTGTCCCGCTGTCCAGGTCGCGGTACGCGGGCACTGTGAGTGACGAGCCGCTTTCGCGAACCCCGCTATACGAAAAACATCTGGCCCTCGGCGCGCGCTTGGTGCCTTTCGCGGGCTGGGAGATGCCCATTCAGTACAAGGGGATTTCCGTCGAGCACCAGGCCGTGCGTGAACGCGCGGGCTTGTTCGACGTCTCCCACATGGGCGAGCTCGAGCTGCGCGGCGAGCGCGCGCTCGAGCTGGTCGATTCCTTGATCACGAACGACCTCGCGCGTGCCGTGGATGGGCAGGCCACGTACACCTGCTGCTGCAACGAGAGAGGCACGGTGCTCGACGACCTGATCGTCTACCGGCGCAGCAAGAGCGACGTGCTCGTGGTCTGCAACGCCTCGAATCGCGCCAAGATCTCCGCGCACTTTGCCGCCGCTGCGCGCGGCGTGTGCGAGTTCGAAGACATCAGCGACAAGACGGCACTGCTCGCCTTGCAAGGCCCTCGAGCCCTCGCCATCCTGCAGCGCGCCGGCGTCAGCCTGGATCTCGGAGCGCTCAAGACGTTTCGTTTCGCACCCGGCACGGTTGCCGGCGTAAGCTGCGTGATCGCCCGCACCGGCTACACCGGTGAGGACGGCGTCGAGCTGTTTTGCCCCTGGGCCGATGCCGTCGCACTGTGGGACGCTCTGCTCGGCGCGGGCGGCGACGCGGGCATCGAGCCGATTGGCCTGGGCGCCCGCGACACACTGCGCCTCGACGCCCGGCTCTCCCTGTACGGCAACGAAATCGACGAGACGACCAACCCGCTCGAGGCAGGCCTCGGCTGGGTCGTGAAGCTCGACAAACCGAATTTCAAGGGCAAAGCCGCGCTGGTCGCGGTCAAAGAGCGAGGACTGAGCCGAATTTTGGTCGGCTTCGAGATGACCGGGCGCGGGATCGCGCGCCACGGTTACCCGTTGTGCGACAGCGAGGGGAAGGAGTTCGGCCTGTGCACTTCCAGCGGCCCCTCGCCCACGCTGGGCAAGAGCATCGGTCTCGGCTATGTCCCCCTCGCGTCGAGCGCGATCGGCAGCGAGCTCTTGGTCGACTGCCGCGGCAAGAAGATCCCCGCACGGATCGTGAAGACCCCCTTTTACAAGCGCAAGTGAGCGGCCCAAACGCCCGAGGAGACGAACTCTACGATGTCGAGCCCCAAAGAAGTCAAAGACGACCGCAAGTACACCAAAGACCACGAGTGGGCCCTGAGCGAGGGCAGCGAGCTCCTGGTCGGCATCACGGCGTTCGCCGTCGACGCGCTCGGTGACATCACGCTGGTCAGCCTGGACGTCAAAGTGGGCGACAGCGTCAGCGCGGGCAAGAACTTCGGCACGATCGAGAGCGTCAAGACGCTGAGCGATCTGTTCGCGCCGGTCAGCGGCAAAGTCACGCGCATCAACGGCGCGCTCGAGGAGCACCCCGAGCTGATCAACGAAGATCCTTGGGGTAAAGGTTGGATGATCGCGATCGCTCCGGACGCCGGCGCAGGCACCGGGGACCTCCTGGACGCCAAGAGCTACGCGGACCATCTCTCGCACTCGGACCACTGAATGCGTTACCTGCCACACACGTCCGAAGACATCAGCGCGATGCTGGAGACGATTGGCAAGCCGTCGGTCGACGACTTGTTCCAGAGCATCCCTGAAGCCGCGCGTTTCCGCGGAACCCTTGCACTCGAACCGTCGCTCGGCGAAGCCGCGCTGATGCGGCACCTGAGAGAGCTGGCGCGCAAGAACGTGGGCGCCGAGCTGCTCAGCTTTTTGGGTGCCGGCATGTACGCGCACCACATCCCGCCGGCGGTGGATCAGCTGCTGCTGCGCAGCGAGTTTTATACCTCGTACACGCCGTACCAGCCGGAAGTGGCGCAAGGCACGTTGCAGGCGATCTGGGAGTACCAGACCATCGTCAGTGAGGTCTACGGGCTGCCGCTCTCGAACGCCAGCTTGTACGATGGTGCAAGCGCCACCGCCGAGGCCGCGCTCATGGCCTGCCGCCTGACCAAGCGCGGCAAGATCGTCGTGTGTCAGTCCGTGCACCCGGATTATCGAGCAGTGACCGCCACGTATCTGGCGGGGCGCGACGAAACCTCGGCCGTCGAGGTGCCGTTCGGCGCAGACGGCGCCCCCGATTTCGCGGCCCTGTGCGCGGCAGCCGACGCGAACACCGCGGCCGTGATCGTCGGCTATCCGAGCTTCGTCGGCCCAGTGTCGAATCTGCAGCCGCTCGCGCAACGGTTGCACGACCAAGGCGCGCTCTTGATCACCGCGACCAGCGAACCCTACGCCCTCGCGTTGTGCGAGTCTCCGGGCGCGCTGGGCGCGGACATCGCCGTCGGCGAAGGCCAGGCCATCGCCTGTCCGCCGCAGTTCGGTGGCCCTGGGGTGGGGCTGTTCGCGTGTCGCGATGACCGGCAATTTTTGCAACAAATGCCGGGCCGTATCTGCGGCGAAACGGTCGACAGCAACGGCGAGCGCGGGTTCGTGCTCACGCTCTCCACGCGCGAACAGCACATTCGCCGCGAGCGCGCGACCAGCAACATTTGCACCAATCAGGGGCTGCTGGCGCTGTCCTTGGCGATTCGCATGAGCATTCTGGGCAAATCCGGGTTCATCGAAACCGCCCAGCAGTGCCTGGCCAAAGCCCACTACTTGCGCGAAAAGATTGTGCGCTTGCCGGGCTATGCCGACGGCTTCGGACAGGCTCCGTTCTTCAACGAGTTCGCCGTGCGGGTACCGGGCGGAAGCGCGGCGGCGCTGTGCCGCAAGCTCGAACAGCAAGGCCTGATCGCCGGCTTCGACTTGGGCAGGGTCGAGCCACGCTTCGCCGATCGCTTGCTGATTGCCGTGACCGAACAGCACCGACGCGAGGATCTCGACTGCCTCGTCGCTGCGCTGGCGGAGTTTTCTCGAGCAAGCGGGTAGGGCTCAGATTCATGTCAAGCTCCTCGGCTCTGGCGCGTGCGCCTCGCCAGCTTCGGCGCCCGCTCCACGCGCTGGCTTGGTTCGCCTGCCCGCTCGCGCTCTTGGCGGGCACGCGAACGGCGCGCGCGGACGTGTCGTCTTGGGTGTTCGTCGGCGGCGGCGTGTCCCAGCTCGCGGAAAGCACCCTTTCCTCGCGCACGGTCGGCTCGATGCGCGTGCACTTTGGGCTCGGCACCGATCCTTCGCACCCGCTGGTCGTTGGTGGCTTGTTCTCGTTCGAGCCACACTTCGGCTACGGCAGTGATCTAGCGCTCTCGCTGCGCGCCGCCAGCCGCGGTTACGTAAATGGTGGGCTGGGGCTCGCCTTGGACCTCGGTCCCTATTACCGCTATTGGGGACCGGACTCCGTAGGTGGAGCTGGTACATTGTGGCTGGGCGGCCCGTGGGGCATCGCACTCGGACTGGGCGGCAGTGTCGGCAGCCAAGACGCGCGCAGTTTTTCCGCGATTCTCGGGGTGGATTTTGCGCGCCTGACCATTTACCGAAACACGGGCACGAACGCATTTCCGAACCCGTTCCCCGCGTACCGCCCCAAAGACTGACCTGCCCTCGAGTCGCTGCCGCACACGCCAGGCACAAAACGTCACCGACTATAAAAATACCCAAGCGGCTAGTCGAACGCACGGGGCTCCAGAAACAACTGAAAAGTACTGGTCCGTGCTAGGCTTCTCCGTCAATTATGGCTGACTCGCCCGTGAAGGAAGGACAGGTACTCGCCGGCAAGTACCGGGTCGAGCGCGTGTTGGGGTCCGGGGGCATGGGAGTGGTGGTCGCCGCTTGGCACCTGGAGCTCGAGCAGCGCGTCGCGGTGAAGTTCTTGCACCCCCTTGCCCTGGAGCGCGCCGACACCGCCGAGCGCTTCCGACGCGAGGCCCGGTCCGCCGCCAAAATCCGCAGCGAACACGTGGCCCGTGTGATCGACGTCGGCATCATGGAGGGCGGGATCCCTTACATGGTGATGGAGTACCTGGAAGGCCACGACCTCTCGGACGAGATGTCCAAGGTCGGCATGTTGCCCATCGAAGACGCGGTCGATTTCATCCTGCAGGCGATCGAGGCGTTGGCAGAAGCTCACGCTGCCGGCATCGTGCATCGCGATTTGAAGCCGGCCAATCTGTTCATCGCCTCGCGGCCCGACGGCACGCGCATCGTGAAAGTGTTGGATTTCGGGATCTCGAAATCGCTGCTCGGCGGCAGCTCGTCGGAGCTCTCGCTCACGCGCACCTCGGTGCTCATCGGCTCCCCGCTGTACATGTCTCCCGAGCAAATGCGCTCGGCGAAAGACGTCGACACGCGCACGGACATCTGGTCCTTGGGCGTCATTTTGTACGAGATGCTCACGGGCAGGCCGCCCTACACCGGTGATTCGATCCCTGCCCTGTGCGCCTCTTTGCTGAACGACGTCCCGCAGTCCATGCGCGCCCTGCGCGCGGACGTACCCGCGGAACTGGAAGACGTGATCCGGCATTGCATGGCCAAAGATCGCGCCGAGCGCTACGCAACGGTGAGTGAGCTCGCCCGCGCGCTGGCGCAATTCGGTAGCGTTGCGAGCCAGCTGCACGTCGATCGCGCGAGCCGCGTCTTGGGCGTGACCGAGGTCTCCGTCCTGTCCGACTCGTCGGATCGCCGCCTATCGCGTTCGGCCGATGCGAGCGGTCGAGCGCGCGCGGTGTCCGTGCCACGCACGACCCCCGTGCCCTCCACGCAAGATTCTTGGGGGCGCACCGACTCGCCCATCACCGGGGACGCCACTGCCAAGCCCAAGTCGCGCGGTCCGTTGTTCGCGGTCGTGGGGCTCGGCGCGGCCGCGGTCGTGATCGCGGTGTTGTTCTTGCGCAACCACTCGCCGAGCACGCCGCCCGCGGCCTCGGCAAGCGTGGCCGGGCCGACCCCGCCCGCGCAGGTGCCCGCCCCGCTGGGCGAAACGCGCGCTCCGGTCGCGCCGGAACCGGTCGCTCCGGTCGTACCGGAACCGGTCGTGGTGCCCTCGTCCGTCGCCCCCGATCCGGCGGCTCCGGTCGTCCGGCCTCAAGAGTCAGCCGCCAAACCAAAGCCGATAATTCAGGCGCCGGCCGCGTTTTTCAAGCCCAAACCCGCGGCCAGCTCGCCGCCCAAAGCCGCGAGCTCGAACGAGCTCAGTGACTTCGGCGGGCGCCGATAAGCGTTTTTGTGCTGTCACCGCTGCCCGGAGCGAGCAAAACTCGCCCATCTTGAACGATGGCAAAGACCATGATCGTTAAGCTTAGCCCCTGGCCCGCACTCGGCTTGTGCTGCGCGGGTCTCGCCTGGCCCGCGCCCGCGCGCGCGGAAGCGAACGCCGCGCAGAAAGCAGCGGCGGAGTCGCTGTTCGACGACGCCCTCAAAACCATGAGGAGCGGACACTTCGCTGAAGCGTGCCCCAAGTTGGAAGAGAGCGAGCGCATCGATCCGGCGGTCGGCACGCTGCTTTATCTCGGCGAATGCTACGAGAAGCTGGGCCGCACTGCCAGTGCCTGGGCGACCTTCCGTGAGGCCGCTTCCACCGCCAAAACCCAGGGCGAGACCGAGCGCAGCCGAGTGGCGAGCGAGCGCGCAGATCGTCTGCAGCCGAGCTTGTCTAAACTGATAATCAAGGTCGTCCCGGAGACCGCGCAGCTTGCAAACTTGCGCGTGACTCGCGACAACGTCGCGCTGGCAAGCACGCTGTTCGGCGTGGCGATCCCGGTCGACCCCGGCAAATACCGTATCGTTGCCAGCGCCGACGGTTACAAGAACCACGAAGCCGAGATCGAGGTCGCCGCCAACGCGGACAGCAAGACCATCGAAATCCCTGCCTTGGTGGCCGCTCCGGCGCCCGCCGTCGCTGCGGGCGTCGCGCCCGTAGCGAGCAGCGCCGCGCCCGCGCAGAACCCACCCGAGGCCCCGCCCCGCAACCCCGAACCTTCGGGCAGCAACGGGCTGCGCACGGCCGCTTATGTCACGGGCGCGCTCGGCGTGGTGAGCTTGGGCGTCGGCACGTACTTCGGGGTGAAAGCCATCTCCAAGAACAACGATGCCAAGGACCTGTGCACGGGAACCATCTGCCATGATCCCGCGGGCGAGACGCTGACCAAGCAAGCTCAAGACGCGGCAACCGTCGCGAACATCACGATTGGCGTTGGCGCCGCGTTCGTCGTCGCTGGCGTCGTCCTGTATCTGACCAGTGCTCCCAAAGGCAAAGCCGAGAGCTCGGCGCACGTGGAGATGCATCCACTGGTCGGCCGTGACCTGGCGGGGATTGGCCTGGGCGGGGTATTTCAATGAGCCGCACGACACGAATCCACGCGCTCACTCTCTTGCTCGGCAGCGCCGCGTTCGCGCTCGGCGCCTGCCAAGCGATCGCCGGCATCGAGGATCGCACGTACGTAGCGGACGTTGCTGGCGACGCTGGCGCTGCTGGAGCGGACTCCGGGCCGCCCGCGAGCCCGCAGTGTATCGAGTACTGCAACAGCGCAAAAAGCGTGTGCACGACCATTCCCGACGGCGCCACTGACCCGGTCCCCTCGTTGTATCTCTCCGACCTGGCTTGTTTGGCCACCTGCGCGCAGATGCCGCCCAAAGGGGACAACCAGAACAGCGTAGACTGTCGCAACAAGCAGCTTGGTTTCATGGTCGACATCGGCGAGCCGGGACAAGACTACTGTCCTGGAGCAGGTCCTGGCGGCAATGGCGTCTGTGGCTCGAACTGCGAGAACTACTGCTACCTATTTTCGATCGCGTGCAAGGACGAGTTCCAGACCTACGGCGAAGGCGATGAGGGCAGAGCCGTGTGCGAGAAGAAGTGCCTGGGTCTGACCGATACCGGTTCGTACAATGCGACCCAGAGCGGCAACTACTTCGGCGACACGGTGCAGTGCCGGCTCGTGCACACCACCTCTTCGATGCTCGACCCCGGGGGCCACTGCTCGCACGCGGGGCTCAAATCGACCGAGAAGTGCGTCGACGATCCGAAGGCGGAGCCGGACTGCGAGAAGTTCTGTCATCTCGAGCTCACGGAATGCTCGGGCTTTGGCTTTCCGATGTACGATGACCCAAAGCAGTGCCTCGCCGTGTGCGGCGCACTCGATCGCGGTCACATCGGCGATCAGGCGCAAAACACCGTGGGTTGCCGCATGTACCATTCGTACAATTCGCTGCTCGATCCGGCGATGCACTGCACGCATACGGGCCCCGGCGGCGACGGCCATTGCGTCAACAGCAAGGATCCGGACGACGGCAATTGCGAGTCGTATTGCCGGCTGCTCGAGGCGGCCTGCGAGAGCGACTTCAGCGACAATTTCACGGACCAGGCGGCATGCCAGGCGGAGTGCCTGAAGCTCGACGGACACGAGGCCAACAAGGGCTATTCGCTCAGCGCCAAGGGCGACAACTTGCAGTGCCGCTTGCTGCACGTCAGCCGCGCGTTCGCCAAGCCTAGTGAGTGCGCCGCCGCTCTGGGCGGCTCACCCTGCAACTAACGCGGCCGCTCGGCGAGCGCCTCTTTCAGCGACAGCACCGGCAAGGGCGAGGAGCCCAGCGGATGGACCGTGCCCTCGAGCCAAGAAGCGACGCCTTTGCCGTAGCCGGGGCCGAAGCGAGATTCGGAGGCGCCGCCCGGCAGGTTGTACCAGGCGCCGCGCTGTCTCATATCCATCAGCAGGTGGAACGCCGGCGCATACACCAGTCGTTCCCCGGAGATGGGCGAAATACGGCATTGGAAGGGCGCGACCGGGCTGCCGGGCAGCTCGACCGGAGGCGAATCGAAGCCGAGAAAAGCCGGTGAACGGCCGCGCGTGACCAGGTGCGAGAAGCGGGTGCGCACCGGAATGTCGTGCTGCGCATGTTCGGCGACGGAAACCTCGAACGCGACGCGCAGCAACTCACGGAGCTCGGCCTCACTGAGCAGCTCGGGGCACTCGAGTGACAACACCCGGTCGAGCTGGTCTTGATACAGCGCGGTCGCCGACCACTCGCGCATGCGCCGCGCATCGGTGCGCGACAGATCTTGCTCGAGCAGCAGAAAACAAATCTCCTCATAGAGCTTGTTGAAAAGACTGACGAGCGAGCGATCGGCTTGCTCCTCGGCCCAGGCCACCAGCGCGTGGGCCAGCGGATGTTCGGGCAACAGCGGCGCCCAGATCGGCAGCAGGCGGCGGGCGCTGAGATCGAGCGTATCGTACGCGATGCGCAGCAGCGTCAACGGATGGTGGATCTTGCGCTGCGCGAGCAGCTCGTTGATACGCTCGAAGCGATACGGAGCTTCGGGGAACGTGCACCAGCGTTTTCGATGCGGGCCGTGTCCACCCTGGTTGGCAGAGACGATCACCCCGGTCGCAGGGCGGAGCGCGATCGGCCGGTCGCTTTCGGGCACCGGCTCGGGCAGCTCGACGCTCAAGCTCGGCCCGATCTGGGGGTAGGCCCCGCTGTAATCGGCGGGCCGTTGGTCGATCGTGCCCGTCACGATGCTGGCGATGTCGCCACGCGCGTCGACCAAAATTGCTTCCAGCGAAACGCTCTGGATCTCGCGCTGCACGTCCAACAAGTCATCGACCGTGCGGCAGGCGGTGATGCGCGTCGCGGCGGAGAACGCGCGGTGGGCGCGCTCGATGCCGGTCACGCGCACGCACGGCAAATGTGCTTCACCGCTCACGTCGCCGATCACGGTCCCGCGATCATTTTCGTGAAACGCCCAAGTTTCGCTGGCCTTGCCCTTGATGGCCACGACCTCTTCACGCCGCGAAAGCGGCCGATAGCGCCCCTCACGCAGGTACTCCCCTCGCTGCACCCGCTCGCAGATGAAGTCTACGTTGTCGGCATGCCCGAAGGTGTAGGACCAGCCCACGTGCGGCGTGCGGCCCGCTGCAAACCAGGGGCAGCCCGGAATGGTGATGCCGCACAAGTACGAGTCGTCCGCGAACACGAGATCGGCCGCGTAGAGCAGCGGCGGGAATTTGCCCACCTCCATATGGAACTCGCCGCTGAGCAGCGCGCCACCGGTGCTCGAGCGCTGCGCAGAAACGGCAAACGCGTTCGAGCCGGCTTGCGTGGAGCCCCCCGAGCCCAGCTCGAAGAATGACAGCGCCTTCGGAATTCGCAGCTCCTTCAGCGCCTCGAGATCGATGCCCTGCGCGTTCGGTCCCAGCAAGCGATCGAACAGCCGGCGCGGCGCGCCGCGGGCGGCCAGCTCCGCAATCACCAGCTCGGTCGACACGGTCATGCTGGTCAGCCCGAAATAGGTCACGAAGCGATAGACTTCGAGCACGCGCTCGGCAGTGAACGGCGCGCGCGGCACGCCCATCAAGCGCAGCAAGAGCGGATAGCCGCGCGCTCGCGCGCCGGCGTTGAAACCCGCTGCGTACGCGGCGAGCAACTCCTGGCTCTCGGGGGTGCACTGTGCAACCTGCTCTTTGACTGCACGCCCCAAGCCCAAGGCGCGCGAGCTGAAGTCGATCAAGCGCGCGATCGGCACGTCACCGAGCACGCTCATCAACTCACCGCGCGCGGCCATCCCGGTGAGCGTGATTTGCACCAAACGATCGCGCGCGTGCAGGTAGCCGAGCGCGAAAGTGCCTTCTTTCAGATCTCGGGCCTTCACCGAGGGATACCCGGAGGCGTCGCGCGTGAAGGCGATCGCGCCTTCGGGGCCAGGAATGCTCGGCATGCTCAGACCTCGAGTGACGAAATGCAGCCGTCCAGCGCGCCGCCTTCGATGCTGGCCATGCGCGCCAGAAAGCGCGCAAATTGTCGCAGCGGTGGGCTGCCATCGGGGACGCGCAAAGAGAAATCAGTGAGCCGGGTGGTGGCGAAGCGCAAGCACGCGATCGCACCTTCACTGCGCAGCGCCGCGACTTCGGCCGCTGGAAGTGGGCGCACGCCACGGTAGCCATCGAACAGCGCTTGCACCAAACCGAGCTCGAATTCACTGCCGTAACACCAGGCCAGCACCGTCACCATCAAGTCATAGGCGAAGTTATTGAGACAGACGCTTTCGAAGTCGAGCAGCGCTCGCAGCTTCGAACCTTGCCAGAGCACGTTGTCGCGGAACAAATCGCCGTGACAAATGCCTTGCTCCAGCCCCGGCGCTCGCTGCGCTTCATAATGGTCGAGGCGCTCGCGAATCGTACGCACGGCGGGCAAGAGCGACGCGCGCCCGGCCGCTTCCACACGCTCGAGACGCTCGCGCAAATCCGGAATCCGGAAACGCCCCGCGGGCAGCGCGGGAGCGAGCGCAGAACACAGATGCACGCGTGCCAGCGCTGCGCCGAGCTCATGGCACGCGGCCGGCGTGACTCGGGCTTGGCACAGGATCTCACCGTCGACCCACGGGAACACCGCAAACGCCTTGCCTTCGAAATCCGCCAGGGAGCTGCCGTCTTTAGTGCGCAGGCCGCGCACCACGGGCACGCCCGCGTCGTCCAAGGCAGCGACCAAGGCATGCTCGCGCGCCGCGCCGGCTTGATCTTGCTCCTCGTACAGGCGGGCGAAATAGCTGTTCCCCGCGCGATCGGTGAGCCGAAAATTGGAGTTCACCGAACCCGCGCTGAGGGGCTCGATCGCGCACACGTCCAAGTCGAAGAGTTTGCCGAGCGGCTTCACGGAAGAAAGCGAAAGCTCTGTCAAAAGCGCCATGCGCCCGGACTATGCCTCAGGCCCGGGACGCATTGACGAGATTTGCGGCCCCCACCGGGTCGATAGCTCGACAAAAGCGTGTTAACCTAGGCCTGCGCTGCGCGCCCCCTGCATGCCCGAGCTGTACGGAAACACCACCGGCCTTTCCCCGAGCGCCATCAAAACCCTCGAGCGCATTTACCGGCGCCGCGTCCCGATCGACCGCATCGCGACGCCGGAGCTGGTGCGCTCCCTGGCCGACGCCTCGCGCGAATCGCGGCGCCAGGTCGGTGCCTTGGTGCACCGCTCCGGCCAGGTCGATTACGTGATCGTGGGCCATGCCACGGGCTTGATGTTGCCCGACATCGGTCGCCTGCGCGCCGCCGAGGGACGCTTCCGCGCCCTGCGTCTGGTGCACACGCACCTGTTCAATGAACCGCTGACCAAGGATGATTTGGTCGACTTGACGCGCCTGCGCCTCGATCTCGTGGCCGCCGTGCTGCTCAACCCGGCGAGCGAACCACAGCGCTTCAGCTACGCCTACAACACGCCCACCTTCGAAGGCAAAGGCACGCCGTACGAGGTCGTGGGTCCCGTACCCTACGGTCAACAAGAGCCGAACTTCGCCGAGCTGATCGGCTCGCTCGAGGCAGAGTTCGCGCAGCAAGAGCGCACGCGCACCGTCACCGCCAAAGACGGCCGCGCGATCTTGATCCACGTCGGCGACAAGCGTCGCGGCGGCGCCATGCAACGCGCCAAATCGCGCCTGGGCGAACTGGATAGCCTGGCCCGCACCGCGGGCGTGGAGGTCGCCGACACCATCATCCAGCTGCGCGATCAGCCGGATCCGAAGTTCGTGATCGGCCCAGGCAAGCTGGAAGACGTCGTGATGCGGGCCATCGATCTCGACGCAGAGACCCTGATTTTCGACTGTGATTTGAACCCCGCGCAAGCGCACGGCATCGCCGGCAAGACCGACCTCAAGGTCTTGGATCGCTCGCAATTGATCTTGGACATTTTCGCCCAGCGCGCCGAAACTCGCGACGGTAAATTGCAGGTCGAGCTCGCGCAGCTGAAATACACGCTGCCGCGCCTGGGCGCGAAGGACGACTCGCTCAGCCGCCTGACCGGCGGGATCGGCGGCCGAGGCCCCGGCGAAACCACGCTCGAGATCGGCCGCCGCCGCGCGCGCGATCGCATCAATCGCCTCGAAAAAGAGCTCAAGCATTTGGAGAAGCAGCGCTCGGAACGAAGGCGGCGCCGCGCCCAGAGTGACGTGCCCGTGGTGGCGATCGTCGGCTACACCAATGCCGGTAAGAGCACGCTGCTCAACACACTGACGGACGCCGGCGTATTGGCCGAAGACAAGCTGTTTGCCACGCTCGACACCCGCGCGCGAAAGCTCACCCTGCCGGATGGCTCGGAGGTGGTCTTGACCGACACCGTGGGCTTCATCCGCGGCATGCCCAAAGACCTGTTCGCCGCCTTCCGAGCCACCTTCGAAGAAGCCACCGAAGCCGATCTGATTCTGGAAGTGGTCGACGCCTCCGATCCTGAACAGGGCGAGCACGTCGATACCACCACCAAAATCCTGAGTGAGCTGGATCTCGACCGCACCGCGAAGCTCCGCGTGTACAACAAGATCGACCGCGTTTCGCCCGAAGAGCTCGCCGGGCTCGAAGCCGAGCCGAACGCCGCGACCATCTCCGCGCTCGATCGCTCCACGACCACCGCCCTGCTCGACCGCGTGAGTGAAGAGCTCGCGCGCGTGAAGGCCCAACGCGCCCGCGAAGAGCGCGAGGCCGCACAGTACGCGGAGTTCGCCGAAAACGAGCTCAGTTTGTAGCTTTCACCACCGGTTGCCAGCGGCAAAACTGCACCCGGCCTTGGCCGCTGATCTGCAGCGGCTTGGCCATCACTTGCTTCGTGATATCGATCCAATACAGCACTCGAGCACCGTCCGGTGCAAACCGGTAGTAGACGAAGCCTTTCGAGTCCGGAGCGAAGTCCTCCAAGCAGCCGTAGATTGGGCCATCTCCGGGCACGCGCACGGATGGGGCTACACGCGCACTGCGCCGATCTTGATAGACCATGTCAGTCAGTGAATCGTCGCCCACTCGAACGCTGGTCAAATACAATGCAGCCGAGCCGTCGGGGGCGAACTCCGCCGAGACATACGGCCTGCCCGCAGCATCATCGTCGTAATACTCTGCGGTGCCCTCCCGGTCGAACCCGTACAGGTCCGTGGGACGGTCCGTTTCTTCGAGGGAGTACAGCACGCTCGCATGATCGGGACCAAATCCCACAGCGCGTTCGTTGACCCCGACCTCGTAGCCGACGTCGAATTTTTCCATCCTCAATACGTCGTAACCCCTGATGCGTTTGTGGCCGTTACCGCCCTCGCTGAAGTAGGTAAAGAACGAGGAATCGGGCGGCCAGGTGCCGAGCGCGTTGCCCGAAGAGACCCCAACGACGTCGATCGCGGTGACTGGAAGTCCGGGCTTCTGGAGATCCATCAGATAGACCTCCGCTTGGCTGGCAACCTTCGGCGACGTGGCATAGACGAGGTAGCGCGAATTGGGAGAAAATTGCCAAGCCAGGTACGGGTCCGGAGCAATCAGCTGCACGCGACTGGTCGCCACATTGGCTAGCCAATCCGTTCGGTCAATGCTCTCGAGAACCAGCCAAGCGCCGTCCGGTGACGGATACCCCCAGTCCGAGGTGAACGACCCGTTGCTCCGCGCGAAAGGCGAAGGCGCGGGCGCTGGATTCGAGCCGACGGGAACCTGGTACACCGCGTAGTCCGTGGTCCAATACACCACCGTGCGATTATTGAGCCACGCGGCGGAGTGGACGAAATGACCGGCCCCGTTGAGCCGCACCGCGGAGACCAAGCCCTCCTCACTCAGGTGCAGCCAATACAGACTTCCCTCGCCGCCCACGAACAATGCCTCATGCCCCGTGGGCGACCAGCGCACGTATTGGACGGAGGGCAAGCCGTGGGTCAGCTCGATGGGCCGCTGCGGCATCCCTCCGTCCATGCGCACCGCGTAGTAGCGCGTGGAAACTTGGTCATTCTTCTGGGTCGAACCGAACAGCACCCATCGCCCGTCCGCCGACCATTCGAAGGTGTACGGAGTCGGATGCTCGGTCGGAGCGTTGGGCAGCGGCGCGCTGATCTTGATCGGGCGTTGAACGCCGAGCAGCGATTCCTTGACCGCGTACAGTTCGTCGACCGCCGGCGTGTCTTCGTCCGCCTCATACACCAACCAAGGGCTCGAATCCGGATAGCTGCAGGGGTCTTGACTCGTGCCTTCGACGCAGGTGGCCGCGTTCTCACAGCGAATCGTAAACCCCGCCCGGCACCCGCCGAAACGGCAGATCTCGCTGCCATTGCAGCGCAAATGATCATCGCACTCGGCGTCGCTCGCGCAGGCCGTGCCCATGGCTGCCTCTCCGCCACTCCCCCCGTCAGAGACCGAACCCGCACTCCCGCCATCGCCGCTCGAGCCCGCGTCTGCGACCGAATCTTCACCGGCGGCTCCCGCCGCTGGCTCTGGCGGCTCGGTGGGGCAAGAGCGAGACTCGACGCACGATTTTGACCCGCTACAAGCCTCGGCCAATAAGCCGCACCAGCACGAGACGACCATCACCAGCACCAAACCCAATCTGTTCGCCATTTGACGAACATCGGGCGAGGCTCGAGCGCAGTTGTGTGAAAATTGCTGCTCCTAACCTGACACCTGAATGTCAGGAAAGCCGAGACGACCGCGGCGCCACAATTGACGGCGCGAAGCGCGTGTCTCAGGTAAGGAGACCAACCAGGAGGGCAACCCATGAGCACACTCGAGATCGCGAACAAGTACGTCGAGCTCTGCAAGGCCGATCAACACCAGACCATCCGCGAGACCCTGTTCTCGCCGGACACGGTCAGCATCGAGGCCGTCGCCATGCCGGGCTTTCCGATCGAAGCCAAAGGGCTCAAAGCCATCGCCGAAAAGGGAAAGCAGTGGGTAGACAACCATGAGGTCCACAGCGCAAAGATCGACGGACCGTGGCCGAACGGTAATCGCTTCACCGTGCGCTTCGACTACGATGTGACCAACAAGCCCAGCGGTCGCCGCTACCAAATGGACGAGATTGGCCTGTTCACCGTCGAGAACGGCAAGATCGTGCGCGAAGAATTCTTCTATCGTACGGAAGGCTGACGCCTTCTCGCGCACCGAAGGCTGACGCCCTCGAACCCACCGGAACCGACGCCTTCGAGCGCGCGGAAGTGCCAACGCTTCCCCGCGGAAGCCGACGTCCCGCAAATCACGCTCGCGGACGCCCCGTGCTCGCGCTCGAAACCATGGTTCGAATTCGAACTGTGGTTTCGAGCGAACCGGGTGTCCTTTTTTTGATTGATGGTCACGAATGACCACCATTTGCGGCGCAGCCTTCGGCGTCGAGTGGCGGCGCTCCCGCTCTTCGTCCGCGACGCCGAAGGCTCTGACGATCCGCATCGTGGCGCGTGACCATCAATACCAACAGCCACACTCCGGCGGCTGCCAGCGCTGGTTCTTGGCGTTCACGGCGAGCGCGTGAAGTGCGCGTTACTCCCCTGCATGGTGTCACCGGTGACGACTAGGTCGAACGCGTAGCCTTCGGATTGGGCCGCGCTGCAGCCGGATGCATTGCAAGAGCACAGATGCGACGCGCACAAGTCCACCTGTGCGCAGGTGAAATTCCGGACAACGCCGCTGTTATCCGTGACTGTGCATTCGTTGCTGGCGTCGCTCCGCTGGATCGAACCCGCCGTGATGCACGCACACCCGCTGCCGGCCGAGTACGAGGTTTGTAACTCACACCAGCTCTTGAATCCCTCGGCGGTCGCGACCCCAAAGCGAACCCGAGCGCCGTCGGTCTTGCCACCGAGCAAGGTCAGCGCATAGCCAGGTATGGCGCCCCGAGTAACCGCATGCATGACAGTCGTGCTGGGGGGATATGCCTCCCGGCCATCGCTGGCGGGCGGAGGGGGCGGCCCACTGCCCACCGTGAGCGTTCCGCACAATCCCTCGCTATTGGCGCCTTGAATGTCCAGCACCAGCTCGTCCCACGGCGCAGCCCGATTTTCGATGTAACCGTGCCACTGACCAACCAGCGGAAAGTCGGCGCTGCTGGCGCAACCCGTCGTGGAAGGCCACTCGGGTAACGGCGTTTCGTTCGTACACGTGGCGGAGGCGCTGCCGCTCGTGCCGTCCGCGGGTGCACCGCCCGGATCGCTGCTCGCTGGCGCTCCGCCCAGCGCGTCGCTCGCTGACGCTCCACCCAGTCCGTTGCTCGCCGGCGCTCCGCCTGCCCCGGGACCCACATCGATGGATCCCGAGCACGCACACAGTCCAATCGCTCCCACCACCGCATAGATCCCCCGCATCATCGTCTTTGCTCCCGCGTTTTCGATCATTGGCTCACCTGTCCATGATTGGCTTTCGCAGTCGCGCTCCGTCACGGAATCGTCCCCACGCTGTCCTTGATCGACGGCAAGAGCAGGCTTTGCGGATGCCGCGTCTGGAAGCGAGCGGCAAGCGTACGGGCCTGCGTCAGCTGGTCGTTCGCTGCCAGCGCTTTGATCTGTAGCGCCTCGCGCTCTTCACCGAGCACACTCTTCGGGAAACGCGCGGCGTGCGTGGCGAGCGTCTTCAAGGTCGCGGAGTAGTCACTGCGAGCAAAAGCAGCACGAGCCACGTCCAGCATGGCCTGCTGCTCGGCAAGGCTCGCGAGTCGCTCACCGGAGGCACTTGCGGAGGGCGTCAGCGCAGCCGGGCGCGGGGCAGGCGCTACCTCCGGCAGTGCGCTGGTCGCGGGCGGCGCGCTAGCCACGGGCGGTGCGCTGGTCACGGGCGCCTGGACCGACGCAGACGGCCGCTCGACGTACACCTTTTCGACCCGCGGCGCGCGCAACGCGCCATACAACGCCGCGCCCGCGATTCCACCGACTACGAAGCTGGTGACGAGCGAAAGCGGGCGAAGCCCGGGCATTCCCGGCACGGGGCTCGCCTGGCCAACGCCGAGAGCGCCGATGCTGCGCGACAAGCGAGCAGCGACGCGGCGCGTTGCTTCCGCATCCGGAACGATGACCTCGCCGCGCAGCTGCGCGAGCTCTTCATCGAAGTCGTTCATCGTTCACCTCGACGCAGGCGTTCTCGACGGAGCCCGTCAGCGAATTGCTCACGCGCCAAGCGCAAGCGTGAATAGGCCGTATTGAGCGGGATGCCGAGCGTGTTTGCGACCTCTGGGATGGGGCAGCCGTCGATCTCGTGCATGACGAACACGGCGCGGCGGTCGAGCTCCAAGCTTTGCAGCACGAGCTGAGCGAGGCTCGTCGCTTCCGCTTGCAGCAAGCGATCGAGCGCATCCGGCGCTGGATCGAGCGGTTCGAGCTCGGCGCCCAGGATTTCGCGCTGGTTCGCGAAGCGCCGCCGGTAATCCGAGGCAACGCGGAAGCAAAAGCCGAATAGCCACGGTCGAAAAGGCCGCTCACGGTCGTACTCGCCCAGGCGTTGATAAACTCGGAAGAAGACGTCATGACTCAGGTCCTCGAGATCGCGATTCGGAACGCCCAAGCGGCGCAGCGACGTCCAGACGTAGCCCAGGTCCCGCGCGAAGATGGTGGCGAAGCTCAGGGGCTCGACGCCAGCGGCGAGTATTGCGGGGGCGTTCACCTCTGGACCTCGTGGGGGGATTGGGATGACGGGCGGCGATCCGTCATCGAAAATGCACGACTGCGACAATCCCCAGCCCGCCGGTAAAAATCGGCGTTTTCCACAGCTCGTGGCCTTCACTCACGAGGTGTACGGGCAGCGGCGTCAGCAGCAAGTCCCCATGAGCGAGCACGCCGAACGTGGAGCTGAGCGGCAGCTCGCCCGCCAGCCTCGCCCCCAGCCCAAGCGCAAAAGCGGTTCCGCCCAGACCTGACGCACTGCCCGTCGCCGTGTACCAGCGTAGCGCCGTGACCTGACACGCGCGCAAGAACTGAAAGTGCGCACACGGCGCAAGCCTCAACGCGCCGCTCGAGGTGCTGAGCTCGACGTCCTGCTCTTGCGTCGTCACGGGCAGATCCAGCTCGCCTTCGAGCGCGAGCGACCAGCTACCAGTGCGCAGTGCAGCGACCGCAGTCACGCCCGGAGCCACCTGGGGCAGGCTGCCGAATTGCACCGTGCCGCCGAGCCCAGCCGACCAAAGCCAGGGCGACGGCTGACGCGAAGGCTTCGTCTGCTGAGCGCCGCTCGACGCGGCGCGCGCGACGGCTGCTGGCGGGGCACTCGCAGGTTCAGGCTTCAGCTCAGAATCCGGCTGATTTTCCGTAGAATCGAGCGCAGGGACGTCTTCCGGACCTTGAGCATAGGTCTCGGCGCTCTTCGGGTCGATGGCGATGCTGATCGACAACGCCATGGCGTGCACCAACTGCTCGCACTGGCCCTGCTCGGCAGAGAACTCGCGCTTGCCGGCCTGAGTGCCGTGCTCGTCGACCAGTTCGACCACGCCTTGCAGCTTGCCCGCGTCGCGCTCGATGCGAGCGATGATGGTCTTGTCGGCGCTGGGGAAGAACGGGTCGTAGCCCAAGCGCTTCCTCACGGCATCGCGCACCGCGGTCTGATCGGGGCAATCCTCGGCGCCCGGCCCGCGCATGTAGACCAACCGCGAGCTTGGAAATGCCGAGGCAGAGCGCGCACCACACAGTACCAGCGCCCCCACTGCGCCGAAGCGCACCCACCAACACGGATCAGCGAACCGACTCAGGATGTCCCCGAGCATGCCCGAACGCCCCCCCGACGCAACTGCCCGGAGTTTTCCCGTCAGTCGCTGCCCGAGCTCGCGCTCGGGAATTTGCTCATTTCTTGGGATACATCACGAGCTGCGTGCAGCGAAACAGCGCTATCGAGCGATCGCTGCCTTGGGCACGCACTGTCGCGTCCCAGACCTGCGTGGTCCGGCCCAGGTGCACGGCAATGGCGGTGCACTCGACCACACCTTCGCGCGCGGTGCCGAGGTAGTTCGTCTTGAGCTCGATGGTGGTGAAACCCGACGCACCCTCCGGCAGGTTCGCAATCGCGCCGTAGCCCGCGCACGTGTCGGCGAGCGACACGACGCTGCCGCCATGCATGTAGCCGTTCGCTGCCAACAAGAAGCGCGCGACCGCGAATTCGGCTTTCAGCAAGCCGACGCCGACCTCGGTCACGACGATGCCCAATCGTCCCGGCAGACCGTCACGACTGAGCTCATTGAAATAATCCGGAGTCAGCGTGACCGGCATGCGGCATTTTTGGCTCACTCTCGCGTAGCTGCCAAGCCGGCCGAGAGTCCTGCGCAGGGGCTCAGGCTTTTTCCGCTTTGTCGCCGTCGCGACGCGGGCGGCGATTGCAGTCGAGCACGCGCTTGCGCAGGCGGACTTGGTCGGGAGTGACTTCGACCAGCTCGTCGCGATCGATGAACTCGAGGGCGGCGTCGATGGTCAGCTTGCGCGGCGGGATCAAGACCACGTTCTCGTCTTTGCCGGCGGCGCGAATGTTCGTGAGCTTCTTCTCACGCACGCAGTTCACGTCCAAATCGTTTTCGCGGTTGTGCTCGCCCACGATCATGCCCTCGTACACGGGCGTGCCGGCTTCGATCAGCAGCGTGCCGCGCGGCTGAATGTGGAACAGCGCGTACGGTGTGGCCGTGCCTTGGCGATCGGAGACAATCGCGCCGTTCGAACGGCGCAACATCGGCCCGGCGTACGGCATCCAACCGCCGAACAAGGAGTTGAGCAGGCCGGTCCCGCGGGTCTCGGTGAGGAATGCCGAACGGAAACCGATCAAGCCGCGCGACGGCACCCGGAACTCCATGCGCGCCCGGCCAAAGCCGAGGTTCGCCATCTTCATCATTTGGCCACGGCGTTCACCGAGCCGGGTCGTGACCGCGCCCACGTATTGATCGGGCACGTCGATGATCACGAGCTCGACCGGCTCCGACTTCACGCCGTCGATCTCTTTGACCACGACCTCGGGCATGCCGAGCGAGAACTCGTAGCCCTCGCGGCGCATGGTCTCGGCCAAAATGGCGAGCATCAGCTCGCCGCGACCAAAGACCAAGAACGTGTCCGGCTCTGCGGTGTCTTCCACGCGCAGCGCCAAATTCTTCATCGCCTCTTTGTACAGGCGCTCGCGCACGTGGCGTGAGGTCACCCATTTGCCGGATTTGCCTGCGAAGGGCGAACTGTTCACCAGGAAGCTGACTTTGATCGTCGGCTCCTCCACGGTGATGCGAGGCAGCGCCTCTTGCTTGTCTACCGCGCTGATGGTGTCGCCGATCTGCACGTCTTCCATGCCCGAGAGCGCGACGATGTCGCCGGCCTCGGCCGAGTCGACCTTGACGCGCTTCGTGCCCTCGAAGCTGAAGATCGCGCTGATGCGCACGTTCGTGGTGCTCTTCTCGCCGATCAGCGCCACGTTCTGGTTGACCGCGAGCTTGCCGCGATTGATGCGGATGATCGCCAAGCGACCGACGTACTCGTCATGCTCGGTGTTGTGCACCAACGCCTGCAGGGGCCCATTTTCGTCCACCTTGGGCGCGCGCACGTGCTTGACGATGGTCTCCATCAGCGGCTCGAGGTTGGTCGAAGTATCGGTCAGCGAGCGCTTGGCCATCCCCTCTTTGCCGATGGCGTAGATTGTCGGGAATTCCGACTGCTCGTCGCTCGCCTCGAGCTCGCAGAACAAGTCGAACACCTCGTTCAACACGTCGTCCGGGCGCGCGTCTTGGCGATCGATCTTGTTGATCACCACGATCACCGTCATGCCGAGCTCGAGGGCCTTGGACAGCACGAAGCGCGTCTGCGGCAGCGGGCCTTCGGCCGCATCCACCAAGAGCAGCACGCCGTCCGCCATCTTCAACGTGCGCTCGACCTCACCACCGAAATCGGCGTGGCCGGGCGTGTCGATGATGTTGATCGTGTAGTCTTTGTATTTGACGCTGCAGTGCTTGGCCAAAATCGTGATGCCGCGCTCGCGCTCGAGATCATTCGAGTCCATCACGCGATCGGCCACGGCCTCGTTGGCCCGGAACACGCCGGTTTGACGCAACATGGCGTCGACTAAAGTGGTCTTGCCGTGATCGACGTGAGCGATGATGGCGATGTTTCGAAGCTTGTCAGCGGACATTTGGCGGCGCATCGCTAGCCTGGAACCGCCGCACACGCAAGGCGCGGGCGTATTTACCGCCGTTCAGCCCGCGGCCGAACCCTCTCTCATCGGGGGTTTTCCCCCTGCGGGGATCGCGAAGCGCGTCACCCCCGCCCCGCTGAAGTAAATTCAGCGGGGCCCCACCCTTGAGTCTTGGGGCCCCATCCCCAAAACCAGCCATTTTCAGCTAGCAGCCGCACCTTCAGTGACGGCATAGATCACCGCGTGGGCGCGTCCCGAATTGATCCAGCGGTGGCCCACTTCCCGCAGGATTGCCGCGACATCGCCGCGATTGAGACGATGTGTTTCGCCGCCAGCCTCGAGGGTGAGCTCTCCGGCCTCCAACGTGACGAAACAGCGACCCGTGCGCGCTTCGGGCGCCGCATCGAAGCGCGCACCGGCTGGTAACTCGACCCGTTGAAAGGAGAGCCCGGCAAATGCCGCTGGCGCCAAGTCGACGACGCGCGCTTTACCGCGTCGCTGCTCGGTCAAGGACTTCGAAAGGTGGAGCGTGACCGCGGGCTCGACGCGCCCAATCAGCTCCTCGATACTCGTCCCGAGCGCCTCGGCCACGCGAACCAACACGCTGAGCGTGGGATTGGCGTCACCGGATTCCAGGTGCGCGAGGGTGGGTCGCGGTACCCCCGAACGCTCGGCGAGATCCTGCTGCGTCAGTTTGCGGCGCTCGCGCAGCCGGCGCAGGTTGGCCGCCAGCATGGTTGCCGTATGGTCCGCCATGTTCATATGCTAACATGAGGGCCGCCGGGCTGTCGCCGACTGAAGGCCCGCGCACACCGCTGCTTAGCGAAGTGCTTCGTTAGCAACTCGGCCGAGCCCCGACCGATCAAGAGAAAATGCGTTGGCTGACTCTCCTGTTGCTGGTGTCGGGTTGCCATTCCGCCTTTTCGGACGCGATGGATTCTTACTCCGAGGCGCAATACCCGACGGCCGCGGCCCAATTCCGCGCTGCCGAGCCGGCCGCCCGCCAGCTGAGCCCGCGGGACTTCGCGAACTACGCGCTTTATCGCGGGCTCACCCACTTGGCACTCGGCGACGCGCGCGCGGCAGCGCTTTGGGTGGGCTACGCCAAGCAAAGCGCGGATCGCGATCCGTACGTCTTCGACGATCGAGACCGCGGCGCCTTGCTCTCAGCCTGGCGCAGCATGGGCCACATGCCCGGCGAGCCCGCCTTCGCGCCGCCCGCCCCGTGAGCGGCCTCGCACGAAAGGCTAGCTGAACTTGGCCACGATCTGCTCCGTCTCTTGCCAGAGCCGTTCGGCGAGTGCGCTGTCTCTGCCGCGCTCGCTCGGTCGAGCGATGTTGCAATCCGCGAAGTATTCACCGCTCACGCCATCGAGCTCGGGACGAGTGGCCACATACACTTGCGTGGCCGCGCCCTCGGCGATGCTCTTGAGCGCGATGGGCGACATCACCGCCATACTCCAGCGCTGGAACGCGGGCATGCTTCGCTGCAGACCGGACACGATCACCCCCGGGTGCAGCGCGTTCGCGGTCACCCCCGAGCCGGCGCTCGCCAAACGCTTGGCCAGCTGTTTGGCGAACAACAAGTTGGCAAGCTTGGATTGGCCGTACGCCCGCCATGGCGAATAGCTTTTTTGCCCGGACAGATTGTCGAACTCGATGCCTGCCTTGGGCGCCATGCGGTGTGCGTCGCTGCTGAGCACGACGACCCGCGCCTTCTCCGCGAGCGCGGGCAAGAGCCCGGTGATCAGCAAGAAATGACCGATGTGATTGGTGAAGAATTGGCGCTCGTAGCCGTGCGTAAGCTCCAAAGTGGGCAACGCCATCACGCCGGCATTGGCGATGATGCCGTCGAGCGGTCTGCCCTGACTCTCGAGCGCGTAAGAAGAGACGCAGGCCCGCACCGACTTCGGCTCGGATAGCTCGCACTCGAGCGGAACGATGGTGCCCGGCATGCGACCGAGCGCGCTCAGCACTTTCTCCTTCGTCCGTCCGGTCGCGAACACGCGCGCGCCGCGTTGCGCAAGCACGCGCACGGTTTCGATGCCCAGCCCGGAGGTACTGCCGGTGACCAGAAACTGCTTGTCTTTGAGCGAGATCCCCTGCGTGACGACTTCTGCCGTGGTGCCGTAGCCGAAGCCGCTGGGACCGTTGCCTTTGATCCGCGAGACGAGGCTCATCGAGCAAGGTTTTAGGGCAAGTGCTTCGTTCTGCAAGCCCTTTTCAGGGCCGACGCCCGACGATCCGATCCAACCCCACTGTCTCGTCCCACGCGGACTCGAGCCCCTCGTAGTGGACCACGAAGCGATCTTTGGCGACCACTTGCAGCACCGTGGCGGAGTAGATCGTGCCGCGCCAGGTCACGCGCACGTGATCATTGGGCTTGAATGGAGCGGGAGTGATCGCGGGTGCGGAGCCGCTGGCAGCGGGCGTCACGTGCGCACAGGGCAGCTTGCCGGGTGTGGGCGGCGGCACGGGTCCTTCCACACGGCCTTTGATGCGTTCGAAATTGACCTCTTGGTCGCAGTCGTAGCCATCGAAGTGCACGCGGTAGCGCGCGCCGCCGACTTTCTCCGTGATGTACGCGGCAAACGGGCGATTCTCTTCCCAGTCGACCAGCACGTATTCACCGACGCGATACGGCTTTTTGCACGAAGCCACGCTCAGCGCGCTGGCAAGGAGCCATAGCTCTGCACGCGCTTTGAACACGCTACACCGAGCTCACTGGCAGCGCCGAGCTGGGCGAGGGCCGCGGGCCGAGGCCTGCGCGCACGAGCACGCTGTCTTCGGAGGCGAAGGATTTGGCGAGCTCGGCGCGTGTGTGCCGATACGCGTATTCCAAAATCGCGCGGCGCGCATCGAAGCTGGCCGGGTTGTACATGAACAGGATGCAGTCCTCCGGGGACGGCTCGATCAAGATCACCTGCGCACGGCCTTCACTCT